>JAVVOA010000194.1:0-502 GCA_036656515.1 Oscillospiraceae bacterium | reverse complement strand
AAGCCCTTTTCCGCACTACTGGGCGCGTTTTCCGCCCAGCTGGGTCTGGGTCTGGCGGCCATCGGCGGCAAGGACTCCATGTCCGGCTCCTTCTTAGATTTAGACGTGCCCCCCACCCTCATCTCCTTTGCCATCGCCCCGGAGCGGGCCGGAAACGTCCGCTCCCCGGAATTCAAGGGCGCGGGGCACCCGGTGTACCTCTTTACCACCCAAAATGACGACTATGAAAATCTGAAAACAGTGTGGGGCGAGTTCCGCACCCTCTCCGCCGCCGGCAAGGTCTGCGCCGCATGGGCGGTGGGCCGTGGCGGCATCGCCGAGGGCGTCCTCAAAATGGCAGAGGGCAACGGCGTGGGCTTCACCTTAGACGGCAGTTTTCCGGCGGACGACCTCTTTGCCCCCGGTTACGGAAGTCTGCTGGCGGAGTGCTCCGAGGAAATTTCAGGCGCGCGTCTGGTGGGCTACACCGCCGAGGGCGGCCTCACCTTTGGCGAGGTGAAGT
>JAVVOA010000193.1:269-503 GCA_036656515.1 Oscillospiraceae bacterium | reverse complement strand
CTTCTGGGTGATCTTGTCGCCCCACCAGACCACGGGCGCATTGGCCAGCATCATGCCCAGCGTGGTGCCCACAATCACCCAGAAGTATTCGCCTACATATTTGGCAGCCAGTCCCACGGTGGCCAGCTGGGTCTTGTCGCCCATCTCGGCCAGGAAAAACAGCATGACCGTGGTGCCGAAAATGCCCCAGCGGTTGTTGCTGCCCACGCTCTCGTCGTCGAATTGGTCCGGAAT
>JAVVOA010000193.1:0-259 GCA_036656515.1 Oscillospiraceae bacterium | reverse complement strand
GACGCAAGCCAGGCGCCCACGGCACCGGCCAGGGCGTGATTGACCAGGGTGGCTACCAGAATGCCCAGAACAATCGGCATGGGTTTGCGGTATTTGGCCGCGAGAACCAGGGAAAGCAACTGCGTTTTGTCGCCCATCTCGGCCAGCGTGACGCTGGAGGTGGACACTAGGAAAGCTTCAATCATGAGGGGTATGACGGGCCGGAGTGATGCCAAAACGCATTGACCACGCACCAACTCCGGCCCATGAATCGTTATGG
>JAVVOA010000192.1:250-504 GCA_036656515.1 Oscillospiraceae bacterium | reverse complement strand
ATTCTGACGGTGATTTTGTAATCCAAAAGAGATTTCGGCAGCGTTGGTATCAATACTGTGCATACAACAACATGGGTCGTGTCACACCATATGAGATGCGTCACACCTTTGTCAGCGTCAACTGCGAGATGCCGGATGGTCTGAAGAAGATGGTCATTGGTCACAGCGAGAACATGGACACCGAGGGCACCTATGGCCATCAAAAAGCCGGAGATATGGAGCTTGCAGCTCAATATATAGACGAGGCATTCAAG
>JAVVOA010000192.1:0-243 GCA_036656515.1 Oscillospiraceae bacterium | reverse complement strand
TAAGGCCGTTTATCGGAGGCTGCAAACCAATTTGCGCATAAAGCTTGACAGTACCAGGCATTCAAGAAGGCTATCGGCTCCGCAGAATAAAAGCGGGTTAATAAGCGGGTTATCGCAAATAAAATGAAACCCTGTAGCCATTGCGGCTACAGGGTTTCATCGTGGTGGAGGTGGGGGGAGTTGAACCCCCGTCCGAAAGCACTTTAACAGGACGTTCTCCGGGCGCAGGCGGTTATTGCGGGG
>JAVVOA010000191.1:0-508 GCA_036656515.1 Oscillospiraceae bacterium | reverse complement strand
CAGGGGTGGGCCACGGCGTGGATCCGCTGACCACACTCAGCTTTATGGCATTGCCGGTTATCCCGGAAATCCGCATCACTGACCAAGGAATGTTTGATGTACGAACAGGTGAATTTGTTCTTTAGTTTACAAAAAGCACCGCTTTGCCATTGACATAAATGCGGCTAAGTGTTATAATTTTTATCGTTGCGATGGAAAAACGGGAGAACAGATGGGCCCGTAGCTTAGCTGGTAAAGCGCTGCGTTCGCATCGCAGAGACCGAGAGTTCGAGTCTCTTCGGGTCCACCAAACACAAAAATGGGATTAGGTGATTAAGAGGGTCGCTCTTGCCCTAATCCTTTTTTTATACTGGGCTGTAGCCAAGCGGTAAGGCAAGGGACTTTGACTCCCTCATCCCGCAAGTTCAAATCTTGCCAGCCCAACCAAAACTAAAAGACACCCGAATAGGGTGCCTTTTATTATCTCTATATAGTCTTTAATATGCTCCTGCTTTTGAGTGCGGCTATG
>JAVVOA010000190.1:0-509 GCA_036656515.1 Oscillospiraceae bacterium | reverse complement strand
ATTCCGGTGTTTGAGGTTCACATTTCCGACATTCAGACCCGGGAAGACTTCCGCAAAATTTCCGTCACCGCCCCCGCCTGCGTGGGTCAAATCTGCGGACAGGGACTTTTGGGGTATACACAGGCCATGGACTATTTTCTCAATAAACAGTAGGGGAGAGACTGATTTTCTGACGGGAGGTGAAGCGGGCATGGACGAAAAAAAACGGTTCTGCGTCATCGGGGATCCGGTGGCACATTCTAAATCCCCACGGCTCCACACCGCCATGCTGGCGGCACTGGGGGAGAACGCAGAATATTTATGTAAACCAGTAACAGCGGGGGAGCTGCCCGCATTTTTACAGGCCGCCCGAGAGGGAGCGTGGCAGGGGTTCAACGCCACAATGCCCCACAAGGAGACACTGGTTCCCTACATGGACGTGCTGGATGAAACCGCCCGCCGGTGCGGCGCGGTGAATACGGTTTGTATAAAAGATGGCAAATTATACGGGTATAACACGGATGGCGGAG
>JAVVOA010000189.1:0-509 GCA_036656515.1 Oscillospiraceae bacterium | reverse complement strand
GACCCTGCTGGCAGTCCAATCAAAATATGTGCCTTACTCATTCAAATCAATCGCCCTATTGAATCAGATCATTAAAGTTTTCTTTGCTTCTTTCTTTTTCAAAAGAAAGAAGACGTACTCTCCGTACTCTCCGTACTCCCCGACGGCAGGTCTGCCTTTGTGGCCACGCAGCGGTGGATGGGGATCTTGCAGCCGTAAAACTTCGCCTCGTAATCGGTCATCACGCCGCAGACACCGTCCCCATGCAGGTCGTCCGTCACCTCTGACAGTCCAAAACCAGCCGTGGGGAACTCCTCCACCGAAAAGGCAAACAGCGGCGCGTTGTCCGTCTTAAAATGCAGCTGCCCGCCGTCGCACAGCACCTTGCGATAGAGCAGCAGGAAATTGCGATGGGTCAAACGCCGACTTGCCTGCCCCTTTTTCGGCCACGGATCGCAGAAGTTGATGTAAAGCTGATTGACTTCACCCTCGCTGAAAAATAAAGGCAATTCCTGTGCATCGGCATCGAT
>JAVVOA010000188.1:0-512 GCA_036656515.1 Oscillospiraceae bacterium | reverse complement strand
GGGGGACAGGGAATTGCCGGCGAAGTACACGTCGGGGGTGGCTTTTTGCATCAGATTGTAGTTCTGGGATTGGACCAGCTCAATGACGGCCCGGGCGCCTAAGTAAGAGCCGCCGATGCCGATGACCACCAGCGCCTTGGAGTCCCGTTTGATTTTTTCCGCCGCCTGACAAATGCGGGCAAATTCGCCCTTATCGTAGTCTACGGGCAAATCCACCCAACCGGTGTACTCCCCGCCGGCACCGCTGCCGTCTGAGAGTTTTTTGCGGGCGTCCGCCAGAGCGGGCTCATATTTGGCGAAATAATCCTTGTTAAGCGCAGGGTTCAGGCTGGATAAATCAACAGAAATCATGGAAAACCCCTCCTTTATTTTGTTGGGACAAGTATAGCACATTCAAACCTGTTTTCAAAGGGAAAAACAGAGGTTCACTAAAAAAACGGCAGGGGCTTTTTGCCCCTGCCGTCTCTGTTAATTTTTCAGGCTGTGCATGGGGGCAGGGATTCTGCCGCCAC
>JAVVOA010000187.1:0-517 GCA_036656515.1 Oscillospiraceae bacterium | reverse complement strand
ACAACGACACCTGCTACCCCGCCCTGCTGGTCATCGGGCAGCTCCTTGACGCGGTAAAAAGCGGCAAGTACGATCAGCACAAGGTGGCGCTGGTGATTACACAAACCGGCGGCGGCTGTCGCGCCTCCAACTACATCCACCTGCTCCGCAAAGCCCTCGAAAAGGCGGATATGGCGTACATCCCCGTGATCTCCGTGAACCTCTCCGGGCTGGAGAAAAACCCGGGGTTCTCCCTCACAGTCTCCTTTTTGCGGAAGGCGATTTTCGCCCTGATGTACGGCGATATGATTATGAATGTGGCCAATCAAGTCCGACCCTACGAGGTGACCCCCGGCACAGCTGACCAGGCCATCGCCTCCTGCATGGACTGGCTTTTGGCGGGAATGAACAGCGGCAAGGGTCTCTCCTACAATAGCATGGTGGCCAATTTTGACCGGATTATTGAGACCTTTCTCGCCGTACCCGTCACCGGTGAGCGGAAGCCCAAGGTGGGGATTGTGGGGGAAATTTACATCAA
>JAVVOA010000186.1:269-519 GCA_036656515.1 Oscillospiraceae bacterium | reverse complement strand
TTCTTGAACATTTCGTTGGCTTGTGGTATGATGGTGGCACAGAAATTTAGGCAATATGACTGTTTTTTGAAGGAGGCAGGCAAAATGGCAGAAGTAGGAAGAGCCATCGTCCGCGTGGACGCTTATGACAAGGTGACAGGGCGGGCGAAATATACAGACGATTTCCACGAGGGCCCCATGCTGGTGGCGAAAATTTTACACAGCACCATCGCCAACGGCACCGTCACATCCATTGATACCACAGCGGCAG
>JAVVOA010000186.1:0-259 GCA_036656515.1 Oscillospiraceae bacterium | reverse complement strand
ACGCGCCGGACATTCAGTACCCCACCCCGGGCCATCCCTGGAGCGTGGAGCTGGCCCATCAGGACGTGTCCG
This sequence comes from Oscillospiraceae bacterium, assembly GCA_036656515.1. Classification (GTDB taxonomy): domain Bacteria; phylum Bacillota; class Clostridia; order Oscillospirales; family Oscillospiraceae; genus Oscillibacter. Next base: position 187 of record JAVVOA010000186.1, on the reverse strand, counting down.
ACCGCAAACTGCTCACCAATCGGGTGCGGATTTACGGGGACGATATCGCCGTGGTGGTGGCGGAGGACGTGATTTCCGCCGAGCGGGCGTTGGCGGCGATTAAAGTGACCTATGAGGAATATCCCGTCTACTTAACCCCGGAGCAGTCCATGGCCCCCGGTGCAAATGCCCTCCACGAGGAATATCC
>JAVVOA010000185.1:0-520 GCA_036656515.1 Oscillospiraceae bacterium | reverse complement strand
GAACGGCCGCACGCCGAAACAGACCATGGTGCTGTTGCCGACCCCGGCCATCACCAAGGAAAACGTCGCCACCTACACGGGCTGGGTAAAGAACTGATCTGCCTGACCTGAACCACGTGTTGCCCGCCCCGGCCCTGGCCCAAGGGCGGGCAACAGTTTCAAAAGCAAGGAAGGACAGTCATGAGCGACGATATTATTTTTGAAATGCGCGGCATCGAGAAGCGCTTTGGCGCCACGCGCGCGCTGCGCGGCGTGCACCTGACGGTGCGCAGCGGCGAAATCCATGCCGTGATGGGCGAAAACGGCGCCGGCAAGAGCACCCTGATGAAGATCCTCTCGGGCGTGTACACGCCGGATGCCGGTGAAATCATTCTCGACGGTAAACCGATCCGCATCCGCAACCCGGGCGAGGCCCGCGCCCTGGGCATCAACCTGATCTACCAGGAACTGAGCGTGGCAAAGAACATGACGGTGGCGCAAAACGTCTTCATGGGCAGCGAGCCGCAAGGACCGTTCTGGA
>JAVVOA010000184.1:0-531 GCA_036656515.1 Oscillospiraceae bacterium | reverse complement strand
TTTGACGTTGTTCTGACCGGCTTTGACGCTGCAAGCAAGATCAAGGTCATCAAGATCGTCCGCGAGATCACCGGCCTGGGCCTGGCAGAAGCTAAGGCTGCTGTCGAAGGCACCCCCAAGACCCTGAAGGAAGGCATCTCCAAGGACGATGCCGAGGCCATGGTCAAGCAGATCGAAGAGGCCGGCGGCAAGGTCGAGATGAAGTAAATTCATCCCCCAAAACGCTTTTGAAAGAGGGACTGTTGCGTATTGCAACAGTCCCTCTTTTTGCACCCCCGGGGTACGATGGTTACGATGGTTACGCCAACTTTTTGAAAAAAGTTGGACAAAAACTTTCATGTTCCGGTTATGGTGGGCTTTCCGTTTGCATCGGACTGAAAATATGAGGGCAAAGAGCAGTAGGGTCGGATGGTATCCGACCCTACGTCAATTCACAACCGGCTATCGTATATACTTTCCAATCAAGCAAAGGGGCGGATATCATCCGCCCCTTTGTCCGTTTTTCGATAGAATGGTGTCGCCCTGACGAAA
>JAVVOA010000183.1:280-531 GCA_036656515.1 Oscillospiraceae bacterium | reverse complement strand
AAAAACCCCCTTGCTGCGTTCCATGGATCTTATCAGCCGCGAGTCCTGCCGTATACTGCGCCTGTTCGGGCACAACGATGTTAACCGTGTTATCCCATGCGTTGGCTCCGAGCAGGAGTATTTTCTTGTTGAGAAATCACTATTTGATAAGCGGCGCGATCTGCTGTTTTGTTCCCGCACTCTATTTGGCGCAAAGCCGCCAAAGGGTCAGGAGTTGGACGACCATTACTATGGCACAATACAGCCGCGCG
>JAVVOA010000183.1:0-256 GCA_036656515.1 Oscillospiraceae bacterium | reverse complement strand
CATATATACGGACGCAAATACCGCCACGGATCACAATCAGCTCACCATGGAGCTTATGAAAAAAATCGCCCTCAAGCACGATCTTGTCTGTTTGTTGCATGAAAAGCCTTTTATGCGCCTTAACGGCAGTGGCAAGCACAACAACTGGTCGCTTTCCACTGATACTGGTGTCAACCTTTTGCACCCTGGCAAGTCCCCGCAGGATGATCTGCAATTTTTGTTGTTCATCTGCGCCGTGATAAAGGCTGTAGACGAA
>JAVVOA010000182.1:0-536 GCA_036656515.1 Oscillospiraceae bacterium | reverse complement strand
GGAACATCGCTTGTGACATAGTCCAAGCGCTCACGGAGGAGGGCTTCGATTTTTTCCGCCGCGTCGGGGTAATTGGGCTTGATTACAAGCTTTGCATAGATGTTGAAGCAAACATAAACCGGGGAAACAAGGTCGATGCGGGTGGTCAGCATTCGCTTGTTTTCCAGGTATGCGGAGATTTGTTTTAGGTAGAGCGGTGAAAGCTCAGGGCGTTCCAGTTCATTATAAGGCTTAATCACAAATTTTACAAGGTTTTCCTTTGGAAAAACTACGGCTTTTACCTTGTGGATGGACAGACCCGGCACGGACTTTGCAACAGCCTCGTAATCCTCCGCCGTGACGGCGGTGTGGACGCCGTGCATTTCCTTGAAAAAGCGGTGGCGAAGCTCCTCCTCGGTTTCGAAGCTGACGCCGCCGAAGCCACCGGAGGGAACCTCAAAGGTTTGCTCCACTGTGGTTCCGTCGTAGCCGCCCAAATGCTCAAGCCTTGCCCCCGGGCGAAGATTTCCGATTTTGCCCTTTGTGGAAACGCAGTC
>JAVVOA010000181.1:0-541 GCA_036656515.1 Oscillospiraceae bacterium | reverse complement strand
TGTTGGGCTTGTTGGGGAGGGGCAACAACGGCATGGTGGGCGCGACCGTCGCCGTCGCCGTGGCTGTCGCCCAGGGGAACAAGTAGAGCAGGGGACAGGCTTACGGGGACAGGCTACGCGCGGGGACAGGTACGCGCGGGGGATAGGATACGCGGCCTTTGAAAAGGCCTGGCGAAACTTTTGCGTATTCAAATCGGACACAGCCCCGGAAAGCACAGCTATGAAAAAGGAACCGCTCCACACGGAGCGGTTCCTTTTTTGGGAAGTTTTGCTGCAATCTGTCCCTTGGATTGGCGGGCGTTCAGATGTCCCGCCGACCCTCCAATGCCCGCATGAGGGTGGCATCGTCGGCAAATTCCAGATGTCCCCCCATGGGGATGCCATAGGCCAGACGGGTGACCCGCACGGCAAAGGGCTTTAATAGGCGGGCGATGTAGAGGGCGGTGGTCTCCCCCTCGGTGTCCGGATTGGTGGCCATAATGACCTCGGCAATGCCGCCCTGCGCCACCCGCTCCACCAGCGATTTGATCTGCAAATCGTC
>JAVVOA010000180.1:0-543 GCA_036656515.1 Oscillospiraceae bacterium | reverse complement strand
ATGCATACTCTCCTCCGGCCCCATAAAGATGCGCTTACCGTCCACATGGGAGTTGAAGGTAACACCCTCCTCCTCAATGCTGCGCAGCTTGGAGAGGGAGAAAACCTGAAAGCCGCCGCTGTCGGTGAGGATGGGGCGATCCCAGTTCATAAAGGCATGCAGTCCGCCCATCTGGCGGATCACCTCGTCCCCGGGACGCACATGCAGGTGGTAGGTATTGCACAGCTCCACCTGACATTTCAGGCTTTCTGCCAAGTCGATGGAGGAAATTCCCCCCTTAATAGCCGCCGAGGTGCCCACATTCATAAATGCGGGAGTTTGCACCGTTCCATGAACGGTGGTAAAGGTGCCTCGTCTGGCAGCGCCTTCCTGTTTGATAAGTTGGTACATTCATATCTCCTTTAAGTGAATTTAATTTGAAATGAACATGGCATCCCCGAAGCTGAAAAAGCGGTAACGCTCTCGAACCGCCTCTTGGTAGGCGTTCATGGTGTGATCGTAGCCTGCCAAGGCGCTCACCAGCATGATCAGGGTGCTCTCCGG
>JAVVOA010000179.1:0-546 GCA_036656515.1 Oscillospiraceae bacterium | reverse complement strand
CGTACCTCCGCAAGGCCGGAGAGGTTGGGTGCCAGCTCGATGAAAAGCCCATATTCCTTGACGCCACGCACATAGCCGGGTACTGTCATGCCGGGGGAAAAGAGATTCACATTTTCCAGCCAAGTGCCCAGCAGTTCCTTGTGGGTGAGTAGAACGCGATTTTTGTCACGGTCAATGCCCAACACGGCGGTAAAAATCTCCTGCCCCAGAAAAAAACGCTGATCCGGGTGGGGGAGACGGGACACCGAACTATTTTCGATGCCAATCATAGACGGTACGCCGCACCCGATGTCCACAAAGGCACCAAAGGGTTCTAAATGGGTGACGGTGGCGGGAATGATATCGCCGGGAGTCAGTGTTTCCAAAGCGTGGCGCAGTGCCAGTTCTTGAGCATCTCTGCGTGAAAGGGTAATGCGTACCCCGCCGTAGGGCAGAGGTGCAAGTTCCGTCACCAGAAAACTCACCGGTTTTCCAACCCTAGACAGAATGGCAATTTCTCGGGTACTGCCGTCCGCAATGCCCAAGGCGGCCTCCTCTCTGGGGATT
>JAVVOA010000178.1:0-552 GCA_036656515.1 Oscillospiraceae bacterium | reverse complement strand
GGGTCGGATGGTATCCGACCCTGCGTCCATTTTCCAGAAGGCTACCCGTATATCGCTATTTGAATAAAACAAAGGGGCGGATATGATCCGCCCCTTTGTCCGTTTCTGGATAGAATGGTGTAGCCCTATCTAAACTCTCACAAAAGTTTTTGCCAGGCTTTTTTCAAAAAGCCGCGTACTCAGCCCCGCGCGTACTCAGCCCCGTTTATGCCATCCAAAGTCCGTGGAGGTTGCAGTAAGCGTAGGCGGCGACCAGTGCGTCGCCCTCGGTCAGCTCGAAGGTGGCGACGGGCTTGTCGCTGGGAGTCAGCTGTTTCCACTGGCTGCCCTGACGGGTTTCGATGACGATGAGCTTGATGAAGTGGGCATCGGTCATGGGATGCTCCACCGCGCCGACGGTGACGACGACGTGTTTGCCATCGCCGGTGACCACGGGGATGTGCTTCTCAGCAGAAGCCTCCACAGTGCCGGGAATCAGCTCTGCCATGGTCTCGCCGCAGCAGGAGACGGGTACGCCCTTGTTGTCTGCATAGGTGATCACATTGCCGCAAT
>JAVVOA010000177.1:0-552 GCA_036656515.1 Oscillospiraceae bacterium | reverse complement strand
ATGATACTCTTAAAGCAGGGCGAAATGGTGCTCAAAGGAGCCAATCGCCGCAGCTTTGACGAAAAATTCATCAGCAATGCCCGCCGCCGCCTGAAGCCTTTTGGCTCTTTTCAGGTGTACACCCGCCAGTCCACCACTTATGTGGAACCCCAGAACGACGACTGCGACTTTGAAGCCGCCTTTGACGCCATGTGCAAGCTGTTCGGTGCCGTGGGGGTCTCCCGGGCCCGCGGCTGTGAAAAGGACAAGGACGCTATGCTGGAAACGGCGAAAACCTACCTGAAAGACCAGCTGATGGGGGCAAAAACCTTTAAGGTGGAGAGTAAACGTGCCGACAAATCCTTCCCCATGACCTCCATTCAACTCTCCCAGTATGTGGGGGGCGAACTGCAGGAACTGTTCCCCCATCTGGCGGTGGATGTCCACAACCCGGAGCTCACCGTCCAGTTAGAGGTGCGTGATTACGCCGCCTTTGTCCACGCAAACCCCCAGCCCGGCGCGGGCGGTCTGCCTGTGGGCATCAACGGCAAAGCGGTGTCCCTCCTCTCCGGC
>JAVVOA010000176.1:0-553 GCA_036656515.1 Oscillospiraceae bacterium | reverse complement strand
CCCACCAGAAGCCACGGCGGCACGCCGGGGCGGGGGTCACAACGCTTGCCCTTGACGGCGGGTCTATCGTCCTGTTCTTGAAAAGGGGGCATGAACGTGTTGAGCGCTATGCCCAGTCCATCCACTGCCGCACCAGCTCAAGCAGGATGGCGTAGGGTGTGCTCCCTCTGGCGTTGCACAGGCGGCGGAACTGTTCGTAGTCTTCCGCTGGAAGCTTGGTGGTGGCAGTCCTGAGGTGCTTAGCATCCCATGCGGCTTGCCTGTCTCGTTGCATCTCGCGCACCTCCTTTCTCGCTGTTCTGTACTGTAGACTCCGACAGTATAACAAGTTTCTTGTGATAGAACAACCGTTCTGCCAAGTTTCTTGTGATTTCTGCCGCAAAAGCGGCATACCGACGCAGCAGCGGTTGCCTTTCTTTTGAAAAAGAAAGAAGCAAAGAAAACTTTAATGTTCTTCTTTGCTGCAAACTGTCCTGTCACGGCGGGCACCCCATCTAAACTCTCATAAAAGTTTTTGTCCAACTTTTTTCAAAAAGTTGGCGTATCCCCTTTT
>JAVVOA010000175.1:0-554 GCA_036656515.1 Oscillospiraceae bacterium | reverse complement strand
CAGCACTGGTGGATGACGGCGACATCCACTGCCTCATGATAGGTGCTGCCGGGGTAGGTAAAACCGCCAACTTCCTCTATCCAAACATCGAATATGCCTGCGCCAGCGGGATGAGTTGGCTCTGCACCGACACCAAGGGTGACCTGTTCCGTAACTACGCAGGCATCGCCCAAGACTACTATGGCTACAAAATTTCTGTGCTGGATCTGCGCAATCCCACCCGGTCGGACGGCGACAACATCCTGCAACTGGTCAATCGCTACATGGATGCGTATATGAAAAATCCGGACAACCTCGCACTCAAGGCCAAGGCAGAAAAGTATGCCAAAATCACTGCCAAGACAATCATCACCGGCAGTGGCGAGGATGCCAGCAGCTACGGTCAAAATGCGTTTTTCTACGATGCCGCCGAGGGGCTTTTGACCTCTGTGATTTTGCTCATCGCCGAATACTGTCCCCCAGAGAAGCGGCACATCATTTCCGTGTTCAAGATGATACAGGACTTGCTGGCTCCCTCGCCGGTTAAGAACAAGTCGCAGTTTCAACTGCTAATG
>JAVVOA010000174.1:0-561 GCA_036656515.1 Oscillospiraceae bacterium | reverse complement strand
ATGGATATCTTTTTGCGGGTGTGCGGCAAGGCTAAGTACAGCATGTGGGTCAACATCATTGTGTCGATCCTAAACATCGGGCTGGACTGGCTCTTTATCGGCGTTTGGGACTTGGGGATTGAATATTCCGCCGTGGCCTCGGTCATCAGCATGTTTTTGGGGGCAATCTGCTGCTTTATGCCCTTTTTCACCAAAAAGATTACCCTCAATTTCGCCAAACCCGCCATCACCCGCAAAGAGACGGCGGGCATCATCTACAACGGCAGCTCGGAATTTTTCAGCAGCGTGGCAGGCTCGTTCATCGCCACGGTTTTGAACGGCTTTTTGCTGGCTCTGGGGGGCGCGTTGGCGGTGGCAAGCTACGGCGTTGTGATGTATATCGACACCCTGCTGGTGGGGGTTTTGTACGGCATCACCGACTCTATTCAGCCCGCCATCAGCTACAATTTGGGGGCGGGCGAGCACAGGCGCACCTTCGCCTTTTTCAAAATTGCCGGCATCACCACCTCGTTTTTATCGCTACTGTGCATGGGGAGTATTCTCCTGTTCCCCACGGAACTG
>JAVVOA010000173.1:282-563 GCA_036656515.1 Oscillospiraceae bacterium | reverse complement strand
TAAGAGCACCCGTGATATTGCTACTTTCATTATTTCGTATAAGCAATGCCCATAATAGTGTTGAATGGCTTAAAAGCGTCTCAAAAGCAAGTTTTGAGACGCTTGTGGAGCTTCTGGTCGGAATCGGACCGACAACCTGCTCATTACGAATGAGCTGCTCTACCATTGAGCCACAGAAGCGTATTTTTGTTTTGGCAATTTTTCCGATGGATGCCCGGGTTCGGGGCGGCGCAGACAAAAGGAGGTACCGAACAGCAATGATGATACCACATTTTTGTTTT
>JAVVOA010000173.1:0-267 GCA_036656515.1 Oscillospiraceae bacterium | reverse complement strand
ACAAATTGTATTGTTGCAAGCGTTCCTGCACTTTTCACTTAGGCATTTTGTCAAATCGGATTTCCTCACCGCCCAAGCTGTCGATTCACGGCGAAGAAAGCGGTCCATTTTCTCCGACAAACTTCGACAAAATTTTCTGTTTTGCACGACGCGGTGCCAGCATCCTCCTGTTTTCTCCTGTCTATTACATTAACATAACGCTTTCGATAATTTCCGTTTACGAAGAGTTATCCACATTGTCCACAGAGTTATCCACACATGATTTTT
>JAVVOA010000172.1:0-568 GCA_036656515.1 Oscillospiraceae bacterium | reverse complement strand
CGTCCATCAGCTTCTGGGCGGCGACCCGGCCCAGACAGACGATAATCTTCGGCTTTAAGAGTGCCACCTGATTGCGGAGGTACCCGATGCAGGCATCCTCCTCCACCCCCAGAGGGTCCCGATTTTGGGGCGGGCGGCATTTGACGATATTGGCAATGTAGATATTTTTGCGGTCAAGATCAATGGCACCCAGCATATCGTCCAAAAGCTGGCCGCCCCGACCCACGAAGGGCTCGCCGGTTAAATCCTCCTGCTCCCCGGGGCCTTCACCGATGAAAAGTACCTCCGCATTTTCCGGCCCAACGCCGAACACCACGTTTTTTCGCGTGTCCGCCAGCGAACATTTGCGGCAGGCTATACATTCTGCCCGCAACTGGTCCCAATTTAGCACTCAAACCGCCTCCAAAATTGCTTTTCTCTATTGTAACAGGAACGCTGAAATGATACAATACCCATATGTATAAGGAGGGGCACCCATGAAACACATTCTGCGATGCATTTCATCCCTGTTCCTAGCGGCACTTCTGGTCTGCGGACTCTGTGTCCCCGCGCTGGCGACCCCTCCGAC
>JAVVOA010000171.1:0-572 GCA_036656515.1 Oscillospiraceae bacterium | reverse complement strand
CTCGGCGGTGCAAAAGTGGGAGGAGGTCATGGCGGCAATCAGCTGGCCGCACCCCCCCGCCACCAGCATAGCCGCCATTGCCAGAGACTCCCCCATGGTGGAGCAGGCACCGTACAGCCCCAGAAAGGGCACGTCCTGCCCCCGTGCGGCAAAGGAGGAGCCGATGCACTGATTTAAGAGGTCGCCCGCCAGAAGAAAGTCCAAATCGTGGACGGTTTTGCCGGCTTTGGTCAGGGCGACTTCCAGGGCCTTTTTCTGCATGGCGGACTCCGCCTTCTCAAAGGTTTTTTCCCCAAAGCTGTCGTCCCGTGAGAGAAAATCAAAGTCCGCCGCCAAGGGGCCCTCCCCCTCTTTTTTGCCCCCCACTGCGGCGGCAGAGAGAATGTGGGGTGGACTTTCAAAATACACCGTCTGCTTGCCAATTTTATGAGCTGCCAAGTCAATTCACCGCCTGTCATGGTTTGCCCTTAGTTTGACCGCAAATTTAGGAAATATGTAGGTGGTTTTTTGCCGCCAAACGCGCTATAATAGACAAAACAAGAAAGACGAAGGACGGATTGCCACGCCAGCCT
>JAVVOA010000170.1:279-580 GCA_036656515.1 Oscillospiraceae bacterium | reverse complement strand
ATCTTGCCTTAAAGAAAGCGGGAACAAGTGCCCAGATTCCGCCGCCTATCATGCCGGCAAGTGCCATTACAATAAGCAGTGTAGGCCCCGGAAGCTTGTCGCCCCAAAATAGAGCAAAGTATGTAGCTAAGGTTGCTCCTGCTGTTATTTGTCCCTCTGCACCGATGTTCCAAAAGCGCATTTTAAAGCAAGGCGCAATGGCAAGGGCGCAGCCCAGCAGGGGTATTGCATTTTTTACTGTTTGGCGTATGGCTGTTGTTTTACCCAGTGCACCGTCTATTATTGTTCCGTATGCGGCAAT
>JAVVOA010000170.1:0-261 GCA_036656515.1 Oscillospiraceae bacterium | reverse complement strand
AGCGATAACCAAACCACCTAAAATAAGTGCAAACAAGAAGGCGGCGGCGCGAATAGCCCACGTTTGTAATCGCGGCAGTGCATCTCGTTTAGCCAGACGAATCAGAGGGCTGTTGTGTTCGTGCATATGTCCTCCTCCTTTCGTTCTACGTGTGTCATAAGAAGCCCGACGGCTTCCTTGGTGGTTGTGCGTCCGTCAACAATTCCGGAGATTTTTCCTCCGCAGAGAACCAGTATTCTGTCACATAGTTCAAGCAGTACG
>JAVVOA010000169.1:0-591 GCA_036656515.1 Oscillospiraceae bacterium | reverse complement strand
CGGCATAGGCAGCCAGCAGATTGTACACATGATAGATGCTGGAAAACGCCAAGGGGATGGTCAGGGTGCCATCCAGCTCCACCTCGCCCTGCTCCAAGTCCACCCGGGTGGCGGTATAGTCCGTGTCGTGGCGGCGGTGGTCACAGGCGGTGCAGTGATAGAAGCCGATGTGGTTATAGTGATAGCCGTCATAGACCATGGGCGCTTTGCACACCGGGCAGAGTGCCCCGTCCCGATACATGCCCACCGGCTCTTTTGTGTCAAAGTCGCAGGGATCCACGCCGAACCATTTCACCCTGTCACGCCCCCGGGCAAAGCAGGATACCAGCGGATCGTCGGCATTTAAAAACAGGGCGGTCTGGGGATGGAGGGCGGGGCGCAGTGCCTCTGCCACCCATTCGGGATGCCCGTTGCGGGTCAGCTGATCCCGGTATAGATTGGTGATGATAAAATGGGTGGGCTGGAAATACTGAAAGCTCTGGGCGGCATAGCGCTCGTCCGATTCGATCAGCAACACGTCGGCTTGCATTTTGCCGTCCAGCGTGGCGTTGCACAGCACCAGTGTGACCACGCCCTCGATCTGGTTGGAGC
>JAVVOA010000168.1:0-593 GCA_036656515.1 Oscillospiraceae bacterium | reverse complement strand
GGGCACCGTAGGGATTCTGCCCAAAGCTGCCGGGCTTGGGCTTGCCACGGTGAGCGGTGGCGGGGCCACGGCCTCCCCTGCCCCCTGCCGGCTTTTCGCCGTGGGTGTCGCCCTCGGTGGTGGGTTTCCCTTTTCCGTAGCCGTACCCCTCCCCTTTTCGGGGCTGGTTAGGACGAACGAGACAGGTGGGCTCATAGCCGATTAAATCCTCACGGTGGGCGGCGTGGAGGGCGGACAGCACCAGCGCGCGCTTTTCCGGCCGTTTCCACTGCATCAGTGCCCGCTGCATGGCTTTTTCCTCCGGGGTTTTGGGGACAAAGACCTCACGCATGGTGCGGGGGTCGATGCCGGTGTAGTACATACAGGTGGACAGGGTTCCCGGCGTGGGGTAAAAATCTTGGACTTGTTCCGGCTGACGGCCCGACTTTTTCAGCCATTCCGCCAGATTCACAGCGTCATTTATAGTACAGCCCGGGTGGGAGGACATGAGATAGGGCACCAAATACTGCTCTTTCCCGCACTTCTCATTGTATTTTTCATACTGCTGGGCGAATTTCTCGTAGACATCAATGTGGGGCTTGCCCATGTAGTCC
>JAVVOA010000167.1:0-595 GCA_036656515.1 Oscillospiraceae bacterium | reverse complement strand
AACAGAACCACCCCGCCCAGACAGCCCAGCCCGCCGGGGAGAATGGGGATCACCACTTGGGTCGCCTGAAACAGGACAAACACCAGCGCCCCGATGGCACCGAAGCCGGCGATATAGGCCTGCAATGCCTCCTCCGAGGTAAAGAGCTGGCGGTGATAGGCATAGACGGTGAAGGCGGCGCAAAGCACCAGACTGCACAGAGAGCAGAGGGTGACAAGGCTGCGGAATGCGTTTTTGGTCATGGCGTTTCTCCTACATATTTTTTGGGAGGGCGGGACTGCCCCGTCGTCCAACTGTGTCGCAAGGCTTAGTACACTAGTACAGTAGTACACTTTTTCTCGCTTGTCAATAGGGTTTGTTCAAGTTTCGTAAAGATTTAAGAAAGTCGTAATAGGGATGCAGGAAACCGCCCGGTATGCGGGTCGCATCTGACCGGTATCCCTTAAAAATGGGCGGCATATTTAAACGCCCCGGACAAGCTGTCCGGGGCGTTGGGGGGAGCTATGGGGAGACGGCGCACTGTCTGCCCGTGTGGTCGATGGTATAGTCGCCGGTGCAGATGAGTTGGGAGATGGGCACCACGGTGTAGCCGTCC
>JAVVOA010000166.1:0-599 GCA_036656515.1 Oscillospiraceae bacterium | reverse complement strand
GCAGGTTGCCACGTCTGCAAGGGCGAGGGCTGGATTGAGGTGCTGGGTGCCGGCATGGTGCACCCAAAGGTGCTTCAGGGCTGCGGCATCGACACCGATGTGTACTCCGGCTTTGCCTTCGGCATGGGTGTGGAGCGGCTGGTGCTCCGCCGGTTCAACATCTCCGATTTGCGGCTGATTTTTGAAAACGACGTGCGCTTCTTGGCGCAATTTTAAGGGGGGCGACGAAGATGGTTTTATCTCGTAAATGGCTCAGCGAATTTGTAGATGTGACGGCAAACGACAAAGATTTTGCCGAGGCAATGACCCTTTCCGGCTCCAAGGTGGAACTCACCGAAGTTTTAGGGGACGAAGTGAAAAACGTGGTGGTGGGCAAGGTGCTCTCCATGGAACGTCACCCGGACTCTGACCATATGTTTATCTGCCAAATTGACATTGGCGGGAAAATGCCGGTGCAAATCGTCACCGGCGCGCAAAATGTCAACGTGGGGGATTTGGTCCCCACCGCCCTTCACGACTCCTATCTCCCCGGCAATGTCCATATTGTCTCCGGCAAACTCCGGGGTGTGGACAGTGATGGGATGCTCTGCTCCTTAAAG
>JAVVOA010000165.1:300-610 GCA_036656515.1 Oscillospiraceae bacterium | reverse complement strand
ATGCATGGACGCCCGCTGACCGGACTGTGTTTCAGGCAGACAGCAGCAGTCAGCTGTTGCTGTTTGATACAGCAACAAAGCAGATTTACTGTGCAAAAAAGGATGCAGGAAAAACGGCGGAAAGCCAAAAAGTTCAAATCACCTATACCAAAGCGCCGCCGTCCTGCATGGTGGGACAGTCGATTGCATTGACCAATTCCTCCGCGTCCGCGCTTCCCGTGTCAGTCTATGCCGCCGCCTATGACGCAAGTGGCAAGCTGCTGAATATCGCGCCGCCTGTTGCGGTCACCCTTGCGGCGGATGGCACATC
>JAVVOA010000165.1:0-286 GCA_036656515.1 Oscillospiraceae bacterium | reverse complement strand
GCGACACAATCGCCCGCTATCAGGTCTTCGTTTTGAGCGGCAGCTCGCCTGTCTCAGAGCAGATGTCCCTGCTTGCTGTGGCGTAGTCCGGGGAAAAGAGGGCTTGACTCACTTCCGCGAGGAGCGATAGCATGCGCAAAAGAGCAAGGAGGGCAACCTCCTCGCTCTTTTTTTGCGGGGTACTGGCAGTGCGCCGATTTTTAAAAAAAGCTGGACAAAATGTTGATGTGCAAAGAACCCGGCTACGCAGAAAGCGACAGCCGGGTTCTTTGCATATTTTTTCTGG
>JAVVOA010000164.1:0-613 GCA_036656515.1 Oscillospiraceae bacterium | reverse complement strand
GTGCGGATGCCGCCCAGCTTTGCGTCCGCTACCGCCTTGCGGGATTCCTCACGGGGCGGGTCAATCATAGAAATCAGGCCGATGAAGGTGAAGTGTGCCTCGTCCTCAAGCACCAGAGGACGGACGGAGTCGATGGTGCGGTAGGCGAAGGCCAGCACACGCAGACCCTGCTGGGACAGGCGGTTATTCACCTCTACCATGCGGGTGCGGTCAGCCTCGGTGAGAGGACGAACGCCGTCACTGGTGATAATGGAGCTGCTGCGAGCCAGCAGCTCGTCCATAGCGCCCTTGGTGAACATGGTGGGTGCGCCGTCGGTGTCGAATAGGGCGCTCATGAGCTTTCTGTCGGAGTCGAAAGCCAGCTCGCCCAGACGGGGGTGCTGGGCGCGGTACTCGGTTTCAAAGACGGAAAAACTGTGGCCCAGATTGACCAGTGCCACCTCGGTGGGGTCACCCAAAAATGCGCCGTCGGCACTGGTGGAGGCGTCGTTCGCAAGGACTGCCGCCTTCATGAGCTGATAGTACACCGGGTTTGTGAAGGACATATCCTCGCCGTCAATGAGGTTTTCGTCGGCGTAAATCTGCTGGGTGGTCATTTTATTCTGGGTTAAGG
>JAVVOA010000163.1:0-637 GCA_036656515.1 Oscillospiraceae bacterium | reverse complement strand
CAATCAGCGTGCAGATGACGCCGATGGCGAGCGCCAGATGCTCGACTTTCAGGCGCAACAGAATCCCGCTGGACACCGCTGCCGAATGAATGTCGGCGAAGGCGTTTTCCGATTCGTCGAGCAGAATCAGCAGCAGCGGAATACCCAACCCGGCACCGGCCAGTGCCAGCAGCAACGCATTGACTTCACCGCTCGGCGCGAACGCCAGGGTGTAGGCGACGCCAAGGCTCATCAGCCAGAAATTGCCGATGAAGAAACCGACCGCAGTGCCACCGAACACATTCTTCGCACGCTTGCCGAAACGCGAGTAGTCGGCGATCAGCGGCAGCCACGACAGCGGCATCGCGATGGCAATGTCGAAGCCCACGGCGAATGGCATCGAACCGTCACCGGCACGCGCCCAGAGCGCCGTCAGATCCGCCTTGGCGAACAGGTTCCAGGTCAGCCAGAGGCACGCAGCCAGCAACAGCCAGATGCCCCACTTGCGCAGGATCTGCCGCACGAAGGTCAACGGGCCACTGACTGCCAGCAAGGTCGCCAGAGCGCCGAAAAACAGCGTCCACAACACCGGGTTCGACCAAAGCGAACCTTCGCTGAACGCGCGGGTACCGAGCAGGCTGGCGGCGTCACGCATGAC
>JAVVOA010000162.1:0-645 GCA_036656515.1 Oscillospiraceae bacterium | reverse complement strand
TTTGTTGGCGACGGCAGAGGGCGATCGACCCAGCTGGCGGGCAAGCTCCTCTTGGGTCAGGGAAAAATCGGTGATCAGACGGGCGATGGCGGCGGCCTCCTCTAAGTAATGCAAATCCCGGCGCTGGAGATTTTCCACCAGCGCCAGCAGAGAGGCCTCCCGCTCCCCCACATCGGACAGCAGACAGGGGACGGCGGTCAGCCCCGCCAATCCGGCGGCGCGGAGACGGCGCTCCCCGGCGATCAGCTCATAGCCGCCCCCGTCCCGTCTGCGGACGGTCAGGGGTTGGAGAATGCCGTGGGCGCGGATGGACTCCGCCAGCTCACAGAGGGCGGCATCGTCGAAATATCGGCGGGGCTGGTGGGGGTTTGGGGTGATGTCGGAAATGGGGATGGCGCACACACGCGGCTCTTTTCGGCGCAGTTGCATCAAACGTACCTCCTTGGTGCGGATTGGGAAATTTTTACTTTTTCTGCGGGGTCACCTCATAGTAGAGCTTTTTTTGATAAAAAGAGCGTAAAAAATGTCGAGCCGGTCTGTAAAACCCACTTCTTTTCTGGTATACTTGGGGCAATAGACGAAGAAACGGGGCGTGGGCATGGAGAACGACAAAACGGGCAAAACAAAAACGGCATATCTCTCCTC
>JAVVOA010000161.1:0-647 GCA_036656515.1 Oscillospiraceae bacterium | reverse complement strand
ATTTTCGGACTGCCGCCCATGCTGCGGCTGGATGGTATTTTAACCCCCGCCCAAGGGGCAGGACCCCTCACCGACGAGGACTGCAACGCCGCCGCCATGCTATTGGCGGGGGACGCCTTTGCAGCCTTGGAAACCCGTGGCGAACTGGACTTGGCCCGCACCTTCGGGGAGTCCCGTGTGCGTGTAAACCTCTTTCGCCAGCAGGGGCACATCTCCACCGCCCTGCGTATTTTAAGCGACACCATCCCGGAGCTGGAAAGTCTGGGTCTCCCCCCTGCCGTGCTGGAATTTCCCAACCTGCAACGGGGCATCGTCTTAGTCACCGGCGAGACGGGCTCCGGCAAATCCACCACTCTGGCGGCGATTTTGCGGCGGATTAACGAGACACGCCGTGACCACATCATCACTTTACAAGACCCCATTGAGTACATCCACAAGCCGGTGCTCTGCGCCATCAACCAGCGGGAAATTGGCCGTGACACCGAGAGCTATGCCGACGGCCTGCGGGCGATTTTGCGGGAGGATCCGGACGTGATTCTCATCGGCGAGATGCGGGATTTGGTGACCATTGAAACCGCCCTCACCGCCGCCGAAACCGGACACCTTGTTTTTGCCACCCTCCACACCGGCTCCGCCGCCGACTCCAT
>JAVVOA010000160.1:0-684 GCA_036656515.1 Oscillospiraceae bacterium | reverse complement strand
GCCATAGCTTTTTTCCAGTTGCCCGAAGCTCTGGATAATCGTCACAATCATCAGACGGCGAGAACGGCTGGCAGAAAATATTAGCTCCAGCGATTCGATGGCGGGCAGTGTGCCCAGCTCGTCGCAGTAGAACACCACACGGTTTTTCAGCTTGCCACCGTTCTCGTCGGCAACCGCAAGAATTTCACGGTAGAGCTGCTGAATCATCAAGCTGACCATAAAATATTTGGTCAGATCTTCTTCGGGCAGCACGATGAACAGCGCAGACTTTTGGTTGCAAAACCTCTCGGCATCGATGGCAGTGTCGAAGCACAGGATTTGCTCCATTTCCGTATCGAGGAAAGCGTTGAGCCGGGACAGCACGGTGGAGAGTACCGACATCATCGCTTGCTCCGCCGAGTTGAGGGCGGCGCCGGCAAACCAGCGTGTTTTGTGGTCGGAGGGGAGCTTATCCATGAGGAGCTGGAACTGGCTCTTGCCCTTCACCTTGCTGGGGGCAAGCAAATCCTGCACCAGTTTGAACACGCTGACAATGTGTCGGCAGTCTACTGTTTTTCCGTCCACCTTTGTGGGTGGCAGATATTCCGCTATCAGTAAAATAACCGAGGTCAGGAGCCCCTCCGCGGCATCATAAAAGAACTGATTTTGACCGTAGTTTTCATCGCCTGCGTTGATGATGGTCTT
>JAVVOA010000159.1:0-692 GCA_036656515.1 Oscillospiraceae bacterium | reverse complement strand
GATGCTTTGGGAGCTCATCAACAAAAACATAGGAGGGAAGGAATGGGGTCACTGGAATTTTATTGATACCATACGAGGCAATTCCGGCAAACCGCTGGAATGTGCAGTTGCAACAAACAAGCGGCTGTTTATCGGCGTGAATACAGATGGAACCATATTTTCTCGCACTTTTTCGGGAGAGGAAAAGAGCGCATTTCAGATTTTTCCCGGAATTGATCTGACGCCACTCAGGTGGGATACGTTGGACTGTGACGACAAACTGAAAAGTATCCTCCGGGCATATCTGCCTTGAAACAAACCGTCCAAGTATGGGCGGGGGAACAGAAAATCTGCGCTGCCTGCGTTTCCGTTTTTTCTCTCCTCCCTTTTTGCAACTGTGCAGTGTTTTGTCGCTTTTTTGTACAATATAGCTAAATCCTATCTTCGTTTTTATCCATTTTCGCGGAAATTGTGGCGGTATCGACAATTGACTTTTGTCCGCTGTGCCCGTACAATAGGGACAAGTTATTTTTCACGGCAAACAAATCTTGGAAGGAGGCCCCTGCTATGACAAACACGATGACCGGCAAAATGCATATGTATTTCGCTGCTTCTGCCGCATCCGCAGAGGCTGCCTCCGCCTGCGCTGCTCGCTCTGCCGCCATGATTTTGGACGTCACTTTTGTGGCGTCCATTTTTGTTGCCATTTCCGT
>JAVVOA010000158.1:0-695 GCA_036656515.1 Oscillospiraceae bacterium | reverse complement strand
CCAGCTTCATGTGGAGACTGCGGAACATGGGGACACCTCCTTTGGTTTAGCGTGTTGGGAAAAATTTATGATGCGAACAGGTAGCCTAGGCCCCGGCGGGTGACGATGAATTTGGGGTCGGCGGGGTCGTCCTCCAGCTTTTCACGGAGACGGCGCACAGCCACGTCTACGGCGCGGACATCGCCCACATAGCCCTCGTAATTCCAGACGTGCTCCATGAGGGCCTCACGGGAGAAGGCCTTGCCCCGCTCCTTGGCAAGGAACAAAATCAGCTCGTATTCCCGCTGGGTCAAATCCAGCTCGGTGCCGTCCTTGTAGACGGTTAGCAGCTCGGTGTCGATAGTGATTCTGCCGAATTCTTTTCGGTTGGGGGAAGAGGGGGCGGCAGGGGCACCCATGGAGGTGCGGCGAATATTCGCCTTCACCCGCGCCATCAATTCACGGACGGAGAAGGGCTTGGTGATGTAATCGTCGGCACCCAGCTCCAAGCCCAACACCGTGTCGGACTCCTCCTCACGGGCAGTTAACATGATAATGGGGACGGAGGAACCCTTGTCCCGGAGGGTGCGGCAGACCTCAAAGCCGTCCAGCTTGGGGAGCATTAAATCCAGCAGGATGAGGTCCGGGTCGGCGGTCAAGGCCAGTTCCAGCCCGGCGGCACCGTCGTAGGCCTCCAAGGGGGCGTAGCCCTCTTT
>JAVVOA010000157.1:0-698 GCA_036656515.1 Oscillospiraceae bacterium | reverse complement strand
ACCCGGGTGGTAAAGCCATTGGGGTTGAGGAAGCGGCGCACTTTGCGGAAAGCATTGGTCACCGGCACCGTCAGAATACGGGTCAGCCGCTGAGAGCTGTATTTTAAAATCTGTCCCAATCCGACATTGTTGGTAAAGCGCATGGTTTTTCCCCCTCCTCCGGTGAATCCATCACTGCTGATTGCGCGGGAGCTCCGGTCCGTTCTCAATCGTCACCGTGCCGATGTGGTCAAAGCGGGTGGGCACGGCGGGCGGGATGGGCGGCAGCAGCAGGGTATAGATCAGATAGCAGAACGCCGCCACCAGCACCAAGCCCGTCAGCAACGGTCGAATGAACCGGGTCAGTCCCTTGAGTTTCGCCCAAAAGCGGAATAGGCGGGTGTGGGGCTCCATGCTGCCCACCAGCTCCCGCGCCTGCAATTGCTTGCGCACCCCGTCATAGCCGGCATACAGCTCCAGATAGGTGGAAAAGCCGGCATGGGTCAGGGTCTCCAAAAGCTTCTCCAGCTCCGGGACAGCCCGGGCGGAAAGCTCGGTTACAAACAGTCCCCGCAGAATTTCCTCCACCTGAACGCAGAGGAAGCCGATGCTCACGTTAAAGCCGGCATACATGGGCTGCATCACATAGTTGAATCGAACGCGCAGGGCGTCGTCCACCGTCACATTTTCCGGACGCAGCGCCTCGAATTGCAGCGTGG
>JAVVOA010000156.1:0-711 GCA_036656515.1 Oscillospiraceae bacterium | reverse complement strand
CTAAATGGCGCAGGATGTTGTCCTGATAGGGCTTGCTCAGGGTGGGGAAGGGATCGGGGGAATATGGCTGCACCACCACGGTGACACAGTCCTCTGCCAGACTGCCGTCCTGTCGGGGCAGTCGATCCACCGGCACCGCCTTGCAGCCTGCAATCAGCAATCCCGGGGTCTCCCGCACCAGCCGCTCATAGTCGGCATAGGTCACCGCCCGGTCAGAGCGCCGCAGCAGTCGCTTGCACCGCAGGAAGCAGTCCGCCTCGCTCTCCCGGGGGCGGCCACCCGCCCCGTTGTCGGGGTTGCGCACCCGAAGCTCTGTCTCTCCCAGTTGGCACAGCGCCAAGTCCAAGGGCTGTACCCCCTGCAATCTGCCCGCCTTCACGTTGCCGTCCGCGCCCAGCGTGATCGCCTGTCCGGCGATGAGGATCTCCCCCTCGGGTGCCATGCCGTGGACACAGTCGCCAAAGGTGACCGTGCCGGTCTCCTCGTCCAGCAGATAGTGGCAGGCGGAGCAACCGGAGCTGTCAAAGTCCTCGACCTTGTCCCACAGTCTCCATGCGCCGGGACAATCCGCCTCCTCTATCAGCAGAGAAAAGCTCTCGTAAATCTGTCCCTTTTCGGGCAGCTCATAGCACTGTCGGGGAAAGCCGTCGCCCACCGCCAGATGGCGATGGAGGGAAAAATCGCTCTGCCAGCAGAGAAGCAAGACCTCCT
>JAVVOA010000155.1:278-720 GCA_036656515.1 Oscillospiraceae bacterium | reverse complement strand
CGCCACCAGACGCCGCTTGCCGTCGGTCGCCACGGCGGCGCCGTCCGCCCAGACCACTGTCCAGTCACCCAGCCTGTCCAGCAGGGCACGGAGGGGCGCATAGGTCACGCCCTCCTGTAAGTAGGAGACGGCGGACAGCAGCGTCCCATCCACCTGCGTCGCCACGGGACGCGCTGCCCCGCACACCGGGACGGTCAACAGCAGCGTCGCCGCCACCAGTCCCCCCAAAAGCTTTCCTGTCTGCATCGTTTCCCTTTCCGCGCATGGCGCTGTCCTGTTTTGTCCAGTTCTCCCATCATACAGGAACTGCCGCCACCGGGACAAGGGGTAAGCTTTGGGAACAGCGGCAGGATTTGGAGACACGCGGGGGCTTGGTACGCGGGGAACGCGCTTTTTCGAGAAAAAGCTGCGCAAAAAGCTTTGATGAGAGTTTCATCAGGGC
>JAVVOA010000155.1:0-268 GCA_036656515.1 Oscillospiraceae bacterium | reverse complement strand
GCGCGGGGGCAAGATACGCGGCTTTTTGAAAAAAGCCTGGCAAAAACTTTAATGATCAGTTTAGACAGTCTATCAGGCGACGGACAAAGGGGCGGATGGTATCCGCCCCTTTGTTGGATTTCTCACTCGTTTTATCGAGAAATAGCCGGCAGGGGACGGATACCATCCGTCCCCTGCAACGCAGCTCTTGCCCCCATATTTGGATGTTTTGCGCAAGAGAATAGCCCTATCAAATCAGATCATTAAAGTTTTCTTTGGTTCTTTCTTT
>JAVVOA010000154.1:0-727 GCA_036656515.1 Oscillospiraceae bacterium | reverse complement strand
GGGGACCTACGACGAGCTGGAATCTGACCTCCTGCGGCGCATGGAGGGACTTAGCAATCAGATTGCCATGACCGAGGACAAACGCAGCACCATCATCCAGGTCAACCGCATCGCCAAAACTGCTACGGATGTGTTTGACGATATTTTACACAAGCCCAAGCTGGAGCGAAACGACTTGGAACTCATCATCGACCGCATGCGCATCTTCGAGGATCACATTGAGATTCAGCTCAAGGCAGACATTGATTCCATCCTCAAAAGCGGTGCGCTGCCAGACGCGGAAATGGGGACCGCCGCAAATTTTAATCCAGGCATCGTGGATAGCTTACAGACCCGCATCGTCCAATCGAGTATTAACCGCTTGGACAAGGTCTACGATGTCAATGTTATCAGTAACGGTGAGGGTTTTCGTATACATAGCTACATGTGAAATTTTGGACAGCAGTTCCGTAGGACTTGCCATGGAGAGCCTTAAAGCCCTCATGGACAGAAACACTCAAACCATCGTATGGTATCATTCCGACGAGTAATGAAATATTGATTGGTCCAAGTTGTCTATCTTGTAAGCTGGTAATGAGCCATGATGCCATATTGGGTGTTGCGTATCCACTTAGCACAAGCAATGTATCGGCCCCTTCGCTAATTGGAGAAAATAAAAGTTTTTGAGCTAAATTTTTGAAAAGCACGTAAGTGACCTCCATTTATGCTAAATATCAGTATTGAGTTC
>JAVVOA010000153.1:0-740 GCA_036656515.1 Oscillospiraceae bacterium | reverse complement strand
ACCGCCCTCTCCTGCGATGCAAGCCGCAATTTGTCTGTAAAGCTAGGTGACTTTACAGGGATAATTCCACGAGCGGAAGCCGCCTTGGGCATTGCGGACGGCAGTACCCGGGAAATCGCTATTTTATCTAGGGTTGGAAAGCCGGTGAGCTTTCTGGTGACGGAGCTTGCGCCCCTGCCTTACGGCGGGGTACACATCACCCTTTCACGGAGAAAAGCCCAAGAGCTGGCACTTCATCATGCACTGGAAACACTGACTTCCGGCGATATCATTCCCGCCACCGTCCCGTCTCCCCCACCCGGATCAGCGGTTTTTTCTGGGACAGGAGATTTTTGCCGCCGTGTTGGGCATTGACCGAGAGAAAAATCGCGTTCTACTCACCCACAAAGAGCTGCTGGGCACTTGGCTGGAAAATGTGAATCTGTTTTCCCCGGGGATGACAGTGCCCGGCTATGTGCGTGGCGTGAAGGAATATGGGCTTTTCATTGAGCTGGCTCCCAACCTCTCCGGTCTTGCGGAGGTACGGCCCGGGTACAAGGAGGGGGATCGGGTATCGGTCTACATCAAGGCGATTCTGCCCCAACAGATGAAGCTGAAACTGCTGCTCATAGACCACCTGCCGCCGGAAAACGGGCCGCCCGCCTTTACCTACTTCATTCAAAGTGGCAAAGTGTCCGCTTGGCATTACGCGCCGCCGGAAAGCCAAAAACCGGGCGGTGAGACTATTTTTGCTTAATTTC
>JAVVOA010000152.1:287-782 GCA_036656515.1 Oscillospiraceae bacterium | reverse complement strand
CGTCATCAACGCCACCGCCTCGGCCGTCATCAGCGAAGCAAGAGCCAGGAAAATCAAGGTGTTGGCCGCGCGCAATGGCATTCTCGGCGCACTGCGCGAGGAGCTGATCGACACCTCGAAGGAGTCGGCCGCCAACATCGCTGCGCTGGCGCATACGCCGGGCGGCGCGTTCGGCTCCTGCCGCTACAAGCTCAAGTCGCTGGACGCGGACCGCGCCAAATACGAGCGCCTGCTGGAGGTTTTCAAGGCGCATGACGTGCGCTGGTTCCTCTACAACGGCGGCAATGACTCGGCCGACACCGCACTGAAGGTCTCGCAGCTGGCCAAGGAGTACGGCTACCCGCTGACCTGCGTAGGCGTGCCCAAGACCATCGACAACGACCTGGCAGTCACCGACACCTGCCCGGGCTTTGGCTCGGCAGCCAAGTACACCGCCATCTCGGTGCGCGAGGCGGCGCTGGACGTGGCAGCAATGGCTGAGACCTCGACCCGGGT
>JAVVOA010000152.1:0-277 GCA_036656515.1 Oscillospiraceae bacterium | reverse complement strand
AGCGATGGGCCGCCACGCCGGTTGGCTGGCCGCAGCCGCCGGTCTGGCTGGTGAGAACCCCGACGACGCGCCGCAGATCATCCTGCTGCCAGAGCGCGCCTATGACGAGCCGGTGTTCCTGGCCAAGGTCAAGCAGGTGGTGGAGAAGGTTGGCTTCTGCGTGGTGGTCGCCAGCGAGGGCATCCACACCGCCGACGGCCAGTTCGTCGCCGATGCCGGTGGGATCAAGGATTCTTTCGGTCACACCCAGCTCGGCGGCGTGGCCTCCTACCTGGCC
>JAVVOA010000151.1:0-791 GCA_036656515.1 Oscillospiraceae bacterium | reverse complement strand
GCCGCCCTGTTGACGCTGCAATTGCGGGACGTGACCCTGCGTGAGCTGCCCGCCCGCTATCCCCAGGAGCTGCAAAGCGAGGCGAAGGCCACCGCCGATCAGGTGCTGGAGCAATATCAAATCTATCAGAGCGCAGCCGAGGTGGCGCGCTCCACATTGGAGTGCAACCTCCACCAGATCGAGGCCATTCTCGCCGCCGCATCGGCGGCAGAGCCGGCACCCCTGTCCGGCTATCGACCCGCCTCACCGGAGCCGCCTCCCGGCATGAAAACCGATTTTCGCGCATAAGCCGCGGGGACGGGGTACGCAAGCTTTTTAAAAAAAGCTTGGCAAAAACTTTGCTTCTGCCACGCAAGAGTCCTGTCTGTTTGACTGCGGCGTGAGCTATGATATGTATCAAAAGGAGTGACAACGATGCAGAGTGTCAGCACATTCGGGGCGTTTACCACCGCCCGACTGGGGATGTATGCCGCCCAAAAGGGACTGGACATCACCGGTCACAATATCACCAACATCAACACCATCGGCTACACCCGGCAGTCGCTCAGCCAGATCAGTCTGCGGACGGGCGGCAACGACCGCTATCAGTCCATGTTCGATGCCCCGGTTGGCTCCGGCGTGCTGTGTACCGGGGTCACCCAGCTGCGTGACCCGTACCTTGACATCCGCTTTCGCAACGAGCAGGCCAGCGTGGGTGCCATGGACTCCAAGCTGGCGGGATTGGAATCCCTGTCCCAGATTTTGGACGAGGTGGGCAAGGGAGACGGCAGCGGCGTCATCGAAAAGCAATT
>JAVVOA010000150.1:0-797 GCA_036656515.1 Oscillospiraceae bacterium | reverse complement strand
CGGTTCGGATTGCGAGGAAAGGAGGCAGTGAAAAATGATCCGCAAGCAGGCGGAGGACGCAGCCGGGCTGACGCCCGGCAAGGACGACAACGCAGTTGCGGGACATTTGGCACGCCGAACTCCTTGCAATCTGGACTGGAACTGCTGTAGTGTGTGCAGGCGGCGGTGGGAGTATGCACCGGCGGAGGCAAAAGATTTTTTGCCTTTCCCAACGGGAAAAATTGTGCTATACTGGTTAAAAAACAACGCACAGGTAGGTAATGCACCATGAATACAACTCTTTTTCAACAATTTGATGCCATTATGACCCATTGCTTTCAGGTTTTTCAGGAAAAGCAGGCGGATTACGGCCCCACTTGGCTCCTGTATCGGGAATCCTCGCTGGTGGATGAAATCTGGCGGAAGGGGAAGCGGATCCGCACCTTGGAGGAGCAGGATTGCGCCTCCTGCATTCCAGAGGGCTGTGACACGGAATATGTGGGCATCATCAACTATTGCTTCATGTATCTCATGCGGGAGAATCCCGCCCTCCCCACGGTGGAGGAGTCGGTGGCCAACCTCACCAGCATCGACGGGGTGGAGCAGCAGACGCTGTTTGACGCGTACCACGCCACAGAGGCGCGGGTGCGTGAGCTGCTGTATCGCAAAAACGCCGACTATGGCGACGCGTGGAAGAGCATGTCCCTCCACTCCATGACCGATCAGGTGCTGATTCGGATTTACCGCATCAAGACCATCTTGGGGCACGACGGACACTGCGCCGTCTCTGAGGGGGTCGCCGCCCAGCTGGAGGATGT
>JAVVOA010000149.1:0-811 GCA_036656515.1 Oscillospiraceae bacterium | reverse complement strand
TTCACTCATAGTGTTCTCCTTCTTATTTCTGATTTCTTATAGTATAGCACAATTTTCAGAATACCAATATTTTTCTTGAAATTTTCCGATTTGCCTTCCCCCGTGGGGAAGGTGCCCCAGTTCGCAAACTGGGGCGGATGAGGGCGTCCCCTGTATTTCTACATCTTCAATAAAATAAAAAAACGCCCTCCCGATTGGGAGGACGTTTACTGTCAGCCGTCTTAGACGAAATTCAGGACCAGAGTGACAATCATGAAGCCGATAGCCACCCATTTGGTTGCCTTAGCAAGCTTGGAATCCCAAGTTTTTGCCTTGTTCTTGGAGAGGAAAGTATCCATGCCGCCGGAGATGGCACCGGACAGACCCGCGCTCTTGCCGGACTGCAGCAGTACCACAGCGGTGAGGAACACGGAGAAGATGACAAAAATAACGATGAGTACAATTTGGAGTGTGGACATAAAAATCGTTCCTTTCGAGAAGCCCAAAGGGGCGTTACTTATTAAACAGGAACTACATCATAGCATAGAGGTGAGAATAAATCAAGCTTTTTTCTCATATTTTCACGGTATTTTGCCCGAAATCTTAGGGATAGCCGTTCCAGTAGGTGGTGCCCTTTTGGGGCGTGACGTGCCGCGCCGCCAGCAGATCCCCCACGGTGACGAAGATATACCCCTGCCGGTGGAGTGCATCCACAACCTGTAGTGCCGCCTCCACACTTTCGTAGAAAATGTCGTGCATTAAAATGATGGAGCCGTCCCGGGCTTTTCTGCAGATGCAGTCCATCTCCCGGGGGACACTGCGGTTCCCCCAG
>JAVVOA010000148.1:564-814 GCA_036656515.1 Oscillospiraceae bacterium | reverse complement strand
ACCGCGATACAGATTTCATGTTGTGTACACGTTGCCCTGAGGCACTGTGTGTATGTTTAAGCAATTATGATGAAAGCTAAGGGACAAACAATGAACACTGAATTGGACTTAACGCATATTTTTCTGATCATCTGGCATAAACTGTGGCTGATTGTGCTCACCACAGTTGTTTTTGGTTTGGGTGCTTTTCTCATCTCTCGATTTCTCTTGACACCGATGTATACCGCGTCTGCCTCTATGTATGTCTATA
>JAVVOA010000148.1:0-554 GCA_036656515.1 Oscillospiraceae bacterium | reverse complement strand
TCTCACCAGCAATTCTGTACTTAATCAGGTTTCAGAACAGTTGGACAGCGCATATTCTGCCGCAGAACTCCGGGAAATGCTAACCGCATCCTCTATTGACAACACGGAAACCTTCAAAATTTCCGTGACCAACGAAGACCCCGAAATGGCGCAAAAAATCGCCAATACCTTGGCCGATGTAGCGCCCAAGGAGATTATCCGGGTAGTCAAGGCCGGTGCGGTAGAGGTCATTGACTACGCCACCTTGCCTGGGAACCCCACCTCCCCCAAAATTGCGATCAATACCGCCATCGGTGCGATGCTGGGCGCTGTGTTATCCATTCTCTTTACCATTGTGATGGCCATGCTAGACACCGCAGTGCGCTGTGAAGAGGATTTAACAGAGCACTTTAGCATTCCGGTACTTGGGGTTATCCCGTCCTTGAATGCAAAAGGCAAGGAGGATCACACTTATGCAGCATCTTGACGTAACAAAAAGCAAAAGCGTTCTGGGAATGGGAAAAAAGCATTTCAAACATAGCGACCCATCCTCAACGGACTACCTCAAACGCAGT
>JAVVOA010000147.1:0-821 GCA_036656515.1 Oscillospiraceae bacterium | reverse complement strand
AAAAGAGTACATTGTAACCGAAGTGGATTGCTGGGCAACAGGTGCTCGTGTCTGCCGGTTTGAGGCTTTGATCAAAAACACCGACGGAGAATAACCATGAAAGAGCAAGACATTCATTTACTACAGGAACAAATGGAAACGCTTATTTTAAATAAACCGATTCCTGATTCCATGAAGAGCACTACGCCAGAGCTAAATGAACTGCAGAAAACGATCTCCTATTTGTCGGATTGCTTGAAAGAAGCCAATGATTTTTTAATGAACTTATCTGTGGGAAACCTTGAAGTGAAAACGCCAAAGCGTCATAATTATTTGGCGACCAATCTCAAGGAGCTGCATTCCGGCTTGCGGCATTTGACTTGGCAGGCAAATCAGGTGGCAAATGGGGACTACAAGCAAAAAGTAAGCTTTTTGGGCGACTTTTCAGCATCCTTCAATCAAATGGTGGCGCAATTGGAGGAAAGAGAAAACACGCTGAAAAATCAGGCGGATGCGCTTACCAAATCAATGAACTTGATGATTGCCATTATGGATGGCTTGCGTGATTGGGTGATTGTAACAGAAATGGGCACGGGCGATCTATTGTATTCCAACCATTCCTCCAACAAGCAATTTTATCATGCGGACACCCAGCAAATGGCCTGCCATAATGAAAACTGCGGGCTGATGGAACACCTGCGCAGCTGTGCGGACACCAATGGAGAAACGCAATTTGAGTTTTACTGCCCGACAAATGGCAAAACGATGTTTGCCAAAACGTTTTCTGTTCAATGGAACGAAAAACGGGCTTATGTTCACTTTATTTCAGACATCACTGAGGG
>JAVVOA010000146.1:0-851 GCA_036656515.1 Oscillospiraceae bacterium | reverse complement strand
AAGCAGGCGGGTGAGCTGCTTCTGGGCTATCCCGCCCTCCCCGCGCCGGAGGGCACCCTCCGCTATGAGCTGCCGCGAGACGCGTTCGATGCCCTGTTGGCGGCTCTACCCGATGTCGCCTATACCCCGGGGGACGAAAACGCCACCTTGGCGCTGGTCACCGTCACCGCGGGGACGTAGGTTACGCAGGATACGCAAGCTTTTTGAAAAAAGCTTGGCAAAAACTTTGCTGCATCCAATCTTTTGGCTGCTCTGTCACCTTGGGGCACGGCACCTTCCGTGGTGGAACTCACTCCTGTTGCACATTAAAATTTTTGTCCAACTTTTTTTAAAAAGTTGGCGCTTCCCCCTCCCCACGTCCCCCGAGGGCGCAGCTTGCGGAAATTTCCGTAAACTGCGCTCTTGTTTCTTGTCCACCGCTGTGCTATACTGCTTTTTGACAGGTTTCGCCTCCTGTCCAAGCGCCGAGCTTCGGCGTTCGTTCGATGCCCTGCATCGTTCTCTAAACAAAAAAGGAGGCTTTTTTATGCCCAATTTCCCCATGGAATCCCCCGTCTCCCGATTCTCCGTGCGCGACCTGACCTTTGCCGCCGTGATTGGCGCGGCCTATGCCGTGCTGTCGCTGGGCGCGTCGGTGTTCGGTGTCGCCTATGGCCCCATTCAGTGCCGCTTTTCCGAGGCACTGTGTGTCCTGCCGTTCCTGTTCCCCGCCGCCACGCCGGGTCTGTTTGTGGGCTGTCTCATCGCCAATCTCCTCAGCCCCTATGGCCTGCTGGACATTGTGTTCGGCTCCCTCGCCACACTTTTGGCGGCGGTTTTGACCGGGCGCTGTAAGCGGCTTTGGCTGGCTC
>JAVVOA010000145.1:0-867 GCA_036656515.1 Oscillospiraceae bacterium | reverse complement strand
CCCTGCGGCTGTCCCGGCAGCCAGTCCTGTTGCATTGACCACGGCTGCGATGGCTGCAAGGCAGAGCCGGAGCCCCAGTCAAACACCAGTCAGTTGTCCCAGTGGCCGGTGCAGTTGCGACTGGCACCCACCACGGCACCGTACTTCCAAAATGCGCACCTGTTGCTGGCCGCCGACTGTGCCGCCTATGCCTATGGGTCGTTCCACGAGCGCTTCATCCACAATCGGGTGACGCTGATCGCCTGCCCCAAGCTGGACGCGGGGGACTGGTCGCAAAAAATCGCGGCAATTATCCGGGAAAACAGCATCAAAACCGTCACCATTGTGCGGATGGAGGTGCCCTGCTGTGGTGGACTGGCGGAGGCCGCCAAGACGGCGCTGCAAAACAGCGGAAAATTCATCCCGTGGCAGGTGGTGACCCTCTCTGTGGACGGTCGGATTCTGGACTGAGTGCGGCCACCTTTATCAAAGCGGTTGGGTACGCGGCTTTTTAAAAAAAGCCTGGCAAAAATTTTAATGTGGGACAGAGAAAACATACCCTGCATAAAAGTTTCGCCAGGCCTTTTCAAAGGCCGCGTACTTTCTGGGACGGGAAAAAGGCAGGCGACGGAAAATCCGTCGCCTGCCGCTTTTTGTTTGGGTTTTTTAGAACGCGCCCTGTGCCATCATGGCATCGGCAACTCTCTTGAAGCCTGCGATGTTTGCGCCGGCAACCAGATTGTAACCCAGACCGTATTCCTCGGCTGCTTCCACGGACATGGTATAGATGGTGTCCATGATCTGATGCAGCTGCTTGTCAACTTCTTCGGCAGTCCAAACCAAACGCTCGCTGTTCTGGGACATTTCCAGAGCGGAGGTGGCGACGCC
>JAVVOA010000144.1:0-880 GCA_036656515.1 Oscillospiraceae bacterium | reverse complement strand
GTCCCAGTCGATGCCCGCCCCGGTCGCAGGAGAGGCAGGGGATGACAGCGAAGTCCACCTCCCCCGCCGTCAGCAGGGTGCAGCCCGCCCGGGGCTCCAAGATGTCATAGGCACCGGGGGTCAGGTCGTCCATGGAGCGGATGACCGCCAGCTCCATGTGACCGCCTGCCAGCGCCCGGGGGACGCAGAGACGTCGTCCGGTGGCAAGCACATCGTCCAGCAGGGGACGGGTGTCGATCTCCCACGGGGTGCTGACGAAGCAAAAGACGGTGCCGGCGCGGTGATAGGCGGGCAGGGTCAGCAGGCGGTTGATGATCTTTCCGTCAGAGATGGC
Source organism: Oscillospiraceae bacterium (assembly GCA_036656515.1). Taxonomy (GTDB): domain Bacteria; phylum Bacillota; class Clostridia; order Oscillospirales; family Oscillospiraceae; genus Oscillibacter. The sequence continues at coordinate 546 of JAVVOA010000144.1, read as the reverse complement.
TTTTTCGCCGGCGGACAGACTGCGCGCTTGCTGACGCAGCTTCCGCCGCAGGAGCTTTTTTTCTTCGGCTGTGGTCATGGTGGTTTCCTCCCAGTGTTGGTGGTACCCGCTCTGCGGCGGGGAACGGGGGAACGGGGTACGCGGCTTTTTGAAAAAAGCCTGGCAAAAACTTTTATGCAGCAGTGGAACAGGAGGCAAGCCGTACCACAACGCAGGTAGGCTGCGCCCACTTTTTGAAAAAACTCGGCAAAAACCGGAACCATCAATCGTCCGGGTTATCCTGCCGCTTGGATGGCGTGCCAAAGGCGATGGCGTTTTTCCCGAAGCGATCCCGAATGGTGTCCATGGTGCGCTCCAGCTTTTCCTGTTTGTCGTTTTTGGGGGCGGTGTCCAGCAAATCCAGCTGCTGGAAGCACGCCGACTCCGGCGACAGATGGATGGCGGTGACCGCCAGCATCCGAATGGGGGCGGGCGCATGCCACGCGGCGGCAATCAGCTCCAAGGCGGCGGCCTCCAGCTCCCGCATGAGGTGGGTGCTGTGAGGCA
>JAVVOA010000143.1:0-923 GCA_036656515.1 Oscillospiraceae bacterium | reverse complement strand
CAGCTGATCTGCCGCCGGTTGGAGGGCGAGTTTTTGGATTACAAGACCGCCATACCACGGAACAACCCCATTGTCCTGATGGCAAACACCAAAACCCTGATTTCCAGCATCGACCGGGTGTCGGTGGTCATCTCCGACAAGCTGAAAAGCCCCGTGCGCTGCGTGTTTGAGAAGGATCGCGTCCTGCTATCCGCCAAAACCGGCAATGGCGAGGCCAAGGATATCTGCCCCATCTCCGGGGACGGCGCGGGTCTGGAAATCGGCTTTAACAACCGCTATCTCATGGAGGCGCTGCGCTATGCGCCGGCAGACACCGTGCAGCTGGAGCTGAACACCGGCGTGTCACCCGCTATCATCACACCCGCAGACGGCGCGGACAATTTCCTGTACATGGTACTCCCCGTCCGCCTCAAGGCAGACTAAAGGCGAGAGTTACGCGGCTTTTTAAAAAAAGCCTGGCAAAAATTTTAATCTGCTGAGCAAAATACCCTCTGTTGCCCAAAAGCGTACACAAAACCCGAAAGTGACGCATAAGAGTACGCGAGTACGCGCTTTTTCGAGAAAAAGCTGGGCAAAAAGCTTTGGTGAGAGTATCTAGTATTGCCTTACTTGTTATATAAAAGTTTCGCCAGGCCTTTTCAAAGGCCGCGTCCCCCGCAGTACGCGCTTTTTCGAGAAAAAGCCATAGGGTCTGTCTGGGGATGGTCAACACGCCGGAGGACGGGTCTTTTCCCGCCATGCCGCGTCATTTTTCCTTGGAATCCACCCAGGATTCCGGCAAAAAAATGTCTTGCCTGACGAAAAAATCCCTCGTCTTCCGTCATGCCGCCCATCCCCAGACAGACCCTTGCAAAAACTTTTGTGAGAGTTTAGATAGGGCGGTATCATTTAAATTTGATCATTAAAGTTTTCTTTGGTTCTTT
>JAVVOA010000142.1:0-924 GCA_036656515.1 Oscillospiraceae bacterium | reverse complement strand
TGCCTCCCCGCCGACATTAACGACGTCTCCTGCAAGGACGGCGAAGTGGAAGCCTCCGTGTTTGACCGCTACCGCACCCCCCTCTATAAGGAAGCCTCCTTCAAGCCCTATATCATCGCCGCCATGATCTTCCTTGCCAAGAGCGAAAATCCTCAGGAGACTTTGAAGGCCCTTGAAAAGCGCGCAACTGACCGCCACTTTCAGAAGTAAGTAATTCCCACCCACAACAAATTGGGCGGGCGATGAAACCATCGTCCGCCCTTTTTTATTTGATGAAATGAGGTTCCTTTTATGGGTAAGCGCATCGTAATCGCCTTGGGCGGCAACGCTTTGGGCAACAATTTACCGGAACAAATGATTGCCGTCCAGCAGACGGCTAAGGCTATCTGCGACCTGATTGAGGCGGGTAACGAGGTCATCGTGGCTCACGGCAACGGCCCTCAGGTGGGCATGATTCAGACGGCTATGGCAGAGCTCACCCGCTCTGATCCCGAAAAATACATCCCCTGCCCCCTCTCTGTCTGCGTCGCCATGAGTCAGGGCTACATCGGCTACGACTTGCAGAACGCACTCCGTGAGGAGCTGCTAAACCGTGGCATGAACAAAGGCGTTGCCACCGTTCTGACTCAAGTAGTGGTAGACGAAAAAGACCCCGCCTTCCAGCACCCCACCAAGCCCATCGGTGCTTTCATGACCAAGGACGAGGCGGACAAAATGGTGGCCGAGCGTGGCTACAACGTGGTGGAGGACGCAGGCCGTGGCTACCGCCGGGTCGTGGCCTCTCCCCGCCCCCAGTCCATCGTGGAACTCTCCACCATCCGCACCCTCGTGGACGGCGGACAGGTGGTGATCGCCTGCGGCGGCGGCGGCATCCCCGTCACCACTCAGGGTCATCATCTCAAGGGCGCAGCCGCTGTCATTGAC
>JAVVOA010000141.1:0-963 GCA_036656515.1 Oscillospiraceae bacterium | reverse complement strand
GAGGAATATCGGGCACTTAACGAGACGCTGCTCACGCTGTACGCCGCCCTGCAGACCCGTGGCGGGCAGGACGTCGCCCACCGGATTGCCTGCGTGATTGGGCAGATGGAGGGAGAATTTCTGAACCCGGAGAGGAGGGCTTTTCGTGGCAGTGACCTCACTTTGGGCGGTAAAAAACAGTCTGGCTGACGTGGTGAACTATGCCCAAAACCCGGAAAAGACGGAGTGCCCGGATTTGGCGCAAGTGCTCCGCTATGCGGGAAATGACTGCAAAACCGAGCACCGCTATTTTGTCACCGGCGTGGGCTGTCTCGCGGAAACCGCCGGCGAACAGATGATGAACACCAAGCGGCGCTTCGGCAAGTCGGGCGGCTACGTCGCCTACCACGGCTACCAGAGCTTCAAGCCCGGGGAGCTAACACCGGCGCAGGCTCACGAAATTGGCATCGAGTTTGCCAAGCGGCTGTGGGGAGAGCGATACGAGGTGCTGGTCGCCACCCACCTGAACACCGATTGCTGTCACAACCATTTTGTGGTCAATTCCGTGTCCTTCGTGGACGGCAAAAAGCTGGTGGTCAAAAAAGGAACCTACTTGGAGCTGCGCCGTGTCTCCGATGCCATCCCGGCTCTTGCATCCGCCGTCCAGTCGTTCAGCGCCTTAGACCAGCCGTCCCGCCCTATGGTCTCCTCCGCCCGCTGTGTGGCCTCTGCGTTGGATACGGGGATGTAGGAGAGCGTGCCGCCCACAATGGCATCCTGTATGGTCTGTAGTCGCTTTTCCGGCGTAGCCTCCGCCTCCTGCACCGTGCGGGCGGTCAGACTGACCTTGGTGTCCGGCTCCATCCGTTTGGGCGTGTCGATTGTCCGCGCCGGGTTCTCGCCCTCGTCGATGGTGCCATAGGCGTTCATCGCCGCCGAATAGGGGTCAAACCCCGCGTCCGCCGCGCCGATGCCGTCACTTTC
>JAVVOA010000140.1:0-986 GCA_036656515.1 Oscillospiraceae bacterium | reverse complement strand
AAGAGAAAGGCTCTTTTTCAAATGTTGGAGTAGCCACCCATAAAAGAGAAATTGTGCCAATGGTGTTATTTGAATATAATAAAGCGGTTGCCGCGAAACATATGTTTCGCGGCAGCCTTTTGCGTGTACAATGCGGCAAGATGCATATATAGCAACTTAGCTTATGATAGATGGTACTTTAAAGGTTGTAAGCGTTGCTATTTTCTATCGTGAGGCGATGCTATGCGCAAGCCATAGGCTTTTAGCGCGGCTTGATAAATGCTATACCTATGCTGTTATTTCCCCTGCAAAGAGCCCAAGCTTGCCTTGCAGTATCATTTCAAGATTGCTAATTGCGCCGACAGTGGCTCGCACAGATGCGTTTGCCGCTAAAAGCTGTGACGGCGTAACGCCGGGAATTGCTAGGAATTTCTGTATTTTTTCGCCCTCGGCGTTTAAAATATGGGACAAACCTGTTTGCTCAAGGGCAACAGATTCGATAAGGTCGTTAATGGCTTGCGCCGTAGTGCCGGTGCCGGGTACAATTACAGGCATTGACATAATATTTCCTTCTTTCTTAGCTTAATGTTAATTTAAAATGTTTGATATCCAACTAATTGGTTTTGAATAGTTTTTAGCTTTTGCTTCATGATACATTCAAGCATGCTGATAGTGTCTACCATGCTTTGCACGCTGTTATTTACGGCAAGAAGCTCCGCCGCAGTTACGTTTGGAATGGCAAGCATCGCTTGTATTTTTTCGCCCTCGGCGTTTAAAATATGGGATAAACCTGCCTGCCCATACGCTATGGACTGGGCAATATCCGTGCTTGGTCTGCTGAAATTATATAACGGACGGCGCAAAAACACAGGGTTACTCTCCACAGTGTTTAAAATCAAGTCGCCGTTTGCGCTTACGGATATAGGATAAGCGCCTGTTGCTATATTTTTTACAGGAGATGCGCCTGCAAGAGCAGTTGCGTGGAACACCACAGTGTGCGAAGTAAG
>JAVVOA010000139.1:0-1012 GCA_036656515.1 Oscillospiraceae bacterium | reverse complement strand
ACTCCATCCCTCGCACACCCCACGAACCCCAAAAAGCCCCGCGCCTTACGGCGCGGGGCTTTTTCCCATCCTATTCCTGTCTCTTCGTCTGCTGCATCCCAAATACCCCCACCAAAAGTTTCGCCAGGCCTTTTCAAAGGCCGCGTCCCCGTCCCCGCGTCCCCCGCGTCCCCGTCCCCCCGTTGCACGGAGGCGTGCGACAAAGGGTGGGCTGGTGTGCTACCTGTAGGCACTCGCATAAAAAACAGGAGGTACAGGAATGACACAGACAACCTTTTACCAGCTTAACCAGTGGTCGCCGGAAGATCGAATCATGCGGATTGACTTTAACGACGACAACGGCAAGATCGACGCGGCGCTCCACACCAATGCAGACGCGATTGCGGCAGAGCGTCGCTATTGCGACAACCGCGTGTCCAGCGTGAGCAGTGCGGTGAATAGCCACACCCACTGGACGAAAATCAGTGACCAGACCCTGCCGGCGGCATCGGACAGCAGCTTTACCGTCAGCGTTCCGCCGCTGGGCAGCTACTACATGGTGCGTATGGAGGTGGATTTGTCGGGCGCAGGCACGTTTTCCTTCAAGCCCAGCAACGCCGATTCCGTACACACAACGCCCATCGGGCAGGTCGGACAGGGCAATGGTGCCCAGCTTGGCTACGTCAACGCCGAGGGTAAAAACCAGATTATCATGTTCCCCGGCGGAAACAGCGCTACCAAGGTCTCTACACTCGTCATCGGCGCCTATGACATGAACGTGGGCGCGGCGCAGGGCGCGTTCGACTATGGACAGTTCCACGACCTCGTGTTCTCTGCCACCAACGGCGCCATCCACCCCGGCGGCCACTTCTGCGTCTATGCCATGCGCTAGGGACGCGGGGGACAGGCTACGCGGCCTTTGAAAAGGCCTGGCGAAACTTTTGGTGAGGGTGTGTTGGGATGTTGCAGACGAAGAAGGATACAGGAAAAAGCCCCGCGCCGAAAGGCGCGGGGCTTTTTGGGGTTCTAGGGT
>JAVVOA010000138.1:0-1068 GCA_036656515.1 Oscillospiraceae bacterium | reverse complement strand
GTTTTTGGACTCAAACGGCGCGGAAAAGCACATCGACATTGCCCCCGCCGCCCCCCAAAGCTTCAAAAAAGAACTGCCGAATAATTTTGCGGATGGCATGAAAAACCTTGTTTCCGATTTAAATGTATGCTCAAAGCGGGGACTTTCCGAGCGCGTTGACTCGACCATCGGCGCGGGCAGTGTGCTCATGCCCTTTGGCGGCGTTTTTCAGCAGACCCCCATTCAGGCGATGGTTCACAAAATCAGCCGCGAAACGGGCGACACCTCCACCTGCTCCCTCATGTCCTACGGCTTCAACCCCTTTATCAGCGAAAAAAGCCCCTACCACGGCGCTTACCTTGCCGTTGTGGAGTCGGTTTCAAAGCTTGTTGCAACGGGTGCCTCCTTTGAGGACGTTTATTTAAGCTTCCAAGAATATTTTGAAAAGCCACTGCGGGACAGCCGCCGTTGGGGCAAGCCCCTCTCCGCCCTTCTTGGCGCTTTTATGGCGCAAAAGGACCTCGGCGTCGCCGCAATCGGCGGCAAGGACTCCATGTCCGGCAGCTTTGAAAAGCTGGACGTGCCCCCAACCCTAATTTCCTTTGCCGTCACCACCGACAATGTTAAAAACATCATCTCCCCCGAATTTAAGGCGGCGGGGCACCGTGTTTGCCTGCTTTGCCCCGACTATGACGAAAACGGCTTGCCAACAGCAAAATCCCTCCTTGAAAACTTCAAAACCGTCTCCTACCTTGTCCGTAGCGGCTCTGTCCGCTCCGCCTACACGCCCACCTTGGGCGGCGTTGCCGAGGGCATCTTCAAAATGTGCATCGGCTACGGCGCGGGCTTTGAGTTTGACGAAAACCTTTCCTCGGACGAGCTTTTCGGCTACCGCTACGGCAGCTTCATTTTGGAGCTTTCAGGCAGTGAGGAGCTGGGCACAACCCTTGGCAGAGTTCGGGAAAACGGCGTAATCTCAATGGGTTCCGACGCTTTGCAGCTTTCCGATTTGCAGTCGCTCTATGAAAACAAGCTTGAGCCTGTCTATCCCTGCAATGCAAAAACCGAAGCAAAATCCAAGCTTCCCCA
>JAVVOA010000137.1:0-1123 GCA_036656515.1 Oscillospiraceae bacterium | reverse complement strand
AACCCTCGGCAGTGGTAGATGCCATTTTTTATCACACCACCGGCAAAGCCGATATGACCCTGCTGGAAAAAATCCTCTACATCGCAGATTACATGGAGCCCACCCGGGACTTTGAAGGTGTAGAACGGCTGCGGGAGCTGGCATATCAAGATTTAGACGCAGCGGTGCTGCTGGGCTGCGAAATGTCAGTGGCCGAGATGGAGGAGCGGGGGAACCCGGTCCACCACAACACCCTTGCGGCGCGTGACTTTTTGAAAGGGACGAGACAATGAGCGAACATAAAAAAGGCGGAGAACGCCTAGAAAAATCATCGAAACCACACAAGTGGGACAATCAAAACCTGACAAAGCAGCAGATTATTATGAAACGTGTGCTCATTGCCCTAGTGGCGGTGGCCTCCGTGATTATTGTAGCCTTCATCGCCTACCGCCTCTGGGCCAAGGCACCGGATATCCCCAAAGTGCCGGTCAATACCCCCGTGGTGGGGGAGAGCGACGCTCCCACAGGCGTGGGCGGAGACCGTAAAAAGGGAGTCTATACCTTCCTTTTGTTCGGCAAGGACACCGGCGGCGGCGGAAATACCGACACCATGATGCTCACCACCTACGACGTGACCAATCAGAAAATCGCCGTCATGAGCCTGCCGAGAGATACCATGGTGAACGCCCCCTGGAACATCAAAAAGCTGAACGCCGTCTATAATTTTGCCCCTTATTACGATAAGAACAGCACCGATTATATGAAGGACTTTGTGGGCGAATTGGTGGGCTACCGCCCCGACTTCTATGTGGCGGTGGAGTGGGAGGCCTTCGGCAAGCTGGTAGATGCCGTGGGCGGCGTAGACTTCGATGTCCCCCGTGACATGAACTACGAAGACCCCTACCAAAGCCTCTCCATCCATCAGAAAAAGGGGTTCCGTCACCTCTCCGGCAGCGATGCCATGCAGGTGGTGCGCTACCGCCACGATAACGTGGTAAACGGCCAGATGGCGGGCTATGCCAATGGCGATTTGGGCCGCATCGAAACCCAGCAGGGGCTTCTAAAAGCGCTGCTGAAGGAATGTCTCCAGATTAAAAACATCGCCACAAAATACCCGGACTATCTGAAAATTTTCAATGAAAAC
>JAVVOA010000136.1:309-1219 GCA_036656515.1 Oscillospiraceae bacterium | reverse complement strand
AGAAGGGCGCCTACCAGCGAGGCCGCCACGCAGGCCACCGTGCCATAGCCCCAAGCGGCGGCGACAATGGTAAAGAAAAGTGCCACCGGAATAGTCACGCCGGAGCAGAGGCCGTCGATACCATCGGTAATGTTGACGGCGTTCACCGTCCCCACCATCACCAGCGCCGCAAAGACCATATAGAGGGCGAAGGGGAGAATGATGGAGGTGTTGAAAAACGGAATGTAGAGATTGGGGCTCAAGTGCCCCGTGCACCGGAGCAGGACGGTAAAAGCGATGGCGGCGGCAAGCTGCAGGAGGAATTTTGCCGGGGCGGAGAGCCCGGTATTCTCCTTCTTTTTCAGCTTTGCAAAGTCGTCTATAAAACCAATGACGCCAAAGACAAGCGCAAATAGAAAAACCGACAGTCCGGAGAAGTCCTGCTCGATGACGGACAGTAAAACCGCCACAGCGCCGATTGCCACGATGAACATCAGCCCGCCCATGGTGGGGGTGCCCTGCTTATTCATGTGCCAAGTGGGGCCGTCCTCCTTGATGGCCTGCCCCGCCTTGGCGCGGCGGAGCGCCGGCACCAGTATTTTTCCAAAGAGCGCAGTCAGGGCGAATGACAGAGCGACTGACAGCAGCAGTGTTAATTCCATGTTTTGAACCTCCGGTCTTTTCTCAAAAGTCGTTTTCCGTGAAACGACTGATTATATCACAGCCCCGCCCCCTTGAAAAGCGGCAACTGTACTAAAGTAATCGGCAATTTCCTCCCGCTCGTCTAGGTGGTTTTGCAGGCCGTTCTCCTCCTGATAGGTCTCGTGTCCCTTGCCGCAGAGGAGAACGGTGTCCCCGCTTTTCGCTAGAGACAGCGCCAGACGAATGGCGGCACGGCGGTGAAGTTCCACCCACACCTCCCCCGCCTCCC
>JAVVOA010000136.1:0-299 GCA_036656515.1 Oscillospiraceae bacterium | reverse complement strand
ATGTCCTCTCGTGGCTCGGTGCGGGGGTTATCGGAAGTAACTACGGACAAATCTGCCAGTCGGGCGGCTACTCCGCCCATCATGGGCCGTTTTGCCCTGTCCCGATTACCGCCGCAACCGAAGACGGCGATGACCCGCCCCTTTGTAAATTCTCTGACTGTCAGGAGGATATTTTCCAGCGCGTCTGGGGAGTGGGCGTAGTCTATCATGACGGCGAAGTCCGCCGGCACGGGCACCACCTCCGCCCGACCCCTCACGCCGCTTGCAAGGGTCAGTGCGGCGGCAACCTCCCCTAAGGA
>JAVVOA010000135.1:0-1289 GCA_036656515.1 Oscillospiraceae bacterium | reverse complement strand
AGGGCGGGGTTGGAGGGGCCGTAGTTGTAAGAGCCGGAGGCGACACCGGCAAAGTCCTTTTCCTCGGTATAGCAGTTGTAGCCCACGGCGGAGGGTCGTCCCCGCAGGAAACGGGGGTCGGTGAAGTCCTGCCCCACCAGCGCCGAGCCCACGGCCGCGCCGTCCACGGTGAGCAGACTGCCGTTTGCCTGACGGGGAAAGACCGCCTGACCCAGCGCCGTGAGCAACAGGGGATAGACAAGTCCGCAGAGCACCAGCAGCACCAGCGTCACCAAAATTGGTTTTTTGAGTTGGGATAAAATTTTCATGTTGAAAGCTCCTCTTTAAAGACCCAATAAGGTCAGCAACGGCGCGATGCCCCAATCAATGAGCTTGATGCCCACAAACGGTGTCACCACCCCGCCCAGCCCATAGATCAGCAGATTGCGCGCCAGCAGCTTGCCGGAGGACATGGGGCGGTATTTCACGCCCCGCATGGCAAGGGGAATCAGGCAGGGAATGATCAGGGCATTGAAAATCAGCGCCGACAGGATGGCGCTCATGGGGCTCCCCAGTCCCATGATGTTCAGCACACCCAGCTGGGGAATCACCAGCTGGAACATAGCGGGGAGTATGGCAAAATATTTGGCGATGTCGTTGGCCACGGAAAAGGTGGTCAGCGCCCCCCGGGTGATTAAAAGCTGCTTGCCGATTTCCACCACCTCCAGAATTTTGGTGGGGTCGGAGTCCAAGTCCACCATGTTGGCGGCCTCCTTCGCCGACGCGGTGCCGGAGTTCATCGCCAGCCCCACGTCCGCCTGGGCCAGCGCCGGGGCATCGTTGGTGCCGTCGCCGGTCATGGCCACCAGCTTGCCTCTGGCCTGCTCCTCCTTGATCACCCGGATTTTGTCCTCGGGACGGCACTGGGCGATGAAGTCATCCACCCCCGCCTCTTGGGCGATGGTGGCGGCGGTCAGGGGATTGTCGCCGGTACACATGATGGTGCGGATGCCGATGGCGCGGAGCCTTGCAAATCGCTCCGGCAGTCCCGCCTTCACCGTGTCCTTTAGATAGATGACCCCCAGAATCCGATTGCCCACGCTCACCGCCAGAGGCGTGCCGCCCAAGTGGGAGATCTGGGTGACACAGCCGTCGAAATCGGCGGGGATGGTGCCGCCCAAGGCCGTGACATGCTCCCGAATGGCATCACAGGCGCCCTTGCGAATCACTGTACCGTCGGGCAGGGTGACACCGCTCATCCGGGTTTTGGCGGAGAAGTCCAGATAGTCGGCACCCTCTAAGCGGTCGTT
>JAVVOA010000134.1:0-1323 GCA_036656515.1 Oscillospiraceae bacterium | reverse complement strand
AGAAAATGGGGGGTTTGAAACGTCCCCGCGCCGGGTACCGGCGCGACGTCCTTCCCGCCTACAGGCGGAAATCCCCCGCGCGGGAGCGCCCCCCCGGCGGGAGCCGGGAGTTGCTATTACATAAAGTCCTCCACGACCTTCACCCGGAGATTGGGCGAGGATGCCCAGTTGCCCAGAATATAGATGGAGTAGATACCGCCGCGCTTGGCGTCCACATAGAAGGACACCTGGGGCATCACCGTGCCAAAGCCTGGCATAAAGAAGTTGGGTGCCACCACCGGCACATCCTCCAGCGTCTGGATGTCGTAGAAATAGGGTGCCGGAGTGTAGGGTGTCTGTGCGATGTAGAAGCCGTATTCCCGAGGCCACGCCTGCCGGAAATTGGTGACCTCCTTGTAGTTCACGTCGGAGAAGACCAGCCTGCCGTCGTTGAGCAGCACATCCAGCGCCGGACTGCGATAGCTGAGGTTGATGGCGCGGATGCAGGCTTGGTTGCGGGGTCGATTGTCACAGGGAATGTCGGAAATGCGCATCAAGTCCACACCGTTGTTGGTGCGAATGATCGCCAGCGTGATCAGCTCCCCCGCGTGGAAGGGGACAGCTTGCTGGTACATGATGGGTCTGGGCGAGTAAGCGCCTTGGATGGTGACGGTGACGAAGCCGTCTCGCACCCGTCCATAGGAGGTCATGCCGCCGAAGGGCAGGCTGTTGCTGACCGTGCGGTTGCCCACCGTGACGCGGAAGGGGTCATAGCCGGCGACGGCGTTTAAAAACCGCACGGTGCAGAAATTGGGATGCACCACGCCGGGGACGATGACCACCCCGGGTCCGGGATAGGCGGGTGGCTGGTTGCCGGGATAGGCGGGGAGCTGGGGCGGATAGGTGACCACAGGCGGCACCTCGGGGTTGCCCACGATGGGCGGCAGGGGGAAGACGGGAATCTGTCCCGGATCCTCCACAAAGGGCGGCAGGGGAATCACCGGCGTCTGTCCCGGATCGCCCACGATAGGCGGCAGCGGGATTTCCGGAACCTGTCCGTTGTCCGGCACATAGGGTGGCAGAGGTGCCACCGGGAGTTGATCCGGCGTCGGTGCGGCGGGCGTGTTCCGCCGGGCAGGACGCTGCATAAAATTATCATCCATCATAGATACAGATGTACTCCTTTCAAATAACGGTCTACTCCAATGTATGCCGCTGCCACCAGTCTGTGCCAAACCCACAGAAAACGGGGGCGGGATACGCGCGTGGGCAAGATACGCGGCTTTTTGAAAAAAGCCTGGCAAAAACTTTTGTGATCAGATTTGGACAATTCTATCAGGCAAC
>JAVVOA010000133.1:764-1347 GCA_036656515.1 Oscillospiraceae bacterium | reverse complement strand
GGAGCTGGCTAAGGGCATGAGCGGCGAAAAAGCAGACGTGTTCTTCGGCGATGCCTCTGCTGTGGACTCCGGCGCGCGTCAGGCGGTGGATGCCGCCAACGGCACCGGCGAAATCAAGATTTTCGACATCGGTCAGCCTTCTGACCTGCTGGGACAGAACCCCTGCATCATCTCCAGCGTGGTCACCGACAATGCCGGCATGATCGGTCTGTGCATGGACGCTGTGGTCGCCGGCACCTTCGGCAACGACGTGATCTATGGCTCTCTGGAAAACAACTGCCTGGCTGTGGGCAAGTTCAACGACGAGCTGGTCTCCCCCGAGATCCAGAAGGAATATCTGGGCTATGTGGAGCAGATGAAGGCCGGTACCTTCCTCGCCAAGTAACCACTCTTTTTCAAAAAGCGGGCGCTGATTTCAAATCGGCGCCCGCTTTTTTGCGCGTACCCCGGGGGACGCGGCCTTTGAAAAGGTCTGGCGAAACTTTTCTCTCCCACGGACGGGACATCTCCCAGCGCTGTGCATCCAAGCTTTTTCCACAGCTTTTCCCCCAAAAACGCGTACCCCGGTCGGCGCACAGATTGT
>JAVVOA010000133.1:0-745 GCA_036656515.1 Oscillospiraceae bacterium | reverse complement strand
CAAGGAGGGGTCTCTCTATGAAAATCTATGTCTGCAAGCAAAAAACCGCAACGCTGGTGGTGGGCATTTTGGCAGTCTGCGCCATTTTTTACGCCGTCGCCTATCCCGCCGTCACCACTGTCTCCGCCACAGAGCGCCAGTTGCCCATCTACTGCGTGGAGGTGGATCAGAAGGTCTGCGCCATCAGCTTTGATGCCGCCTGGGGCAACGAGGACACCCAGCATCTCATCGACATTTTGGAGAAGTACCAAATCAAGGCGACATTCTTTGTGGTGGGGGACTGGGCGGTCAAGTACCCGGACTCCGTCAAGGCGCTGGCGGACGCCGGGCACGAGGTGATGAATCACTCGGACACACACCGGCATTTTAACGCGCTCTCTGCCGACGAGATCGTGGCGGACGTGACACGCTGCAACGAGAAGGTGGCGGCGGTCACCGGCGTGGCACCCACCCTGATACGCTGCCCCTATGGCGAGTACGACGACCATGTGGTCGCCGCCATCCGCGCACTGGGCATGGAGCCCATCCAGTGGGACGTGGAGCCCTCCGCCACCCCTGCAACACACGGGGACGCGGGGGACGCGAGGGGTGGGTTACGCCCGCTTTTTGAAAAAAGCGGGGCAAAAACTTTTGCCGGAAAATGCGGAAAGACCCCGGACGCAAACCGGGGTCTTCCCTTATCAGGAGATTACATGAAACGCTTTGTAATGCCGGGGTTAGGGGGAGGAGTTAGACTGCTGCTTTG
>JAVVOA010000132.1:0-1498 GCA_036656515.1 Oscillospiraceae bacterium | reverse complement strand
GCGGCATCGTCATGATGGTGGTGGGGCTTCAGGCTACCGTCGGGGTGATTGTGGTGGTGTCCAAAATCAAGAAGGGCATCCGGCAGAAAAAAATGCAGAACTTCTCCGACCAATTCGGCTATTTTCGAGACATTCCCAACGGCGGAAACGTGGCCGCCACCTATGCGCTGGGCAGACAGTTCGAGGTCTGCGAGGATGGCGCGATCCTTGCCACCGGCATGCTGCGGCTGATTGATCTGGGCTGTCTGACACCGGTCACGCAGGAGACGGTGGGCGCTATGGGGAAGACCAGCGAGACGGTCAATCTCCGGCTTGTCGGCGGAAATTCCAATCGAATGGACGAATATGACGAGTACCTCTACACGGTTTTAGAGGGCGCGGCGGGCATGGACGGCATTTTGCAGGCAAAGGAGCTGGAGCGCTTTGCCGAGAAAAATGACAGCCTGCTCCGCAATTACATCAACAAATATCTGGAGGCGGGCAAGGCCTATCTCAACGGAAAGCACTGCCTGAAGCGGTGGGAGCTTCCCGCCAAGTTCAGCTATCTCACCGACAGCGGCGAAAAAGAGCTGGGCGAGCTGATGGGCTTTAAAAAATATCTGGAGGACTTTTCCCTGATCGCAGAGCGCGGGGTCAAGGAGCTGCCCATCTGGAAGGAAATGCTGTCCTATGCCATGCTGTTCGGCATTGCTGACCGGGTGGCAGAGCAGATCAAAACACTCTATCCCAACCTCACAGTGGAATTGGATACCTATCACCAGAGCCTGTACACCGCCACCTCCTATCACTATCTGCTGTATCGCAATATGCGCAATGCAGAGGAGCGGCGGGAGCAGGCACAGCGCAGCAGCGGTGGGGGCGGCTTTGCCTCTATCGGCGGCGGGGGCGGCTCCATCGGCGGCGGCTCCGGCGGCGGCTCTCGATAGCTGCGCAACATCAAATAGGAGGAGAATACTATGGGCTTATTTTCAAAAAAAGGACCCTGCCCCATCTGCGGCGGAAAGATTTCGTTTCTGCCCACGAAAATCGAGGGGGAACCCATCTGCGATACCTGCTCCGGTAAAATCGACATGCAGGACGAGGTTAAAAACGAGCTGACCATACAGGGCTTGCAGGAATATCTGCGGTTTTATGACCAGAATCAGCAGCTGCGGGAGAAATTCATCATCTCGGAGAAAATCGACTTCGGCCTCATGGATACCAAGCTGCTGTTCGACACCACCAATCGGCTGTTCTGCATGAGCAAAAAGCTGGACAAGACCATTTTCGAGGGCGCTCAGCTGAAATCCTTCACCATCCGCGAGGACTCCTCCCCCCTGTTCGAGGGCTCGGCGGCTGGGATTCGGCGCTATGCCAGCACGGTGCCCGACCGCACCATGGCGATGGCACCCCAGATCGCCCAATTTATGATGAACCAGCGACTGACCGATGTCATCGAGGATTTGGACAACGACAAGGAGAACAACCGCTACCACTCCCGCTTTGTTGACATCATGGA
>JAVVOA010000131.1:0-1680 GCA_036656515.1 Oscillospiraceae bacterium | reverse complement strand
CTTTTGCAACACCAACCAATACCACAGAATTGAGAAAATAGCTACTGTTTTCAATGGATTTCACTCTTTTCTGCGGCCCTCTTATCAATCCATTCCATGAATTCGTCCCGAGGGATAATAATGCGGGAACCGAGGGTGATGGAAGGAAAATCTGATCTGTGCACAATGCCGTAGGCATTGGAGAGGCCGATACCCAGTACATTGGAGACATCCGGTACTGTCAGCATCAGAGGCAGCTCATTGAAGGATTTGAATTGCGATTTTTTCATAGGTGTCCTTTCTGCTCTCCCGGCTTGGGAGGGCTTTTTATTTGATGTTCTGCGTCTTGTTGATCTATTCCCCGGCATCAGGTAAAGGGGGAACCATCACATGGACATGGTGGGGCTGGCGTATTCCTCGTGGTCGTCCGGCTTGTGTCCCATGGCGATTTTCTTCTCTCTGAGCTTTTGCAGTCGCTTTTTATCTATCTCAAAATCAACGGTTCCGGTCTTGGGCAGCGAATTATCGCGGAAGATATTTGCCATGTGGTGGAGCAACCGCGTCGCCGAAAGCATGACGGATGGTGGACGAAAGGTGCCCTCTCGGTCAAGGAAAAACTGGGCGTACTCGTTACCCTGATCGGCGGCGCGGGATATCCAGTGGAGCGCCAGCTCTTTGTCGTATTTTACCTCGCGCCCTGCGAGATAGAGCTTGCCCAGTAGGTATTGTGCGTACTGGTTTTCAGCGTTGGCGGCATCGGTCAGATACTTGAGCGCTTTGCCCACATCTTTTTTGACAAGCTCGCCTTTGAGACATTCTTTGCCGACACGGTAGGCGGCATAGTGGCTGCCGTTGCTTGAGGCATATTCCAGCCACTCCATGCCCAATTTTGGGTTTCGCACTAACAGATCTTCGGAGAGAAGCAGCTTGCCCAACGCATACTGCGCCACCACGACATTCTGCCTTGCCGCCTTGTAGAACCAATCCCGCGCAAGCTCGGCGTTTGGAATGAGCAGTCCGCCATCCCGGTAGAGCTTGCCGAGGAAATACTGGGCGGCTGGGTCGCCGCCCTCCGCCCATAATTGCAAGTCCTCTGCTGCCTTGTCGCGCTCTGCAAGGGGGAAATCGTCATCATAGATCTCGTCCACAATTTGCCACAGAGTATGGTCGGCACGCAAGTCGTCCTCCGGCTCGTCCCGCTGCTCTATGTCGGTGTCCTCAAAACTAATCTCGCCAAGCCGGATGCGCTCCGCCTCCTGAATGACGGCGTTCTTGATGGCGCGGAATTCTTTTTGTTGAGACAGCGGCAGGCGCTTTCGCTCGTCGCCGCCGTAGTAGCCGTCCACTTGTCCCTGCAGTTCCAGCCAGCGGTTGTAGCCGTCGGAGACCACCGGCAGTCGCTCCATTTGGTCGACAATTTCATCCACGATTCTTTTCACGGGCTTGGACAGATAGCCATAGGACTTTTTGCCGGTGACTGTTTCCAGTGCCTGCGTGAGCTGCATCATCAGCACCTCGACTTCCGGGTGATTGCAGATGCCGTTTTGCATCTGATGCGTGAGTTCCAGCAGAGCTTCCCGCGCCTCCTGCACCAGTTCATCCCGGCTTTCACTTTTCTGCTCGTAGACATGCAGCAGCTCCTGCTTGAAAATATCATTGGTGAGCTGGGACTTGATTTGCCGGATGCCGTCGCGGGAGAGA
>JAVVOA010000130.1:0-1707 GCA_036656515.1 Oscillospiraceae bacterium | reverse complement strand
ATACCATCCGCCCCTTTGTCCGTTACCTGTAGCCCTGTTTAAACTGATCAGTAAAGTTTTTGCCAGGCTTTTTTCAAAAAGCCGCGTACCCCGCCCCCGCGCGTAGCCTGCCCTGCGTCTTACGAAAAGGGGTCGTTTCCGGCGGCGAACAGGCGGATCATCTCGTTGGTCAGGCTGAAATTCTCGTCCGCCTGATCCAAGTCACCTCGCTGTATCCAGCAGCCCTCGGCAAGCTCGTCCTCCTGTAGGGTGATGTGATCGCTGCCGTCCAGCCGGGCAAAGAAGCCCAGTAGCAGGCTGCCGGACAGGGACCACGGCTGGCTTTTATAGAAGGTCAGGTCACGCACTGCCAGTCCGACCTCCTCGTGAACCTCCCGGTGTACGGTGTCCTCGATGCTCTCTCCGATCTCGGCAAAGCCGGCGATGAGTGCATATTTTTTAAAGGGTCGGTTGGCGTAGCGGGTCAGTAGCAGGCGATCGCCGTCGCAGATGGCAACAATCACCGCCGGAGATATCCGGGGATAGATCATGTTGTGGCACCGGGGGCAGTAGAGCATCCGCTCCTTGCTGTCCGGCACGGTCTCACCGCCGCAGTGTCCGCAAAAGCGGCTGTCCCCATACCATTGATGGAGCTGTAGCCCGGTCACGCCTGCAAAGGCCATCTCGCGGGGCGCGGAGGTGCGGAAGATGGCGGTGGGCTCCATGGCAAAGCCGGGCAAGGCCGCATCATCCTCTCCCAGAAAATAGGCGATGTCGTCAATGGCAAAGAGATAGCGGGGCGCGGGACAGCTCGCCCGCAGCTGTCCAAAGGTGGGATAGGTCAGCTGTCCGTTTTCCAGATGGCACAGGATGGTGTTGTGCCCATAGCACAGCAGGGGGCTGTCGTCCCGCGGCGGGACGGGTAGGTATGGATTGTGGTAGATGTGGGGCGCGATATCTTGCAGCATGGCAGAGGCTCCTCTTTCACCGGGCGGGTTTCCCGTTTTTTATCATACTATCTGCTGAACAAAGCATTTTACAACATGCCTTTGTTCATTGGATAGTATCATAGGGCGGGTCTGTCCGTTTGTCAAGAACAGCGCATAGGGACTTCCCTGCCCCACATATAGACTACAGAAGTCCGCTGTCCTCGGGACGGGCTTTTTACAATCAAAAGGAGGGGATTTCCCATGCTGTCCGCCATGTTCTATCTTCTTGCAAACAGTCTGCTGTTCTCCCTGCGCCTAGACGGTCAGACCGGCTCGTTTCCCAAGCCCCTGACAGCGGCGGAGGAACGGGACTGCCTGACCCGCCTTGCCGCCGGTGACCCCGAGGCGCGCAATACCCTCATCGAGCGCAATCTCCGTCTGGTGGCGCATATTATCAAGAAATACTAATCCAAAAGATAAGTCCCTCCCCATTTCCGGGAATATGCGCTTTGACGGGTATCACCATCATCTCGACATTTCTTACGACACAAAATTGCTTATTTCTGCATAAGGACAGCAAGCAGAGCGAAAAGCAAACAGGCTTAGAGGGAGCAGCTTGCAAATGCAGGCTGCTCCTTTGTATAAAAATCAGAAAAGAAGGAGTCTTACACATGAAAAACAGCGAAAAAAACTTCCCCATTGCCAAGCACGATGCTCTATTCAAAAATGACGCCCAGCGTTTAGCGGACACCCAGGAGCGCATCCAAAACCTACCGACAGGCAAGCTGGTGCCCTTCCC
>JAVVOA010000129.1:0-1736 GCA_036656515.1 Oscillospiraceae bacterium | reverse complement strand
CACCTGCATGGTGATTGCCAGCTTTTCGTTTTCCCGGAGCAGGTCGGCAATCACCCGGGGCATCACATATTCGCCGATGGTCAGCGTCGCCCCAAATACCAGCGACGGCGGACTGTCCGTTTCCAGTCGGAGCCGCAGTGCCTCGCTGTCTGTCCGCATGGCGGCGGCAAAGGAGAACAGGGTGCGCCCCTGCTCGGTGGGCTGCAAAACCTTGCCCCGATAGCGAAACAGCTTGCACCCATAGGTTCTCTCCAAAAACTGAATGTGCTGGGTGACGGCGGGCTGGGTGATGTGCAGCAGCTCCGCCGCCTTGGTATAGCTCCCCGTCTGATACAGCGTCAAAAATGTCTCGTGTCTGAAATCCAACATAGCACGCTCTCCTATTATTTTATCTTATAGTTCTATCATAACTTATCATTTGATTTTATCACACCTCCATGGTAAAATCCAGTCATCTCGAAAATAGAAGGAGCACAACATGAAGAAACTTTACTCCTACGGCGCGGGCTTGGGGCTGGCGGCACTGCTCGCCCTTGCGGCCAACACCCTCAGCGGCCTCGTGCCCTATCAGCTCATCAGCGGCGGAGTCTTTGCCCTGCTGCTGGGGATGCTGCTCCATCCGTGGGTGGCGACCCGGGTCGTGTTTACCAGCGGCGTCCAACTGGCATCCAAGCAGGTGTTGCGGCTTGCCATTGTGCTCATGGGAATCACGCTCAGCTTTTCACAGGTATTGCAGGTGGGGAAATACTCCCTGATCGTCATGTGCTTCACCTTGGCGACTGCCTTTGGCGGCGGCTATCTGCTGGGCAAGCTGTTTGGCATGGACTGGAAGCTGTCTGGTCTGATTGCGGCGGGCACGGGTATCTGCGGCGGCTCTGCCATTGCCGCCATCGCACCCACCATCGATGCCAAGGATCAGGACATCGCCTATGCCATCTCCGCCACCTTTCTCTTTGACATTCTCATGGTCATCCTGTTTCCCATTGCGGGGCGCTATTTCGGCATGACGGACATGGGCTTTGGCCTGTGGGCGGGCACCGCCGTCAACGACACCTCGTCGGTGGTGGCGGCAGGCTATGCGTTTTCCGATGCAGCCGGTGCCTATGCCATGATCGTCAAGCTGACTCGCACCCTGTCCATCCTGCCCACGGTGCTGATTTTCTCCGTGATCAACGAGCGGTTGGAGCGCAAAAAGCGGGAGACTGCCGGGCGGGAGATCGTCCGTCAGCCGGTGAATTGGCAGAAGATTTTCCCCTTTTTCATCCTGCTGTTTTTGGGGATGGTGGCTGTCAAAAGCACCGGGCTGGTGCCTGCGGCGGTCAGCGATGTGATTGCCCACGGCAGCAAGTTCTGCATGGTGATGGCGCTGGCGGCAATCGGACTGAAAACCAATTTCAAGGAGCTGGCGCACTCTGGGCTGAAGCCCATGCTCCACGGCTTCCTCATCTCCGCCCTGGTGGTGGTGGTGTCCTTCCTCGTCCAGATGACACTGGGGCAGCTATAGCGCGGGGAGTACACGAGGCAGGTACGAGGGGCAGGTACGCCAACTTTTTGAAAAAAGTTGGACAAAAACTTTAATGATCAAATACTGTTGGGCTTTCCCTTTGCATCAGAATGGCAAGTATTAGGGGGAAAAGCCAGTAGGGTCGGATGGTATCCGACCCTACGTCTATTTTTCAAAGGACTCTCGTATCTATTTATTTGACAAAACAAAGGGGCGGATACTATCCGCCCCT
>JAVVOA010000128.1:0-1745 GCA_036656515.1 Oscillospiraceae bacterium | reverse complement strand
CCCCCAAGGCAAGACGCCCCGCAGTCTTTATCAGGCGGAGAAGCGGGGCGAGCCGACCAAGTATACCCTCATGCGGGACGCACTGGATCGGGCGATGGCGGTGTCCCACGCGCAGGGGGA
This sequence comes from Oscillospiraceae bacterium, assembly GCA_036656515.1. Lineage (GTDB taxonomy): Bacteria > Bacillota > Clostridia > Oscillospirales > Oscillospiraceae > Oscillibacter. The sequence goes on along the minus strand of JAVVOA010000128.1, from coordinate 1,625 downwards.
TTTGAGTCGGATGTTGAAGCTCTATGGCTACCGGCTGTCTGCGCCGGAGAACCGCAAATACGTCACCATCTGCGCCATAAATGGCGGCAAGCCCACCCGGCTGTACCAATTGGGCGAGGACTATTCCTTGGAGCGGATGCAAGTCCGCATCCGCCAAAACTCCTATACGGTGCAGATAGAGCAGCCCCGATACCAGAAAATAACGACGCTGCCGCAGAAAATGCGCTGTCGTGGCAGCCTACTGCGGTGCCGCAAAATCACCGGCTTTCAGGCGCTGTACGTCCACTATCTGTTCCTGCTTGGCATCGTGCCCAAAGGGCGGCACAAGCCCCTGTCCCCTGCATTGCGGGAGGATTTGCGGCGGCTGGATCGCTACGTCGCCCAGCATCGCTTTCTCTGCCGTGAGGGGCTGAACACGGTGGAGGAGGTGACGGACTTTGCCCAAAATAAGCGGGTCGCGCTGGCGGACAAATGCGGTCAGCGGGAGCACTGTTACAATCGCCTGCGCCGCTGTACCGTGCCGGAGGAGGTGGACAGCTTCAAGGCACAGCGGGATGCCCTCACCGCCGAAATCGCCGTTCTGCGCCGACAAATCCGTCTGGCGGAGGCGGTGCTGACCTGCACGCCGAAGCTGCGGGAAACAATCCGTGAGGAGCAGCGTTTGCAGGCGCAAATGCGGGATGAATGGGGCAGGGCGTATCGGGAAAAGCCGCAGAAACGGAAGGTGGCATCCCGTGAACGGGAGCGTTAAAAATGGGCGAAGCAGCAGGTAGATCAAGCTATTTCCGGCTGTACACGGCGTTTTTCCAAGACCCCCGCTATGCCCCTCTGCGGCTGGAATCCAAGGTGCTGTATGGGATTTTTCTCTCTCGGCACAGCCTGTCGGAGCAAAACGGCTGGCGAGACCCCGGCGGGCGCACATTTTTCTACTGCACGATTGCAGAAGCCTGCCGTCTGTTGGGCTGCAAGCGCAGTAAGGCGATGGCGGTGCTCCGGGAATTGGAGGGGCAAAGCCTGATTTCCCGCATCAAGCAGGGTCGTGGAAAGCCGGACAGGATTTATTTGCACAAGCTATAAGACAGCTGAAAAACAGACCGCTAGAAGTCCGAAAAACAGACTTCTGGCGGTCTATTTTTCAGACCCTAATGAAAGAGAGGTAGTTAGATAGATTGAGATAGCAGGTTGGACTGTGCCGAGAAAAGAAAGGGTGCGTCAGTCTCCGCGCCACAGTTCCGGGCAGAGACAGATAAAAATGACCGCAAATGGCAGAATCACCAGTAACCCCATTGTGTCCGTCCCACAGAGCAAAAAGGACAAAACAATACCCACCAACACCACGCAACCACCGATGAGAGTTCGCTTCCACTGCGGTAGCTTTAGCAGATTTTTCATGTTGCCCAGCTGTGTCCGTTCCAAGTTCCCCACTGAAAAGTGTTTTTGGTGCGCATAAGCTCCTCCTCCATTCTAACTATTTATATAGTAACTATATAAAAGCGAATAGTCAATAGGTTACTGCACATATAGTATACTCTTGAGGTGGTAAGTTTGGAAAAGCACAACTCGATTTTATCGGTGAAGGACTATGGAAAAGCGAACTTGAAGTTGCGGGCAGTGATGGATGCCCA
>JAVVOA010000127.1:0-1848 GCA_036656515.1 Oscillospiraceae bacterium | reverse complement strand
GTCAGGATGACCGGGACGACCGCGCCGTGTTTTCCGTGACTGTCCCCCTGCCCGCCGCCCCGGAGCTGGTCTGGTACCACTTCCGCCTGTCCCGTGACGACGGCAGCGGCTGCCTGTTGGATACCACCGGCTATCGGTCCGAGGGTACAGTGCTCCCGTGGCAGCAGACGGTCTATGACGACGCTGTCCCCACCCCGGACTGGTTCGGCCGTGGCGTGACCTATCAGATCTTCCCAGATCGGTTCGCCCGTCTGTCTGTCCCCTCGCCAGAGGGTCTGGTGGGCAATCGCCGGGTGCATGAAAACTGGGATGAGGCCATGGACTTCCTGCCCGACCCGGATGGCGAGGTGCGCAACTGCGACTTTTTCGGCGGCTCCCTCCAAGGCATCCTCTCCAAGCTGGACGATTTGGCGGCGCTGTCCGTGACCACCCTGTATCTCTGCCCGATTTTCGAGTCCGCGTCCAACCACCGCTACAACACCGCCGACTATCTGAAAATCGACCCCATGCTGGGCACCGAGTCGGACTTTACCGCCCTGTGTACCGCCGCCGCCGCCCGTGGCATGCGGGTGATTTTGGACGGCGTGTTCAACCACACCGGGTCAGACAGCGTGTATTTCAATCAGAACGGCTTCTATCCCACTTTGGGCGCGGCGCAAAGTCCCGATTCCCCCTATTTTGGCTGGTATCACTTCACCGACTTTCCCCACAGCTATGACGCGTGGTGGGGCATCCGCACCCTGCCCGCCGTCTGCGAAGACAATCCCGCCTATGGGGACTTTATCATCGAAAATCAGGACTCCGTTCTGCGGCACTGGCTCCGGGCAGGGGCATCCGGCTGGCGGCTGGATGTGGCTGACGAGCTGCCCGATGCCTTCATCGCCCGCATGCGGTCGGCGATGGCAGAGACCAAGCCGGACAGCATCCTCTTGGGCGAGGTCTGGGAGGATGGCAGCAACAAAATCGCCTATAGCCAGCGGCGGCGCTATCTGCTGGGCAACGAGACCCACGGTCTGATGAACTATCCCTTCCGCACCGCGGCGCTGGCCTATCTGCTGGGCGGCGATGCCTCTGCCTTTCGGGATGCCATGGAGACCCTGCGGGAGCACTATCCCCCGCCCGCCTTCTATGCCGCCATGAACTTTTTGGGCACCCACGACACCCCCCGTATCCTCACGGCGCTGGGCGCGTCCACCGTGCCGGAGACCAAAATTGACCGGGCGGCGTACCGGCTGTCAGAGGGCGAGCGGGACTTGGGACTGCGCCGTCTGCGGCTGGCGGCACTGCTGCTATACACCTTCCCCGGCTCCCCCACCGTCTATTACGGCGACGAGGCCGGCATGGAGGGCTTCGAGGATCCCTTCAATCGGGCAACCTATCCATGGGGGCACGAGGATGCTGCCCTGCGGGACTTTTTCCGGCGTTTGGGCGGTTTCCGCCACGGGAGAGTCTCTCTGCAAGCCGGGGATATCTGTTATTTTTTGGCAGAAGGACACGGCCTTGCCTTTGCCCGTCGGGCAGACGGTCAGGTCTCCCTGACAGTCCTCAACGCCGGGGACGCGCCGTTGGAGGTCGCCCTCCCGTGGGAGAGCGCCTTGGCAACCGATGCCCTGTCGGGGCAGTGCTTTGCGTCCCGAGACGGCGCGCTCCACCTGACCCTCCCCCCGCTGGACGGCTTCCTGCTACTGTAAGCCACGGGGGCGGGATACGCCCGCTTTTTGAAAAAAGTGGGGCAAAAACTTTATGTCTGTCTTGCATGATAGGCAGTCCGGACGGGGCGAGGGGAAAGCAGCGGGAATGTTTCATGTGAAACATTCTCCCGTTTGACCCCCTCCCCGTCCCGATTGC
>JAVVOA010000126.1:0-1868 GCA_036656515.1 Oscillospiraceae bacterium | reverse complement strand
ACGCCGCAAAATCGGAATTTCTCTCCCGCATCAGCCACGAGATTCGCACGCCCATGAACGCCATCATGGGCATGGAGCAGCTGGCTGTGCAGCATTTGGACGATCAGGCGTTTGTGGGGGACTGCATCGAGAAATCCCAATATGCCTCCCGGTATTTGCTGCAACTGCTGGGCGATATTCTGGATATGTCCAAAATCGAAAGCGGAAAAATCACGCTGAAAAAGGAAGTGATTCTCTGTCAGCGGTTTTTGGATGCCATCGGAACCATCATCCAGACACAGGCGGCGGAAAAAGGCGTGACCTATGTGGTGACGGAGTTCGAGGGACGGAAAAACAGCTATATTGGCGACGGTGTCCGCCTGCAACAGATTTTAATTAACATTCTCTCCAACGCTGTGAAGTTCACGCCGACGGGCGGCATGGTGCGGCTGGATATCTCCCAAATGGCGGTTGAGGGCAAACGGACAGAAATTTGTTTCCAGATCAGCGATACGGGCATCGGCATCGGAGAGGCGTTTTTGTCCAAGCTGTTCGAGCCGTTTTCCCAGGAGCACAACAGCACCGGATACGGGGGCAGCGGCTTGGGGCTCGCCATTTCCAAAAACCTTGCCCTGCTTATGGGCGGTGACATCTCGGTGGAGAGTACGCCGGGGGAGGGCACCATCTTCCGGGTGCGGATTCCCCTTGAGATCCCAGAGCGTGAGGATGCAAATTTGGAAAAAAGCTGTGCGACACCCCGACGGACTGTCTGCGATTTCAGCGGCAGGCGAATTCTGCTGGTGGAGGATCACCCCCTTAATATCATGGTGGCAAAACGTCTGCTGGAGTTTAAAAATGCCCGGGTGGACGTGGCGGAAAATGGAAAAATCGCACTGGCCATCTGTACAGCCCTACAGCCCTATGACGCCATCCTGATGGACATCCGAATGCCGGTGATGAATGGCTTGGAGGCGGCGGAGGCAATCCGGGCCACTGGCAGTCCGTGGGCAAAGACCGTGCCCATCATCGCCATGTCTGCCAATGCCTTTGATGAGGATGTGGTCAAATCCAAGGCCGCCGGCATGGATGCCCATTTGGCCAAGCCCATTGATGCGGAGTTGCTCTATGATACGCTGGAGCAATGTCTGGAGCGGGCGGCCGGTCACGCTTAAGGAACCCCTGATTAAATCTGCCGCATGGATTGGCGACGGGATTTATTCAGAGGCTCCTTAAAACGGCGATCTTTGCAAAAATCCGGCGAAACGCTTGGGAGCAGAGCCCGGGCGCTGCTTCGCGCTATGGGCGTTGGATGACAGGGGAGAGGGGCACCTCGTGGGCGGCGGCGCATATACTGCTCATAGAGAGCGCTGCAAACGCCAAGCACTCTCAAAATGATCAATAAGGGAGTTCTGCTTTTATGTCTATGCCCGTTATCGTCCCCGGTACCGTCACCATCACCCAAGCGATTGCCGACCTCATTGAGTCCGTTGCCCTACAGGAGACTGGTCTGTCCCACATCTTAAACGCCGAGGGCGAGAAAATCCAGAAATTCGTCGGGATGTCCGGCGTCACCGCCGCCCAGCTTTTGGCGGTCAACAGTTCTGTGCAGGCCACTGTGGATGCTGTGACACGGCTGGAAATGGTGCTACAGAGCAAGCTGAATCTGTTTGCCGGACAAATCGGCGGCTGATTCCTGCGTCCATAAAAAAACAGCGCGGGGGAGAGCGTCTCCCCCGCAGCGTCTGAAAAGGCAAAAAAAGGTACGTCCCCGAGGGGACGTACCTTTTCATTCATGCGGCAATTAGTTTCTGTTGCCAAAGCACTCGCTGCAGTAAACAGGACGATCGTTGCGGGGCTCGAACGGAACCTTGCAGGGCTTTCCGCACTCA
>JAVVOA010000125.1:0-1875 GCA_036656515.1 Oscillospiraceae bacterium | reverse complement strand
ATAGCTTATAGTATACTTTTGTGAAGCCTGCGGATTCATCTTTCGCAGAATCGGCGAAGTGCAGGTCTGTCCCCAATGTGAGCGACCCCATATCCGCCCCGCCACCGAATCAGAGACACAGCAATTACTGCTCAAAGCGGCGGCGAGCCGCCCCCGCTAAAAGCGAGCCTCCCCAAAAGAGGAATCCGCCCCCTATGGATATGAACCGCTTCTGGATAGCGGCCACATATAAATAAACAAAAAAATAAAAGGAGATACACATGATGAAAAAGTTACTGACATTGGTTCTTGCTCTTGCTCTGACCCTCTCCCTGGCAGCCTGCGGCGAAAAGCCCGCTCCCGCCCCCGCAGCCCCCGCTCCCGAAGCCCCCGCTGCCGATACCGCCGCTCCCGCCGAGGATGCAGCCGAGGACGAGCAGCTCGAGTTCGAGCTGGACTATGACGCCATTGCCTCTTGGGTGGATTCCGGCTTCATCGGCACCGATGCCTCCGGCGCTCCCGTTGTGCTGGCTCTGGACGCAACTGCATCACAGGCCATCATCATCTTTGGCAACAACGATGATATGACCGCCGCCAGCGTGGTGGGCCCCATCACCATTGACGAGGCCAACTCCGGCGCTACCATCACCGACGAAGTCAACGGTCTGGCACTGACCTTTGGCATGCTTAAGACGGACGACTCCACCATCGAGCTGGACATGGGTGATCTGGGCACCGCCACCATCAGCATTGCCCCCACAGAAGACGTGCTGGCTGCCATCGACGGTGCCATCGCCAACTACACCATGCTTGCCTAAGCTGTCTTAGAAGCTGACACATACGAAATTACATGCAGGGGCTGCCCCTTTGAGTATATCGCCGCAAAAGGGTCGATGCTCATAGGGGCAGCCCCATTTTAAAAAAGGGGGTAATCCTTTTGATGATCACATTGATTGTTCTGGCTGTTCTCCTCATTTTGGTGGTGAGTTGGGGCATGTCCACCCAACGCCGGCTGGTGGTACTGGACGAAAACATCAACAACGCCATGAGCCAGATCGGCGTGCAACTCTCCTCCCGGTTCGACGCGCTGAGTGCCCTGCTGGACTTGACCAAGGGCTATGCCAAGCACGAGAGCGAAACCTTGATTGAAACCATCAAATCCCGCCGCAGTGTCATCACGGCAAAATCCAGCCCCGACGAGGTGATGCGGCAGGAGGGCATTCTCTCCGAGGCAATGGGCAGAATCGCCATGGTGTCCGAGCAATATCCCGAGTTGAAGGCCAATGAGAACTATATCAAGACCATGGACTCTGTCAACGCCTATGAAAATATGGTGCGCAGCAGCCGTCTGGTCTATAACGACAGCGTGACCAAGCTCAACCGCACCATGCGGATGTTCCCCGTCTCCATGGTGGCGGGCATGATGGGCTTTGCCCAGAGAACCTATCTGGAGGAGCAGACGGCAAAGGCCGATATGCCCAGTATGAAGTGAGGCGCAGAATGAAAAAAACAGCTTTGTTGACCGCGCTGCTGGTCTGTCTGTTGACCCTGCCCACCGCTGCTGCCAATCAGGTGAGCAGCATGGACATCGAGGCTGTGGTATACGCGGACGGCTCCCTGTATGTCACCCAAACTTGGGCGGGTAGCTTTGACGAGGGGACGGAGAACTTCATCCCCATGCACGCACCGGACTATCTGACCATCAGCGATTTGCAGGTGACGGATATCAATGGTACCTATGAGACGGTGTCCGATTGGAATGTGGATTGGGACTTTGCCCAAAAGGCCAACCGCTGCGGCGTTGTCTATACGGATACGGGCTATGAAATCTGCTTTGGCATCAGCGAATACGGGCAGAACCGCTATGCCATCGAGTACCGCTTGGACAACGCGGTG
>JAVVOA010000124.1:0-1916 GCA_036656515.1 Oscillospiraceae bacterium | reverse complement strand
GGTGAAGAAGACCATGTACCGCCGTCTGGGCAAGGACGCGGAGTAGACGCGGGGGTACGAGGGGTACGCGGGGTACGCCAACTTTTTGAAAAAAGTTGGACAAAAACTTTAATGATCTGATTCAATAGGGCTGTTGCCTCACATTGGACTGGCGCATATTCGGATAAAAACTGCGTTGCAGGGGACGGATGGTATCCGTCCCCTGCCGGCAATTTTTCAAAAAACGAGTGAGGAATCAAACAAAGGGGCGGATGGCATCCGCTCCTTTGTCTTTTTTCTGTCGTTTGTACAGCCCTGTCCAAACTCTCATAAAAGTTTTTGCCAGGCTTTTTTCAAAAAGCCGCGTCCTCCCCCCTTCCCGCGCCCGGATTCCATTATCTTAGGGCTTGACGCAGGCTGTGACTGTGCTACAATACTCTCCATGACACGCTGTGTTCTTCTTTTATTGCAGCTTTTGCAACCCTGTCTCTCTGTCGTGTCACTTTCAAAAATGGGGGAAACCATATGAAGCAATTGAGTACCATCCAGTTGAGTCTGACCTTTGCCGGTTGTTTTTTAGGGGCGGGCTATGTCTCCGGGCAGGAGCTTTGGCAATTTTGCGGACAGTTTGGGGGCTTCGGCATTGTGGGGATGCTGTGCGCCGTGGGCATCCTGTGTGCATTTGGCATTCTGCTGCTGCGTCTTGCCCAGAAAACCGGTCTGCGGGAGATGGATAAATTGGTGGTGCGCCGAGAGCTCCCGTGGCTGCGGGCGCTGGTATCCCTCTTTCAGGGCGTGTTTCTCTTTGGCGTAACCGCCATTATGGCGGCGGGTGCCAGCGCTCTGCTGCATCAGCTGCTGGGCATACCGGTCTGGCTGGGCAGTCTGCTGTTTTGCGGCTTGGTGCTGCTGGTGGCAATCCGGGGGCTGACAGGCATCGTCCGCTCCTTTTCCCTGTTGGTGCCCATTCTGGTGGTGTCGACTGTGGCCTTTGGCATTGCGGCGCTGGTCAAGTTTCCCCTGACAGGCGCATCCTTTGTCCCAGCAAAGACAGGGGGCAATCCCCTGCTCTCCAACTGGCTGCTGGGGATGCTGACCTTTTCCGCCTATAATGCCTTTGCCACCGTGGGGATTCTCTGTCCGCTGGGCGAGCTGGTTCCATCGAAGCGCACGGTGTTGGGGGGTGTGGGCTTGGGCAGTCTGTTTTTGCTGGCGATTTCCTCCGGCGTCCTGCTGGCGCTGCTGGCTCATCCTGAGGCGGCGGGTGCCGAGCTGCCCATGCTGGCGCTGGCAACCACCCTCAGTCCCGCCCTCTCCTATGTCTATGGACTGCTGTTGCTGATTGCCATGTTTGGCACTTCCAGTTCCAGTCTGGTGGCGGTGCTGATTTTTCTGGGTCAGAAATTCCCGGCGGTGGAGACCCATCGCAAAACCGGCGCGGCAGTGCTGGCGACGGCTGCGGCGCTGGGCGGACTGCTGGGTTTCGGCGACCTCATCAGCGTGGTCTATCCCATTTTCGGCTATCTCAGCCTGCTGATTCTGGGCTGCCTCCTATCCCACTACCTGTATGTTTGCAAGACGCAGACCTCCGATTGTGCGCAATCAATCGGGGGGGAAACCCGCTCTTTCCGGTGAATCGGAAGGACAGCTTTCCCACTTACAGCAGTTCCGGTTCGGATTGCTGTAGATTGGGCTGTCCCTTTGAATCGCACAGCCAATTATTTGAGGAAACAGACAAAGGGTCGGATGCTATCCGACCCTTTGTCTGTTTCCTGCTCAAATCTGATGGTTTGTATCGCCCGAACGAACCTGATCACAAAAGTTTTTGTCAGGCTTTTTTCAAAAAGCCGCGTACTTAACCCCCGCGGTGCTTAGACGGAAAACAGAATGTCGCTATAGGTGGGATAGGGCCAGAACTCCGTTGCCGTCTGGGCTTC
>JAVVOA010000123.1:0-1969 GCA_036656515.1 Oscillospiraceae bacterium | reverse complement strand
TTCGCTGCCCATAAAGCCGCTGTAAATCGCGTCGAAGTGCAGGTTCAGGCTTGCCCAGTGGGCGGCGATTTTCGGCATTTCATCGGTCAAATCCAGAAAGGTATAGTTCTTGAAATTGCCCGTGTGGGTGGAGAGCAGCGCGGTGGGCAGGGGGCAGCACTGTACGCCCATGGCGGACAGAATAGGAATCGCCACGGTCAGCGAGCACCGTCCAAAGCCGGACAGGTCGTGGATCGCGGCAACGCGGGGCGTAGACATAGCTTCATCTCCCAATCCAGCAATTGAACATACAAGTTTTAGGGAAGCTCTGATTCCATCGCATTGTGCAGATCGGCGGGCAAGACGTGCGATGGGCGTGCATCAGCGCTTCCCTTATTATACGACGGTTTGCCCGGTTGTTCAAGTGGAAGAATTTCAAAGGCATCCGCCGGGTATAGCGCTGTACGCAGGGTTTCTTGACATTATGCCGCAATACACCTATAATAAGAGTTTACGGATTCCATCAAAACTGAGAAAAGAGGCAAAGTATGCAACAACCGCGCGAAAACAAAATGGGCACCATGCCCGTGGGCAAGCTCCTACTCTCCATGTCCGTACCGGTGATGATCTCCATGCTGGTACAGGCACTGTACAATATTGTGGACAGTATCTTCGTTGCCAAAATCAGCGAAAACGCGCTGACCGCCGTATCCCTCACCTTCCCGCTGCAAAACCTGATGATTGCCGTGGGCGTGGGGACTGCCGTGGGCACCGGGGCGCTGCTCTCCCGCTCGCTGGGCGAAAAAAATCAAGTCAATGTGGACAAGGCGGCAAATGTGGGACTGTTTCTGTCCTTTGCCAGCGCCATTGTCTTTGCCATACTGGGACTGCTGTTCATCCGTCCCTTTTTCGAGATGCAGACAAACGTCGCCGAAATCGTGGAGGGCGGCGTGATCTACGGCAAAATCTGTCTGGGGCTATCCGTGGGTCTGTTTTTGCAGTGCTGCTGCGAGCGCCTGCTCCAAGCCACGGGGCGCACTTGGCTGTCCATGGCGACCCAGCTTTTGGGTGCTGTACTGAACATCGTGCTGGATCCCATTTTGATTTTCGGACTTTTTGGCGCGCCCAAGCTGGGCATTGCCGGCGCGGCGATTGCCACGGTCATCGGGCAGATCGTCGCCGCCGTGGCGGGCATCGCCATCAACATCTGCCTCAACCACGAGATCCATCTCCACCTCCGGGAGATGCGCTTTCAGCCGGCAATCGTGGCGGAGATCTATCGGGTGGGCGCACCGTCCATCGTGGTGCAGGCCATCGGCTCGGTGATGACCTTTGGCATGAACAAGCTGCTACTGGTATTCTCCACCACCGCCGCCGCCGTATTCGGCATCTATTTCAAGCTACAGAGCTTTGTATTCATGCCGGTATTCGGACTCAACAGCGGCATGGTGCCCATCATCTCCTACAACTATGGCGCGGGACAGCTCCACCGCTTAAAGCGCACGGTCTGGCTGGCCATCGGCACCGCCACTGCCATCATGGCGGTGGGCTGCACCACGGCACAGCTGATTCCGGACAAGCTGCTGCTGCTGTTCAACGCCTCGCCGGACATGCTGGCCATCGGCGTGCCCGCCCTGCGGATCATCAGCGTGTCCTTCCTGCTGGCTGGCTTTTGCATCATCGCCAGCTCGGTCTGTCAGGCGGTGGGAAATCCCATTCACAGCCTGATCGTCTCCGTGGCGCGGCAGCTGTTTGTCCTCCTGCCCGTGGCGTGGCTCCTCTCCCTGACAGGACGGCTGGAGCTGGTCTGGCTGGCCTTCCCCATCGCCGAGGTGGTGTCCCTCACCCTCAGCTCTATCTTCCTGCGCAGTGCCCTGCGCCGGGTGGAGAAGAACATCAAAACGGCGGAGTAGAGGACGCGCGGGGGGCTGAGTACGCGCGGGGGGTAAGAACGCGCGGGGGTCCGGACGCGGCTTTTTGAAAAAAGCCT
>JAVVOA010000122.1:0-1975 GCA_036656515.1 Oscillospiraceae bacterium | reverse complement strand
ATTTTCCAGCTCCTGCTCATGCTGCCGCGTGATGTCGTCAATGGAGATAATCGCCGAAATCGGACTTCCCGAGCTGGAAAAAAGCGTGGTAAATCGGGCGAGGCACCAGCCGAAGTCGCCGCTTTTCAGTCTGCGGCGCAGGGTGATGCTGCCCGTCTTCTCCCCCCGGGAAATTGCCGCATAAAAGCCCACAAAATCGTCCACACTCTCCGGCGCGATCAAATCCAGCGCAATGAGGCTCTCTGGGACATTCTCTGCCACAGAGGGAAACTCAAACGGGTTCGCTGCTTTTTGCAGCATATAGACGGATTGGTCTGCCAGCGTATAGCGATAGACCGCCTTTCCGCTCTGGGCAATGGCCAGAGAGTATTCCTGATCGCGGATGCGCAGCTTTTCCTCCAACTCCTTCGACTCTGTGATATCCAGCAGCACGGCGTTGATACGAACGCTGTCTCCCCAGCGATCCGCCACCGTCCCCCGGATGTTGAGCCAGCGATAGCCGCCGCTCTTGGTGCGATGGCGGTATACACAGTCCACCGTGCCGGCATCTGTCCCCAATTCGGCAATTTTTGAACGCAGGAGGGTGCGATCCTCCTCCAACACAAAATAGGCGATATTGGTCTCTGCCAGCGCGGCATATTCCTCTCGGGTATAGCCCACCATACCGCAGACGCCATCGCTGAAATAGATCAGATTGATTCCGGCGGGAGTGGATTCATAGACCACAAGTCCACCGGGGATGCTATCCGTCAGCAGTTGGAGCCGCGCCAGTGTCTCATACTGCGTGGTGACATCGGTGGCGACACCAAAGCCCCACACATTGCCATCCTCCATCCGCAACGAGCGGAAATGATCCACCACCCGGATGATGCTGCCGTCCTTTCGGCGGAGACGATAGGTCAGCGTTCGTTTTCCCGGCTCCCGCGCCAGCTGACGTATGGCATCTGCAAATGCGTCCCGATCCTCTTCCAGCAGCAGCATGGTATAGGTATCATTGAACAGGGCGTGGATTTCGGCCTGGGTATAGCCGGACAGTTCCTCGAAGCCCTGGCTGACATAGTTGACATAGATGCGGCCAAACAGCGGACAGCGATGGACACCCCCGGGGATATTGGAGATAATCGTCTGCATCTCGGCCGTGGCAAACTCCAGCTGAGTCTTCTGCTGCTTCAACTGATTTTCCATCTCAATGATGTCTGAGATGTCCATGCAGAAGCAGAGCATATTGGGTACGCCCTGCTCTCCATATTTATAGGTATAGCTCCGAATCCAAAGCTCCTCGCCATTCTTTGCCTTCACACGATAGGTAAAGGTGTGGTGGTCGCCGATTTTCATGGTCTGCACCGTGTGGGTCATGCCGACAATATCCTCGCCCTCGCCAAAGCAATTGACAAAAAGATTGTCGATTGCGGATAACAGTTCCGCCTTGCTTGCATAGCCCAGCAGCTGGGCAAAAAAATCGTTGGCATACTGCACGCGAAAGCCGGCGTCCACTCCGCAGCACACCAGACCGCCCGGCAGCGTTTCGTTGAAAAAACTGTCCCGGATCTGCTGCACTTTTTGTGCCGCGATGGTCAGGGGATAGTATTCGCTGTCCTTTTGCAACTCGGTGGGCAGGGACATGTGGAGGGAGGCAACCAAGAATTGATCGCCCTGACGCAGGCAGGTGGTGGTCACCCGGCATTTCATCTGGCTGCCCAGCGCGTGATCGGTCACCAGCATCTGTCCAAAGACGGTACCGACCTCTGGGGTCAGCATCGTCTCGGTCATGTCTTCAAACGCAATGGTATAGCCGGCGGGAAGGGTGGCCATCTCCTCGGCCAGAAGCCGCCGTGCCTCCTTTTTCCCATGGACAATCTCAAAGGCGCCTGTCCCAAACCACGAAATCGTGTCCGTCAGACAGGCCAAGGCGTTCTCTAAATTGCGCTCTTCCATGTGTGTGCGAATAAACTGCTGTGTCACTGCAATGGGTGAA
>JAVVOA010000121.1:0-2027 GCA_036656515.1 Oscillospiraceae bacterium | reverse complement strand
TCTTCCATAATTACTCCGTTTCTTCGCAAAAAGGCTGAGGTCCTTTCGCGATTTGGTTGGACTCTCGCGGGGGGTGCGTGGGGGGTACACGGGGGTACCCGGCTTTTTGAAAAAAGCCTAGCAAAAACTTTAATGTGCTCATGTAAGGTATAAGCGCGACACATACAAAAATCATACTGGATAGATCATTAAAGTTTTTATCAAGCTTTTTTCAAAAAGCTTGCGTTCCTGTTCCCGTCGTCCTGTCCCCGTCGTCCCCGTCCCTACAGCTCCAATTGCTCGCTTTCGGCGCGGCGGGCGAGGGCGGCAGAGCTGAGTTGGGACAGATAGACGATCTGCCGGTGATAGGGGTGATCGCAGACCAAAAACGACCGGGGGATGTCGTCGCAGGCATCCACCACCACGCCCTCCTCTTGGGCGGCGGTGAGATAGTCCCGGGTGGTTTTCTCCCACGAGGCATTGTCCAAATCGAAAATGCCGATCAAGCTGTGGGCGGGAATCAGGTTGTTTTGCCCGATGTGTACATACATGGTGTCGCCCTCCTCACAGAATCCTGCCCTGTTCCACATGAAACACCCTGCCACCCAGCAGGGCGGGGAGTCGATCCTCCTCGCAGCAGGTGATGAAAACCTGACCGCCGGCGATGCGATTGAGGACAAATTCCTGGCGCTTGGGGTCCAGCTCGGACAGCACATCGTCCAGCAGCAGGACAGGTGCCTCGCCGGTGGCGTTTTGATAGACCTGACGCTCTGCCAGTTTCAGCGCCAGCGCCGCCGTCCGGGTCTGTCCCTGAGAGGAGAAGGTCTTGGCATCCCGTCCGCCGATGGTCACCGCCAAATCGTCCTTGTGGGGGCCGGAGAGGCACTGGCGGCTATCCAGCTCGGCGGCACGGTGGGCCTCCTGGTGTGTCCGCAATTGCTCTGCAATCTCGCCGATGGGCGACGTGAGGGGTGTCTCCACGGTGTTCACCGTCTGATAGGTGAGCACCAGCTCCTCCCGTCCGCCGGAGCAGTCCCGGTGTGCGATGGCGGCATAGGCGTTCAGCTTTTCTGACAGCTGGGCGCGATAGTGGATGAGCACCGCGCCGTGATTTGCCAGCTGGCTGTTGATTTCCGGCAGGGTGTCACGCAGGGCGGGCTTGTCGTCGCTGTCACGCAGAATCCGGGTTTTGCTGTCATACAGCTTGTGATAGGCGGCGAGGGACGCGGCATAGCGGGGGCGGAGCTTGGTGAGACAGCCATCTAAAAACCGCCGTCTGGCTGCCGCGCCGTCTCGGATCAAAAACAGATCCTCGGGACAGAAGAAGACGGTATGGAACACGTCGGACAGGGCGGCGGCGTTTTTCGCCGGCACGCGATTGACGGACAGCTTCCGCTTTTTGCCGCGGTACAGGTCGATCGACACGGCAAAGTCACGGTCACGGGCGAAAATCCCGCCCTGCAAACGGGCGGAGGGACGGTCGAAGGCAATCAGCTCGCCATCGGACCGGGCACGGGGCGAGCGACCGCAGGAGAGGTAGGTGATGGCCTCGAGCAGATTGGTCTTCCCCTGTGCGTTTTCGCCGGTGATGATGTTACAGCGCGGGTCGAAGGTCACCGTCTGCCGGTCATAGTTCCGGAAATCCGACAGCGTCAGTTGGTCAATCCGCATGGGAGACGGTATAGTCCTCACCGCCCACGGTGACAATGTCGCCGGGTCTGATTTTTTTGCCGCGCATGGTGCAGATCGCGCCGCCCACGGACACGGTGCCGTCTTGTATCATCAGCTTCGCTTCGCCACCGGTTTCGGCGATGCCCTGATATTTCAGCAGATCCTGCAATTTGATAAACTCGGTGGTGATGGGAACTGTTGTCATGTGCCTACCATTCCTTTCATTCAACGACGGGGGAGGGATACGCGAGAGAGGGGTACGCCAACTTTTTGAAAAAAGTTGGACAAAAACTTTAATGTCATCACTCTGGGCTGTCGCAAGACAGTCACCAAAGCTTTTTGCCCAGCTTTTTCGCGAAATTTGGCGTACTACGGGG
>JAVVOA010000120.1:0-2103 GCA_036656515.1 Oscillospiraceae bacterium | reverse complement strand
TATCATCAAATGCGAGAGAAGTACCTTCATAAAAGCCGTTCCAAGGTGCAACATGTTCATCCGTAATGACAATCGGCGGTTTTGGCAATGTCTCCAGCGTTTTGCCGGAATTGCACAGAACCGCCATTGCGGTTTTCCCGTTTGTAAACAGCGCATTGGTGAGATTGGACAGCCCCACATAATAGACCGGTGCCGCCGTGGAGCGCACGGTCTCCGTGGTGACTTGGGTTCTGGTGATGGTAAATGTCGCAGTGGCGCTGCCATTTCCATCGGCGGTCAGGGCGACCTTACCCTTATCCGTCCCGCTCACCGGCTGGCTGCCGGAGAGGGCGGCGTAGTCAAAGCTGACCTCTTGCCTCTCGACCGCGCCGGAGAGGGTGGCGGTAAAGTTTGTGCCGTCCGTGCTGGTCACGCTCACCCGAGCGCTGTGGCTGACGCCGGAGGGGGCGGCAGCGCCCGCCGCAGACTTCATCTGAATGCCCTCGTCGTTCACCTGCGCCATCAGGCTTTTGAGGGATGCCTGTTGCTCCGCCGTCCATTTTCCGCCGGCGTAGTAGGTGCCCCGCAGATAGGCGATATAGTCCTCGATTTCCAGCATGGTTTTCAGGTCGCCAAGAGAGATGGGTCTCCCGTCCACCACCACATTTTTTTGCAGGTCGCAGTCCTTTTCCGCCAACAGGGCGCGGATTTCTTCCAGTGTTATGGCCTCGCCGTCCAGCGTGATCGCCCAGCTGTCCGTGGCGTTGCCGCTCTCATCCAGCAGACCGTACTGCTCCAAAATGGCGTAGTACCGCTTCGCCTCGTCCTCGCCGCCGCAAAGCTCCGTCAGCTCCGACAAAATCGCCTGGTTGTACGCCGGGCTGTTTTCCAGCAGCGACGCGAACGCCGTCATGGGCAGCATGGTCAGCAGCATGACCACCGTCAATAGAGCCGCAAGAATTCTCTGTTTCATCTGAAATTACCTCCGTTTAGTCCTGCAAAAATGCCCGCATTCGACTTCTTCACAATTTCTTTCCATTATAGCAGTACCAGCAGGGCGTTTCAATCATTTTTCGTGAACAGGATAAAAACAGGCGTAATCAGGAATTTTATTGCGCAAAGGCGGGAGTTATGCTATGCTGATTGCAAGAGAGGGGGGATTCGGATGCGAAATGAGCGCTATACGGAGGGGGAGCTTCTGGACAGGAGCCGGGAGCTGATTCACCTGTTCGCGGGAAAGCAGATTGCGCCCTTTTTGTCCATTCTGGACGAGCATTTTTCTTGGCTGGGGGACTACGAACCGCTCTATATTCAGGGACTTCCCGGTTTTTTGGCCTCCATTCGCGAGGAGCGCCTCCAGCCGCCTGCGGAGATCCGGCAGGAGGAATACAAGCTTGTGGCGCACGATCACAGCCTGTGGGTCATCTGCGGCAGATTCACGGCGGTGGCCGATACGGGTGAGAACATCGCCTCCACCGTCCACTTCACCCTCGTCTGGCGGGCGGGCAAGGACGGCCTGAAGCTGTTCCATGCCCAAGGCACCCACGCCCTGCCCCTGCCAAGCCCCGCAGCGGCGCAGTCCCGCATTTTTCAGCGCAGTCGAGCCGCCGCGCCCCCGCGGCACGCCGATGAGAAAATCAGCGTCCGCGACCTGAACGGAATTGTCCACTACCTCTTTTGTGATGAAATTCTCTATATCAAGTCGGACAACAAGCAGTGCAGCTTCTTTTTGGCGCACGGCTCTTTTGCCGTCCACACCACCCTAAAGGAGCTGGCGCGCCCGCCCTTTTTGCTTTTGCACCGCAGCTATCTGGTCAATGCCCGCTATGTCCGCTCCATCCGGCGCTATACCGCGACGCTGACCGACGGCACCGAGTTGCCCATTGGCAAGGAGCGCTATATGGTGCTCAAGGCGACCCTGCAAGAGGATCTGCCGATTTGAGCGCTTCGCCGCTGTCCGCTACGGAAGCACTCTCTGCGAATGGCGATACGAAACTTCAAAAATCCAAATAAATCCACGGGAGAAGTGCACCATTTTGAATGATACCAAAGCGTACAAAGAACCCTGAGACGGCTGTCTCAGGGTTCTTTGCTGCCATCCGCCTGATTGACTCGACTGATTTC
>JAVVOA010000119.1:0-2105 GCA_036656515.1 Oscillospiraceae bacterium | reverse complement strand
CACTTTCAAAAGGCGGATTTCCTCCCCTTTGCGGCGGGCATCCAAGCGGGGGCAGGCAGTGTATTGGTGTCCCACAATGTCATGGCGGCGGTGGATGCCGCCCTGCCCGCCTCCCTCTCCCCCGCTGTCCATGGACTGCTCCGGGAGGCGCTTCACTTTGACGGGGTGGTCATGACCGACGATTTGGCCATGGAGGCGGTCGCCGCCTATGCAACGGACGATGCCATCGCCGTGGTGGCGCTTTTAGCCGGCAATGATTTGATTGTCACCACCGACTATCGGACCCAGATTCCCCCCACCATCGCCGCCGCCAAGGACGGCACCCTCTCCCCCGAACTGCTGGACGGGGCTGTCCGCCGGGTGCTCCGATGGAAGCAGTCTTTAGGGCTGCTGTAAACGAAAGGATTTTTACATGGAGACGAAAAAGCTATACTACGAGGACGCATTTTTGCGGGAGTTTACCGCCACGGTGGTGGACTGTCAGCCCACCCAAGACGGCTATGCCATCGTGCTGGATGAGACGGCGTTTTACCCCGAGGGGGGCGGTCAGCCCGCCGACCACGGCACCATAAATGGCGTTGCCGTCACGGATGTACACGAGAGGGACGGGGTCATTGTGCACAACTCTGTGGATAAAGTGCAAAATGGGGCAAAAGTCACAGGGGTCATCGACTGGGAGCGGCGGTTCGACCACATGCAGCAGCATTCCGGCGAGCACATTGTCAGCGGCCTGCTCTGCGGGCTATACGACTGCGACAACGTGGGCTTCCACATGGGGGCGGACACGGTGACCATCGACTTCAACGCCCCGCTGACGGACGAGCAGGTGCATGACATCGAGTGCCGCGCCAACGCACGCATCTATGCAGACGAGCCGGTGCGGGTCACCTATCCCACGCCCGACGCTCTCGCCGCCCTGACCTATCGGAGCAAAAAGGAGCTATCCGGCACGGTGCGAATTGTGGAGTTTCCCGACGCGGACATCTGCGCCTGCTGTGGCACCCACGTCACCAGCGCCGGGCAAGTGGGGCTGGTGAAGATACTCTCCGCCCAGAAATTCCGGGGCGGCATCCGCATGGAGCTGGTCTGCGGAAAGCGCGCCTTGGACTATTTATCCACAGTCTGTGAACAAAACCGGGTGGTTGCCCAGAATCTATCGGTAAAACCCGCCGAAACCGCCGCCGCAGTCGCCCGTCTGCAAGCCGAGCTATCCGCCGCAAAGCTACGGCTCTCCACATTGGAGGAGCAGGTCTTTGCCGCCACAGCCGCACGCTATCAGAACGCCGGCAATGTGCTCCTATTCGAGGAGGCACTCCGCCCGGACGCGGTGCGGAAGCTCTGCGACACGGTGGCGGCATCCTGCGGGGGACGGTGCGCTGTCTTCTCCGGCGAGGACGGACAGTTCGCCTATGCCATCGTGGAAAACGGCGGCGATATTCGGGCGCTGGTCAAGGCTATGAACACCGCACTCTCCGGACGGGGCGGCGGTCGGGACGGCTTCGCCCAAGGCTCCCTGTCCGCCACCCGCCAACAGATCGAGTCCTTCTTCGCCGGGGATACGGGGGGTACGGGGGACGCGAAGGACGCGGCTTTTTAAAAAAAGCCTGGCAAAAATTTTAATGATCTGTCCCGCTTGGGCTGTCTCGCTTACCGGGAGCCAGATGGAGCACGGGAGTACGCGCTTTTTTGAAAAAAAGCTGGGCAAAAAACTTGATGTTCCAATTAATAGGCACAGCAAACGAAGGAAGGGGGCGGATGGTATCCGCCCCCTTCGCTCTATTCTCTCAACAAAAAGAAATATGAACCAAACAAAGGGGCGGATACCATCCGCCCCTTTGTACGTTTGCCATGCCCTATCCAAATCTGATCATAAAGCTTTTTGCACAGCTTTTTCTCGAAAAAGCGCGTACCCCTGCGGGGGATACGATTCTTTCATGTTCTGTTTTGTCATAGACAACTGCAAGGAAGGGGGCGGATGGTATCCGCCCCCTTCGCTCTATTCTCTCAACAAAAAGAAGTCTGAGCAAAACAAAGGGGCGGATACCATCCGCCCCTTTGTTCGTTTGCCATGCTCTATCCAAATCTGATCATAAAGTTTTTGCAAG
>JAVVOA010000118.1:0-2118 GCA_036656515.1 Oscillospiraceae bacterium | reverse complement strand
GATGCCGCCAAGGCGGCGGCAAGCAAGCCTGTCGTGCGGAAAACCATCACCATCGTCAACAATATGGGTGTAGCGTTTTCGGCGATTAATATGTGTCCCAGTACGGCTACTTCCTATGACCACCAGGTGAGCAATTCTAACCTGCAGCAGGGGGAAAGCGTCACCACCACCATCGACTTTACCGGCGTGTCATTGGTGTGGGATATGCAGATTGTGGATGAAGGCAGTAATTACATTGAATTCAAAGGCATTGACTTCACAAACTGCCCCGCCACCGGCGGCACCATTACCCTGAACTTGGACGGCACGAACGGCACGGCAAAGCTCAGCTGGTAAATCCCCCTCCCGCTTTCATACAAGAGGCACGGCTCCCACCGGGAGCCGTGCCTCTTTGCGTGCCGTATTTTGTCAGCGGGGAGAGCCGCCGGTCTCCCGCTCTGTCGGGACAAAGCGATAGCCCTCGCCCCAGACGGTCTCGATGAAATAGTGGCGGGGATAGGCGGCTTCCAGCTTGCGGCGCAGGCGGGACATATGCACCTGCACCGTCTGTCCGCCGTCCCACTGCTGTGCGCCCCAGACCGTGCGATACAGCTCCTCCGGCGTATAGACCCGGGGGGAATTGGCGGAGAGCAGCCACAGCAGGTCAAATTCGGTGGGGGTCAGGATCAGCTCCCGCTCCTCCACGGTGGCGCGCCGCTGGGACAGCTCCAAAAGCAGGGGGCCGAACCGCAACTGGGTCCGTCCCGCGCGGTCAAGCCGCGCCTCGATCTTCCGCCAAAACAGCTCGGCGGGGGTGTCCTTGGTGATATAGTCGGTGCCGCCCACAGAGAAGCCCCGGAGCTGTACCTCTGCATCGGTGAGGCAGCTTAAAAAGATCACCGGCGCGGTGGAGAGTGCCCGCAACTGGGAGCAGAACCCAAAGCTCTCCTCTCCCGCCAGCATCACATCCAGCAGGATGCAGTCGCAGGGATAGGTGGCGGCAAGGCGCAGTGCCTCGCCCCCGTTTGGGGCGGTGTCCACCACACAGCCGTGACAGCGCAGTCGCTCGGCCCACAGATCCCGCTCCCGCTGGTCATCGTCCACCAGCAGAATGCGCCATGGACTGTCCGGCCGGGCTTTTGGCGGTGCGCCTGGGGGGGCGGGGGCGGGAGCGGCCTCCGCCGGGGGCTGAAACAGGAAGCGCAGATAGGTTTCCTTGACGTGGGCGTATAGGGCGCGGGAGATGGGGATGGTGTGTCCCGTGCGGGTGACGGCTCCCTTTGCGCCCACAGACTGGACATGGCGCAGATTCAGCAAAAAGGAGCGATGTACCTTTAAAAACTCGGGGCGGAGCAGCAGCGCCTCCTCAAAGTCCGCCAGCGCGGCGGACAGCTCCCGGACGCTGGCATCCGTCAGATGGAAGGAGACGGTTTTGTTCATGACCTCCACATATTCCAGACGGGAAAAGGGGATTTGCAGCACGCCATCCCGCCCCCGCAGCAGCAAGCCCTCCTCTGCTTGGGCATGGATCTCGCTGTTGATATTGTCCAGCAGCGGGAACAGGGTCTGGGGCGAGGCGGGCTTGATCAAATAGTGATAGGCGTTCACCGAATAGCTCTCCACCGCAAACTCCGGCGAGATGGTCAAAAACAAAATCTTGACATTTTTGTCCAGCTCCCGCAGTTCCCGGGCGGTCTGGATGCCGCTGAAACCGGGCATGCACACGTCCAGCAGGACAGCATCGTATTCCCCGCCCTTCATGCCGGAGAGAAAATCAATGCCATTGGAAAACGAGCAAAAGTCCGACGGCACGTCCCGCTGGGCAGCATACTCCCGCAAAACCTGTGCCAGCCGTTCCAGCTCCCGGGGGTCATCGTCGCAGATGGCGATACGCATTTGCGTCCCCTCCCTTTCAAAGTTGCAGTTTGTGCCTTTCCGGCTGTCCTCTCTCGCCCATTTTCTGGGGGGAGGAGGGGCGATGGAGACCTGAACTGCTCAAATCATACCGTTGTCATTATTTTAGCATATCGGTCGCGGATGCACAACCTTACGGTGTTCCCGTTCAGGCAATTTTAGACGCATTTCGCGCCCACACCGGTTTTCCGACCCAAAATTTGTTAAACTGCAAGAAAAGCAAGG
>JAVVOA010000117.1:0-2244 GCA_036656515.1 Oscillospiraceae bacterium | reverse complement strand
ATAAAGGACCGGCGTCTGAAACGGCGCCTGCCCGTCCACAACTGCCCGCAGTGCGGGCAGTTTCGGGGGGACGGAACGGGGGTCTTGAAACGGCAAAAATATCATCCAAGAGGTCTTGTATACCCCAAAGCGCCGTGTGTACAGCCTTCCTGCGGGGGTCTTACAAAGAAATGGAGGAAACATGAGCGAAAGAGAAAAACTGTCATTCCGGATGGAGCCGGAAAAACGAGAGCGGCTGGAACGCTGCTATACCATGGACGGCAGCCAAAGCAGGCGAGAATTTATTGAGCGTGCGTTGGATTTTTATATGGACTATTTGGAGATGAACGATGGTAGCACGCTGCTTCCAAAAGAGATTACCTCCGCCATCGACGGCAGGCTGGGACTGTTTGAGGATCGCATGGCGAAGCTGCTGTTCAAGCTGACGGTGGCGACGGATATGAACGTCGGCATCCTGTCGGACGCCTATCAGTTCAGCGAAGAAAGCCTCCGCCGGCGCAGGGCGGAGAGCGTCAAAAACGTGAAGCAGACCAACGGCATTCTCTCTTTGGAGGAGCGAGTGCGGGACGCAGGTGATGAATGATGGCGCGGCTCATTGTCAAAAGCCCCTACATCAAATGCAGCGCCGGCGATACCGGTGCGGGTGGCTATCTCCACTACATCGGCACCCGCGAGCATGTGCAAAAGCTGACCGATGACCGGTCAACGGTCAGCCAGCGGGATGGCTACATGCAGTACATCGCCACCCGCCCCCGTGCGGAGCGGCTCTGTTCACACGGACTGTTCTCCGATGAGGACAACATCAACCTCGACGCGGCGATGGCGGAGCTGGATTCCTACACCGGCAATGTGTGGACGCACATCATTTCCCTGCGCCGGGAGGATGCCGTCCGGTTGGGCTACGACAACGCCAGTGCATGGCGCAATCTCATCCGCGCCCACCGCAACGACATCGCTGCGGCGATGAAAATACCGCCCAAGGATTTTCGCTGGTACGCGGCATTTCACGACGAGGGGGAGCACCCCCACATCCACATGATGGCGTGGTCGGCAAAGCCGGGACAGGCGTATCTCTCCCGGGACGGCATCCGGCAGATGAAATCCCAGCTCACCAATGATATTTTCAGGCAGGAGCTGCTGCATGTCTACGAGCAGAAAAGCGAGAGCCGGGACGAGTTGGTGCAGGAGGCTCGCCAAGCTCTACTGGAACTGACGCGGCAGATGCAAAACGGCATCTGCAATCACCCGGAAGTCGAGGCGCTGATGATGCAGCTCACGCGGACGTTGGAAACAGTCAATGGTAAAAAATCCTACGGCTATCTGCCCAAGGCTATCAAAAAAGTGGTGGATGAGGTCGTGAATCATATGGAGCGGCTGCCGGTCGTCTGCGACTGCTACAACCGCTGGCTGGAGCTGCAAGGGCAGGTAGACGGCTACTACGGCGGCGACGAGCGAAAGCGCCTGCCACTGTCTCAGCAAAAGGAATTTCGCACCATCAAAAACGCCGTCATTCAGGAAGCCGAGCGCATCCGACTGGGCGAGATCACCTTCGAGGACACCGACATGGAGCGGCGGGACGAGCCGGAGGACGACTTGCGTGCCGACCGCAGCCTATGGCAAATCATAGACGAGATCTATGACGATGACGTCCCCCTTGCAGAACGCGACAAAGCGGTGGATGATTTGAAAACATGGGCGGAGGACGGCGACCCAACCGCCCGGTATTTCCTCGGCAAGCTCTACCGAGACGGCGGACTGCTCATTCCCAACTCCGAGCTGGCGCGGGACTGGTTCTACAAGGCGGCGCGGCAGAATGTTGTGGTGGCGCAGTATGCGCTGGGCAAGCTGCTTCTCTCTGATGATTTGTTGGTGCAAAACTCAAAATTGGGTATGGAGTGGCTGGAATATGCCGCAGAGAATGGCAGCGACTATGCCGCCTACCGCGTGGGCAAGGAATACCTCAAGGGCGAGATTGTCAAGAATGATGTGGGCAAAGCGCTCAAGTATCTGACCGATGCTGCCAACGCCGAAAGCCAGTACGCCCAGTACCTACTGGGCAAGCTCTATCTCACGGGGCGGGATGTGAAATACGACAAAGAGCTGGCGCTCCACTGGTTATCCCGCGCCGCAGACCAGGGCAACGAATACGCCCAATTTTTCCTTGACCGGGCAGACAGCTTCCGCCCACCATCCGTTATGCTTTCGTCGACGCACCTACTTCACCACATGGCAAATATCTTCCGC
>JAVVOA010000116.1:0-2263 GCA_036656515.1 Oscillospiraceae bacterium | reverse complement strand
GTTAGCCCCGTAAATGAGGATTTGCCTAATTCTTATTCTCACTTTTTCAGAAACTTGTAAATGGTGTCAACTATTGATGGATGCCATGCATCTGCATCAAAGACTTGGCTGTTGTAAATCGTATATTTTACCGCATCTTTGGCTGTTAACCAATGATTCCCTGAATGAATTAGTAATCCCATCTTCTCAAGAATCAAGTTTAACGCATGTACATTTTTTATATCGCAACCTTTTTTTTGCAGCAAATTGACTATCTCCGCTTTGTAAAGGTCTCCAAAACAATTGAATGGCATTTTATCCCTCCGTATGTTCTTTTTATATAAAGACTTAATTTGTTGAGTTGTCACACACTCCACTTTTTAACAAATCCACTATACCACATTACTTTCAAAACCGCAAGAAAGGAGTCTATATGCAGGAAAAAGTGTACATTTTAATCTCTGCGGCCGCCGTGATGTTCCTCATCATCGGCGGTCTTTCCCTGTTGGCGCACTACTACACGCTGAATGGAATCAAGAGCCGCACCGTGGGCGACGGCCAGCATGGCACCGCCCGATTCTCTACCAAAAAAGAGATTCAACAGATCTACCACCACATTCCCTTCTGCCCAAAGTCATGGCGAGCGGGACAGTCCCTGCCCACCCAGCAGGGCATCATTCTCGGCAGCGTGGGAAAGAAGGATGCCGTCACCGCGCTGGTGGACACCGACGACGTTCATACATTGATGATCGGCGCATCCGGCGTGGGCAAGACGGCATTCTTCCTGTATCCCAATCTGGAATACGCCTGCGCCACCGGCATGAGCTTTCTCTGCACCGACACCAAGGGTGACCTGTTCCGCAACTACGGAGCTGTCGCCCACGATTACTACGGCTACAACATCGCCGTCATCGACCTACGCAATCCCACTCGTTCGGACGGCAACAATCTGCTGCACCTGGTCAACAAGTACATGGATGAATACCGTGCCGGCGAACACCACCTCGCCGCCAAGGCCAAAGCGGAAAAGTACGCCAAGATTATCTCCAAGACCATCATCAATTCCTCGGGCGACAGCGCCAATTATGGACAGAACGCTTTCTTCTACGACGCTGCCGAGGGACTGCTGACCTCGGTAATTTTGCTTCTGGCGGAGTTCCTGCCACCGGACGATGAACACCCCGAGGAGCGCCGTCACATAATCTCCGTGTTCAAAATGGTGCAGGAACTGCTGGAACCATCCAAGGTGCGGGGCAAAAGTCAATTTCAGCTTTTGATGGCAAAGCTCCCGGCAGACCACAAGGCAAAATGGTTTGCCGGCGCCGCCCTCAACTCGGCGGAGCAGGCCATGGCCTCCGTCATGTCCACCGTGCTGTCCCGGCTCAATGCCTTCCTCGACAGTGAGATGGAGCAGGTTTTGTGTTTCGACACCGCCATTGATGCAGAGAAATTCTGCAACACAAAAAGCGCCATTTTCATTGTGCTTCCGGAGGAGGATGTGACCAAATACTTCATGGTATCGCTGATGATTCAGCAGCTCTACCGGGAAATTCTCTCTGTGGCAGACGAGCAGGGCGGCAAGCTGGAAAACCGTGTGGTGTTCTACTGCGACGAGCTGGGCACCATTCCGCCCATCGAGTCGCTGGAGCTGATTTTCTCTGCCTCTCGTTCCCGCCGACTGATGATGGTGCCTATCATCCAGTCCTTCGGGCAGCTCCAAAAAAACTATGGCAAGGAGGGCTCGGAGATTATCGTGGACAACTGCCAGTGCACTATCTTCGGCGGCTTCGCGCCCAACAGCCAGACTGCCGAGGTGCTGTCCAAGGCACTGGGCAGCCGCACTGTTATGAGCGGCAGTATTTCCAGAGGGAAAAACGATCCGTCCCAAAGTCTGCAAATGATGGAGCGCCCGCTCATGACATCCGACGAGCTGAAAAGCCTGCCCAAGGGACAGTTTATTGTAATGAAAACCGGCACTCATCCCATGCAGACGCGGCTACGGCTGTTCCTTGACTGGGGCATCACCTTCGACCGCACCTATAAAGTCCCGGAAAAGTCGGAGCGAAAGGTCGCCTATGCCGACAAAACAGAGCTGGAACACAGCATCCTCCTGCGCTACCATGCCAGCTATGCGGACGACAGCGCACCCACCTCCGGCAAGCGCACGGCGGGTGGTATGGCACAAAGCAGCTCCGATATCGCACTGAAAGATTTCGCGGGCAAGGCAGCCGGACACCGTCAGGAGGAAAGACAATGAGCTATTTTGGAACGATCTATGCCGAGG
>JAVVOA010000115.1:0-2590 GCA_036656515.1 Oscillospiraceae bacterium | reverse complement strand
GCTGGAAGCAAACGATAAAGGATAAAGGTAATTATGGCGAAGAAAAAAGCCCCGGACACGGGGAAAAAACGCACAGGCAACCCCAACGTGCTGGGACTCCACGCCGCGGTGTTAGAGCAGCCCATCACCGACACGTTAGAGGTCAACTACATGCCCTATGCCATGTCGGTGATCGTCTCCCGCGCCATCCCGGAGATCGACGGGTTTAAGCCCTCCCACCGAAAATTGCTGTACACCATGTACAAAATGGGTCTGTTAACCGGCGGACGCACCAAGTCCGCCAATATTGTGGGGCAGACCATGCGTCTCAATCCCCACGGCGATGCCGCCATCTATGAGACCATGGTGCGTCTGTCCAAGGGCTATGGCGCTCTGCTGAACCCCTTTGTAGAGAGCAAGGGCAACTTCGGCAAGGTCTATTCCCGAGACATGGCCTATGCCGCCTCCCGGTATACCGAGGCGAAGCTTTCTCCCATCTGCGCCGAGATTTTCCGTGACATCGACAACGACACCGTGGATTTCATCGACAACTATGACAATACCATGAAGGAGCCGGCACTGCTGCCCACCACCTTCCCCAACATTCTGGTGTCTGCCAATGCGGGCATCGCCGTGGGGATGGCGTCCCAGTTCTGCGGCTTCAATCTGGGCGAGGTCTGCGATACCACCATCGCCTATCTGAAAAACCCCAATTGCACCCTGTCCGATACCCTGCTGGCACCGGACTTCCCCACCGGGGGCGAGCTGATTTGCCAGCCGTCGGTGTTGGAGGAGATCTATCGCACAGGGCGTGGCTCTGTCCGCGTCCGCGCCAAGTACCGCTATATGCCGGCGGATAACCTGATCGAAATCTATGAGATTCCCTATACCACCACCATCGAGGCGATTTTGGATAAGGTTGCCGAGCTGATCAAGGCGGGGCGTATCAAGGAGATCTCCGACATGCGGGACGAGACCGATCTCTCCGGCCTGAAATTGACCATCGACCTAAAGCGTGGCGTGGATCCCGATCGGCTGATGCAAAAGCTCTATAAACAGACCACCCTGATGGACTCCATGAGCTGTAACTTCAACGTCCTCATCGCCGGGATGCCCCAGGTGTTGGGCGTGGGCGCGATTTTAGAGGAGTGGACGGCGTGGCGCACGGACTCCGTCCGCCGTCGTGTGTTTTTCACCCTGTCGAAAAAGCGGGACAAGCTCCATCTGTTAAAGGGTCTGAAGCGGATCCTGCTGGACATCGACAAGGCCATCCACCTGATTCGGGAGACCGAGGAGGAGACCGAGGTGGTGCCCAACCTGATGATCGGCTTTGGCATCGACCAGATTCAGGCGGAGTATGTGGCGGAGATCAAGCTCCGCAACATCAATAAGGAGTACATCTTAAAGCGGGTGGCAGAGACCGCCGCCTTGCAGGACGAGATCGACGATTTGGAGGACATCCTGCAAAACGCCAAGCGGGTACACAAGATCATTGTGGACGAGCTGACAGAGGTGCGGAAGAAATACAACCAGCCCCGCCGCACCACCATCCTCTATGGGGACGATGTGGAGGTCTTTGAGGAGGACGAGGGCGCAGAGGACTATCCCGTCACCCTGTTCCTCTCTCGAGAGGGCTATTGCAAGAAAATCATCCCCGCCAGCCTGCGGATGAGCAGCGACCAGAAGTACAAGGACGGCGATGCCCTGCGCCAGACCTTCGAGACCACCAACCGGGCAGAGGTGCTGTTTTTCACCGACCGCTGTCAGGTCTATAAGAGCCGCCTGTCGGACTTCGAGGATACCAAGGCCTCGGTACTGGGGGACTATCTGCCCTCCAAGTTGGGGCTGGACGAGGGCGAGGCGGTGGTCTATGCCTGCCTGCCCGGGGACTATACCGGTCAGCTGCTGTTCTTCTTCCAAAACGGAAAGGCGGCGCGGGTGGCGCTGACGGCCTATCAGACCACCTCCAACCGTCGAAAGCTCACCGGCGCGTATGGGGACAAAAGTCCCCTGACGGAGATTCGACTCATCCAGACGGACTGCGAGCTGACCCTGTTCTCCACCGAGCCCCGGGCGCTGATTTTCAACACCGCATTGCTGACACCCAAGACCACCCGCACCACCCAAGGCGTGCAGGTGATGCACATGAAGCCCAAGTATCGGCTGGAACGGGTGGCGGCACCGGAGGAGACGGACATCGTCAATCCCGCCCGCTATCGGGTGCGCCAGCTGCCGGGCACCGGCGCACTGCTGAAAGCCGAGGACACCGGCGCCGTGCAACTTTCGCTCGACTAAAATGCTGAGGCATTTTAGTCGAATTGGTTGGAACAACGCTGCGGCGTTGGTTCGCCGCGACGGCGAACAGGTCAATGTGTTTTCGACCGAAATGAATCCGTCCGAAAACGGATATTAATTTGTTTCCCCGCTTTGCGGTGAAATTCGGTGAAACCCGGCCTAATCAAACTGATCACAAAAGTTTTTGGCAGGCTTTTTTCAAAAAGCCGCGTAACCTTCCCCCGCGTAACCTTCCCCGCGTATTATAATAAGGAGTGGTTTTATGGAGTTCAAGCAGGTATCCCAAAATTTGCAGGCGCGTGGCTTTTCCGTCACC
>JAVVOA010000114.1:0-2640 GCA_036656515.1 Oscillospiraceae bacterium | reverse complement strand
AAAGAACCAAAGAAAACTTTAATGATCAAATTTAAATGATACCGCCCTATCTAAACTCTCACAAAAGTTTTTGCAAGGCTTTTTTCAAAAAGCCGCGTACCCTGCCCCCCGCGCGTATCCTGCCCCCCGCGCTTAGGAAAAGGCATCTTCCAGATAGGCGATGCGGGTGGCTGTGTGGCCTCCGTCGGTATAGACCTCTGCCACGTCGAACCGCGCCGGCTCGTCGGGATCATGGGTGCTGAGATAGAAGGCCGCCGCCGTCCGCAGTTTTTTCTGCTTCCGTGCGTCCACGAACTCCCGGGGCAGACCGCAGGAGAGATTGCTGCGGAGCTTGACCTCTACAAAGCAGAGATAGCCACCGCCCCGTGCGATCAAATCAATCTCGCCATAGCGGCAGCGCCACTGTCCGGCGACGATGTCATAGCCCCGCTCACGCAGAAATGCCGCCACCGCCTCCTCGCCCCAAGTCCCCGTGTCGGTGGTGTTCATCGCCGTGCCTCCCACTTTTTCAAAAAGCTTGGACGATGCACCGGCGACACGCCGTATTGTTCCAGCATGGCATAGTGCAGCTTGGTGCCATAGCCCTTGTGCCGGGCAAACTGATACTGGGGATAGTCCCGATCCAGCACCTGAGTCACATAGCGATCCCGGCTGACCTTTGCCAGCACGGATGCCGCCGCGATGCTGGCGCTCTTGCCGTCGCCCCCCACCACCACGGCGTTGGGACAGGAGATGCCCCGGTTGCAATTGCCGTCAATCAGGGCAAAATCCGCAGCCGTGGGCAGGGCGGCAATCGCACGCTCCATCGCCAGCAGCCGGGCATTTAAAATGTTGATTTCCTCGATCTCCTCCACCGACGCAGACGCAATTCCATAGGCCAGCGCGTCGGCACAGATGCTGTCGAACAACTGCTCCCGCTTTTTGGCAGAGAGCTTTTTAGAGTCATTTAAGCCGTCTATCAGCAGTCCCGGCGGCAAAATCACCGCCGCCGCATAGACCGGCCCCGCCAGCGGACCCGCCCCCGCCTCGTCCACGCCGCAGACGGCGGTATAGCCCTTGGCAAAGGCCTCGTTTTCGATTTCCCACGGCTGCATCAATTCGCTCATTGCTCGCCCTCGTTGGGCACTGTCTCCAGTGTAAAGCGTCCCAGCTTGCCACCGCGAAACTCGTCCAGCAGGATGATCGACATCCGCTCGGTGTCGATTTCTCCGCCGGAAATCAGAAAGCCCCGGGCACGTCCCGCCTTTTCCAGCAGGGCAAAGCCGGTGTCGCCCGGCTCCGGCGTCATCTTATACCGGGCGGTCAGCGCCGTGGGATAGTTCTCTGCCAGATAGGCGATGAGGTGGGCGGCAAGGGTCTCGGTGTCCATGATCTCGTCCTTCACCGCGCCGGTATAGGCGAGGTTCATGCCCACGCTCTGATCCTCGAATTTTGGCCAGAGGATACCGGGGGTATCCAGCAGCTCCAAATGGCTGTCGATAGGCACCCACTGCTTGCCCCGAGTCACCCCGGGACGATCCTCCGCCTTGGCGGTTCTGCGGCCGGAAATCTTATTGATAAACGTGGATTTTCCCACGTTGGGGATGCCCAGAATCATGACGCGCATCACACGGCCCGCCTGTCCCTTTTCGGCGTAGGCACGCAGCTTTTCTGACAGCAGGTTGCGGATGGCACCGGCAAATTTTGCGGTGCCTGCGCCGCCCTTGGCGTCTGCCTCCAGCACGGCGAAGCCGCAGTCCCGGAAGTGGTTTGCCCAGCGCTTGGTCTCCGCCGGGTCGGCTTGATCCACACGGTTGAGCACCACCAGACGGGGCTTACCCGCCGTCAGCTCATCCACGTCGGGATTGCGGCTGGAAATCGGGATGCGGGCATCTAAAATCTCGCAGACTGCATCCACGTTCTTCAGCTGCTCCGCTATCATGCGGCGGGTTTTGGTCATGTGACCCGGATACCACTGGATGGTCATCGCACTCTTAGGCGCGGTGCCCTTTTCGCTCTTTTTCTCCATGCCGAATCAGCTCCTTTCCTCCCTCGCTGCCGGGCAGATAGGCGCGGGGGGTACGCGGGGACGCGTGGGAATACGGGGGGACGCGGCTTTTTGAAAAAAGCCTGGCAAAAACTTTTGTGATCAGTTCAGTGCGGGCGGTACCGCTTGGTAAGGCTTGTGGCAAACCCGAGGACGCACGGGGGTTACGCGGCTTTTTGAAAAAAGCCTGGCAAAAACTTTTGTGATCAGTTCAGTGAGGGACACGCCGGTTCAAGGCACACGCCCCACATAATTTGATCATTAAAGTTTTCTTTGCTTCTTTCTTTTTCAAAAGAAAGAAGACGTACTCCCTCCGTGGCTCAGTGCAGGCCGCCCAGACGGCTGAAGTCTCTCTTTTCGGTGACGGAATCCATGCCGGGGAAGACCAGACAAAACGCCTTGCCGATGACATAGCGGCTGTCCACCGTGCCCAGCTTGCTGTGTCGACTGTCGCTGCTGCGGTTGCGGTTGTCGCCCATGAGGAACAGTGCGCCCTCCGGCACCGTCAGTGGGAACTCCGTACCCTCTGCCGTCAGCGTCAGCTCATTGATATACTCCTCCTGCAATACCTCGCCATCCACCGACACGGCGCCCGTGGTAAAGTCGATGTCCAC
>JAVVOA010000113.1:0-2755 GCA_036656515.1 Oscillospiraceae bacterium | reverse complement strand
GAGGGTCAGCCCGTCGCCCACGGCGGCCTTTACCGCGTCTGTCTCATATAAAAGCGCCGCCGCCCCCAATAGAAGCAGGGTGAATAGAAAAAACCGCCGGTGTCTCATGTGGCATCCCTCCCCGATGGAACCCAGTCTATGCGGGGAAATCCCGGGATAGGACACGCAAGTTTTGCCCGCCGGTCTCATATCGTTGTGACAGGAGCCGAACTGTGGGGAGGGAGGGGACGTATGGAAAAACAGAGACGCGAGGACGGACTGCTGACCCATGTGGCAGAGCTGTTCGATTTGCCGGCGGATATTTTGGCGGGCCTGCCCCATCTGGAAATGGTGGGGGGCAGACAGCTGTTTTTAGAGCGCCATCGGGGGATTTTGGCCTATGGCGACAAGGGGATCGATATCAATACCGACGGGGCGATCGTGCGGGTGCGGGGGACAGCGCTGGAGCTGCTGGTGATCACGGCAGAGGAGCTGCGCATCGGCGGCAGCATCGACAGCATCGAATTTTTGCGATAGGCGGTGAGCGGATGCAGGTGATGCATTTTTTACAGGGACGGGTGGAGCTGGCGGTGGAGTCCGCCTTTCCCGAGCGGGTCATCAATCTCTGCGCCGAGGGGGGCATCCTGTTGAGCGGACTGCACTGGCAGTCCCCCACGGCGTTTACCTGCGCCGTCACCCGGCGGGACTATCGGCGGCTGCGGCGGGCGACAGAGCCGCTGGACTGCACCGTGACCGTGGTGCGGACGGCGGGTGCGCCGTTTTTGCTGGGGCGGGCAAGGCGGCGGCAGGTGCTGCTGTGCGGGGTCTGTCTGGGGGCGCTCCTGCTGCTGGCGGGGTCGTTTTTTGTCTGGGACTATGCCATCGTGGGCAATACCACCGTCACCGATGAGGAGATTTTGCGGGCGCTGTCCCGCAATGGGGTGGGCTTTGGCACCTTTGGCTTTTCCATCGACCCGGAGGAGCTGCGGAACCATGTGCTGTTGGAGCTGCCGGCGCTGTCGTGGATCGGGGTCAATGTGTCCGGCTGTCGCGCCTATGTGCAGGTGCGGGAGCGGGTGCCGCGACCGGAGCTGATCTCTAAGGACAAACCGTCCAACGTCGTCGCCACCCGGGACGGCTTGGTCATCCGGGTGCAGGCGCTGTCCGGCGAGGCACAGGTGCTGCCGGGTACCACCGTGGAACAGGGGGAGCTGCTCATCGCCGGCATCTGGGATTTGGACACCACCGGCGCCCGGGTCTCGGCGGGGCGGGGACAGGTGTTTGCCCGGACTTGGCGGCGGTATACGGTGCAAATGCCGCTGACGGCGGTGAAAAAAACCTATACCGGGCAGGAGAAGCACCGCTATGCCATGGATTTTGGCACAAAGCGGATAAAATTCTACGGAAAGAGTAGCATTGACAGGGTGGGTTATGATAAAATAGAGCATCCAAGAAAAACCGGCTATGACAAAACCGCCAGACGCACCAAATGGGTGGCACCGGGGGGGCTGGCGCTGCCTGTCACTTGGGTGACCGAGACCTATCGCCCCTATCTGCGGACAGAGGTGCCGGTGTCGCCGGCAAAGGCGCAGGCGGCGGGGAAGGCGATTTTGACGGACTATCTCGCCACCCAATTGGGCGAGGGGGACAGCCTGTCCTCCACCTTGGTCACCGCCCGGGAGAAGGACGGCGTGCTGTGGGTCACCCTGACGGCGGAGTGCGTGGAGCAAATCGGGCAAATGGTGGAGCTGCCGTCGGCATAAAAATCGAAAAGAGCGGGGCAAATCGCCCCGGGAAAGTGCATGGATGGAACAGACAATTTCAATTGAGCGATTGGAGCAGGCGGTGAATCTGTTTGGCTCCTTTGACGAAAATATCAAGCTGATTGAGGCGGAATTCTCCGTGCAGGTGGTCAATCGGGAGGGGGAGCTCCATGTCGCCGGCGAGGCGGAGGACACCATGCTGGCAGTGAAGGCCATCGGCGCTCTGCTGACCCTCTCCTCCCGGGGGGAGGCCATCGGCGAACAGAATGTGCGGTATGTCATCGGACTGGTGCGCACCGGGCAGGAGAAGCGGATCGCCGAGCTGGCGGGGGATGTGCTGTGCATCACCGCCAAGGGTCGCCCGGTGAAGCCCAAGACCATCGGACAGAAGCAGTACATGGAATCGGTGCTGCACAACACCATCACCATCGGCGTGGGGCCGGCGGGCACGGGCAAGACCTATCTGGCGGTGGCTGCCGCCGTCGCCGCCTTTCGGGACAAGCAGGTCAATCGCATTATCCTGACCCGCCCCGCGGTGGAGGCCGGGGAGCGGCTGGGCTTTTTGCCCGGGGATTTGCAGAGCAAGGTCGATCCCTATCTGCGTCCGCTGTACGATGCCCTGTTTGACATGCTGGGGGCGGAGACCTATCAGAAATATTTGGAGCGGGGCAACATCGAGGTGGCACCTCTGGCCTATATGCGGGGGCGGACACTGGACGACAGCTTCATCATTTTGGACGAGGCGCAGAACACCAGCCGGGAGCAGATGAAAATGTTTTTGACCCGCATGGGCTTTGGCTCGAAAATCGTCATCACCGGCGACGTGACCCAGATCGATCTGCCCACGGACAAGGTGTCCGGCCTGAAAGAGGCAATCCGGGTGCTGGACACCGTGGAGGGCATTGGCATCTGTCAGTTGACCGACGCGGACGTGGTGCGCCATGTGATGGTGCAGCGGATCGTCAAGGCCTATGCCGACTATGAAAATCATCGAGGAAAGAAGGGGAAATAAT
>JAVVOA010000112.1:0-2803 GCA_036656515.1 Oscillospiraceae bacterium | reverse complement strand
AACTATCATATTTGCATGGATAGCGGAGCCATAGGGCTTGACGGCGCGGTGGCGGCGATTGGAGCCGCCTATCTGTCCGCGGGAGATGCGTGAAAAACGCAGGTGCCCTCCACCCCGCTGTACTGCGCACCTGCAATCCTTCGGTATCCGCCCCAACTTCGCCAGACGCAGTCAACGGGCAAAATGCGCGCCAGAAGAACCGCGTCAGCTGTCCATACCGCGCACAGGGCCTGCAACGTTGCACCGGTGGTTTCCCCATCCTCGCAAAGAACGTCCAACAGCTTTTTCCCACACATTTGATAAAGGAACCTCTGCTTCCATCCGTCACACGGGTTGAAGCAGAGGTTCCTTTGTTCTATTGCTATGCCGGCCTGATTGCCTTCCAAAAAACGGAGCGCGGCAAGCCCCGCCTGCGCCCTTCCGCCCCGCTTTTTCCCCACGGCAGAACGGTTGCTCTGGGATATGGGACTGCCCGGCGGCAGGCAGGGTCACCCGCACTATGATTTGGTCTGAAACCGGGGCAGCACCATGCGGATCGCCATGCCCTTTCCCGGCGCACTCTCTGCGGAGATGGTGCCCCCGTGCGCCTCGGCGGCACGCCTTGCCAGATACAGCCCCACGCCGTTGCCGCCCACGCGATTGGAGCCCTGATAGTCCGGCTCGAAAATGCGGACGGTCTCCTCCGCCGCAAGCCCCATGCCGTCGTCCTTAAAGGTGATGGTCACCTGCTGCTCCCCCAAATCGGTATAGATGGTCACCAGTCCCTCGCGCCCCATGTATTTGATGGCGTTTTCCAAGATGTTAAAGACCACCTTTTCCAGCTGCTCCTCATCCGCATCCATCCAAAAGCTGTTCTGTGTGGAGAGAATCTGGATTTTGATCCCCCGGGTGCGGGCGACGGTCTGCATGTCCTCTCCCGCCCGGGTCAGCAATTGTATCAGGTCGATTTTTTGGAAAACAGCAGGGATTTCCTCTGCCCCACGACAGGTGGAAAATTGCTTGGAGATAATTTCGCCGATGCCCCGCGTCCGCTCCAAGATCTTTTTCAGATAGTCCTGCCGCTGTTCCTCGTCCTCCGTCATATTTTTGAGAAGAATCTCTGCATAGCCCTGCACGATAGACAGCGGCATCCGCAGCTGGTGCGCCAGCACCCGGCGAAAGTTCTCCATCTCCCGGCGATTTTCCTCGCCGCCCCGGCGCAGCATCTCCTCGTTTTCCAGCCGCTGCTCCTCCATCGCCCGCTCCAGCGCCGCCTGCTTTTCCCGGGCCCGCCGACAGGCTCCGGCTGTGACCACAAGGCTCTCCAACAGTCCCGCCACCAGCAACGCCAGACCGCAAAAAAAGCCTGTCGAGGCATCCAGCCCTCTTCCAAAGACGACCGCCACCGCCAATCCCACCGCCGCCAACACAAGTCCGATTTTCTCTGTATGTCTCATCCGCCGTCTCCTCCGCTCGCCGCCCAACGCTCTTTTGATTGATTTGATTATACCAGTATTTTCGACAGGATGCAAAATAATTGCGTTCTTCTGCGCGAACTGTATCTTTTTCGGCGTGAACTGCGCCCCTTTCTGAGGAAAATTAGTTTATACTATATCATATACCTGATATGCGCTGATGCGCAGTTGTTTGAACGGACACAGAATCCAGGCAATCCCGCACAATTCTAAGTGCGGCATTGCGCAGTCAGATTTTTTGTGCAAGAGGATGAAAAAGATGCAAGGGCGCACTTAAGGCAGCCGCCGTGAACTGTGCGGTGTTGCCTTAAGTCCATCTGCGGGAGGGCAACTATGAATCGCACACTTTTAGTAGAGGATGATCGGGAATTGTCCTCCATTATTCAGCTTTTTTTGACCCATTCCCAATACGAGGTAGATGCCGCCTTCACCTGTGCAGAGGCGCTGTCCTTTTTGGAGACCATCCAATACGACCTCATTCTGCTGGATATGGTGCTGCCGGATAAGACGGGGGACGAGCTTTGCAAATCCATCTGCGCCGTCTGCACCACCCCCATCATCTTCATCAGCTGTCTGGACGACAGCGACACCATCATCCGGGCACTGCGCAGCGGTGGGGATGACTATATGGTCAAGCCCCTCTGCTTTGACGAGCTGCTGGCTCGCGCCGATGCCATCATTCGCCGCGCCAAGCCGCCGGTGCTGGGCGACAGGCGCAGCTTTCGCCAGTTCACGGTGGATACCGTCCACCACCGTGTCCTGCGGGGCGACGAGGAGCTGCTCCTCTCCACCATCGAATATGACCTGCTGGACTATATGAGCCGCCACGCCGACACGCTGCTGCTCTATCAGCAGATTTACAAGGCCGTCTGGAACAGCGACAGCTTGGGCGATGTCCGCACCCTGCTGGTACATATTTCCAGTCTGCGGAAGAAAATCGACCCCGACAAAACCGGCATCATCCAAACCGTGCGGGGCGCGGGCTACATCTTTACCGACGTATAGGCGGCAGGCGTACGACACATGCACCCCGCCCACCGATACGGACTGAGACGAGATGGCGGCAGCAGTCCTGTTTGCGCCGGGCAAACTTGCCTCCGTCTTCGAAAAAGCCGTCCGGTTCCACACCCAACCATAAAAGAGAGCGCTGCCCTTTTGGCCGCGCTCTCTTTTTCTCTGTCGTTTTGGGGCATCTCTGCTTCCATCCGTCACATGGATTGGCGGGCGGATTTGTGCGGAGCTTCCCCGGGCTTTTCTATGGGCGGATGGTGAGAATATCCACAAAGCCCACCATCTTCAAGATGGAAAGCACCTCTGCCGAGACATGGATCAGCTCCATAGTCGCCCCC
>JAVVOA010000111.1:0-2833 GCA_036656515.1 Oscillospiraceae bacterium | reverse complement strand
TGCAGAACATCAGGTTGATGAACACGGTACCCAGCGGCTTTAGGACTGTCGCGCCGGCGCTGACGACAGCGCCCTCTGCGTCGGTGACCAGCGGATTCATAGCGCCCAAGACGCAGCCCAGTACGATTGCCAGCAGCATGGCAGCCAGCAGTCCATAGTTTTTCAAAATGGATTTCTTTCCCAGAGCTTGTTTTTCCATCAAAAATTCCTCCTCATAAATTCACACATGTCAGCAGGTACTTGCCTTACTTTCCGCCGGTTTTACCCCGCTTTTTGAAAAGGCACATACTAAAGTTTTTGCCCCGCTTTTTTCAAAAAGCGGGCGTAGCCAAGCTTTGTCATCGCAGTGCAGCCTATAACTCCTCGTCAAAAATCTCGCCCTTGGCCACCAGATTGGTGGGGCCGGTCAGGTAGAGATTTCGGATGGTGTCCCCCAGTCGGTCGATGTCGATGGTCAGCTCGCCGCCGGTCATCTGCACCCGGACATCTTTGCCGGACACCTGCCCCAACAGGGTCAGCACCAGCGCCACCGAGCCGGTGCCCGTGCCGCAGGCATAGGTAAAGTCCTCCACCCCCCGCTCGAAGGTGCGCTCGTAAACCCGATCCATGCCGGTGATTTCATAGAAATTCACGTTGGCACCCTTGGGAAACGCCGGATGGAACCGCAGCTTCTGTCCCAAATCGAACAGTTGCCGCGTGGGGATGTCCGCCAGCTTTTCCATGGGCACCGCCGCATGGGGCAGTCCCGGACTGCCCAGCTCCACATAGGCGCAGGGATAGGTCACACCGTCCACGGTGACATCCCGGTGCAGGTCGATGACCGTGGGGTCGTTGAGTCGGACACGATAGTGCCGCCGGTCGATGCGCTGTCCCGTCACCAGACCCGCCGTGGTCTCCACTCGCTGGATGTCCCCCGCCAGACCGGTCTCATATCCGTATCGACAGATGCAGCGGGCACCGTTGCCGCACATTTCGCCCACACTGCCGTCTCCGTTGTAAAAGAGCATCTTGTAGTCGCCGCCCGCCGTGGGGGTGTCCACCACCATCAAGCCATCCGCCCCCAGAGAGAGATGGCGTTCGCACAGGGTTTTTGCCAGCCGGGGAAAGCGCTCCGGGGGCAAATGATCCTCTAAATTGTCGAGAATCAGGAAGTCATTGCCCGCGCCGTTCATTTTCCAAAATTTCATGGGTCACCTCAATGTATTGTTATTAAGAGTAGTATACTGCGAAAATTTTGCAAAGTATACCTTATATAGTGTCAACAACCATGTGAAAAGTGTTCCGACTATGGCAAAACGGGAGAGCGACCAAGGGAGCGGGAAAAAAATTGGAAAAAGGTTCCCTTCTGAGAAAAAATATGATATAGTATTTCTCATTGTGAGCAAAAAGCGAATTGAAGGAGAAACACCATGGATACATCGAAAATCTGCATTATTATTTCCATTGTCGTTTACTTGGCGATTGTCATTTGGATTGGATTTGACTGTTCCAAGAAAAACGCGACCTCGGACGACTTCTATCTGGGCGGACGCAAATTAGGGCCGCTGGTCACCGCCATGAGCGCGGAGGCCTCCGACATGAGCAGTTGGCTTCTCATGGGCTTGCCCGGCGTCGCCTATCTCTGCGGCATCGCCGATGCGGGATGGACGGCAATCGGCTTGGCTGTGGGCACCTATTTAAACTGGCTGATCGTGGCAAAGCGCATCCGGCGCTATTCCATGCAGACCAACGCCATCACCATCCCCGACTTCTTTTCTCGGCGCTATCGGGACGACCGCAACATCTTAATGTGCATCGCCGCCGTGGTCATCTTGATTTTCTTCATCCCCTACACCGCCTCGGGCTTTGCCGCCTGCGGCAAGCTGTTTGCCAGTCTGTTTGGCTTTGACTATGTGAAGGCCATGATTGTCAGCGGCGCGGTCATCGCGGTGTATACCACCTTGGGCGGCTTCCTCGCCGCCTCTACCACCGACTTTATCCAGAGCATCATTATGACCATTGCCCTGTTTGTGGTGCTGATTTTCGGCATCAACATGGCGGGCGGCATGGATGTGGTCATGGAAAACGCCCGGGCACTGCCCGGCTATCTGGGCATGATGGTGACCCACGACGCGGCGACCAACACGTCCAGCCCCTATGGCTTCTTAAATATAGTATCCACGCTGGCGTGGGGACTGGGCTATTTCGGTATGCCCCATATCCTGCTGCGCTTCATGGCAATCGAGGATGAGCGCAAGCTGACCCTGTCTCGCCGTGTTGCCACCGTGTGGGTGGTCATCTCCATGATCGTGGCGGTACTCATCGGCATCGTGGGCTACAGTATGTCCAAGGTGGGCGTGATTCCCGTGTTAGAGGGCACTGCCTCCGAGACCATCATTGTGCGGATCGCGGATCTGCTGAGTCAATATGGCATTGTGGCGGCGCTTCTGGCGGGCGTGGTGCTGGCGGGCATTCTGGCGTCCACCATGTCCACGGCGGACTCCCAGCTGCTGGCGGCATCCTCCAGCGTGTCGCAGAACCTGATGTGCGACGTGCTGAAGCTGAAAATGACGGAAAAGCGCAAGATTTTGGTGGCACGGCTGACGGTGATGGGCATCACAGTGATCGCCATGTTCTTGGCGCGCAACCCGGACAGCTCTGTGTTTGGCATCGTGTCGTTCGCATGGGCGGGCTTTGGCGCGGCGTTTGGCCCCGTGGTCATGTTCTCCCTGTTCTGGAAGCGCACCAACCTGTGGGGCGCTCTGGCGGGCATGCTGTCCGGCGGCGCCATGGTGTTCATCTGGAAGTACTTGGTGCGTCCTCTGGGCGGCGTGTGGAATATCTATGAGCTGCT
>JAVVOA010000110.1:0-2898 GCA_036656515.1 Oscillospiraceae bacterium | reverse complement strand
CGACGCTGGACTATTGCGTCCTAAAAA
Source organism: Oscillospiraceae bacterium (assembly GCA_036656515.1). Classification (GTDB taxonomy): domain Bacteria; phylum Bacillota; class Clostridia; order Oscillospirales; family Oscillospiraceae; genus Oscillibacter. The sequence continues at coordinate 2,871 of JAVVOA010000110.1, read as the reverse complement.
TCCCCCGCCTGCCCTTTGACAAGTTTACCACCGCCAGCCGCACCCTTGGCACCCAGATGAAGGCCACCGGCGAGGTGATGGCCATCGGCAACTCCTTTGAGGGGGCGCTGATGAAGGCAATCCGTTCCTTGGAGCTGCCTGTAAAGTCCTTGCGCCTGTCAGGCTTAGACGAGCTGTACACCGAGGAAATCGAGGAGCGCTTGGTGAATATCGACGATCAGCGGCTGTTCATCGTCGCCGAGGCACTGCGTCGGGGCTTCTCGCCGGAGAAAATCAACAAAATCACCAAATACGATCTGTGGTTTCTCGATCGCTTTCAAAATATTGTGGACATGGAAAACACGCTGGAACGGGGCAGCTTGGACGCGGACACCCTCCGCTCTGCCAAGGAGCTGGGCTTCTCCGACGCGTGGATCGCCGCCCTCGCCGGTCGCGAGCAGGCGGAGGTCAAGTCTCTGCGGGTGGGCTATGGCATTATCCCCGCCTTTAAGATGGTGGACACCTGTGCCGCCGAGTTCGAGGCGCAGACCCCCTACTACTACTCCACCTATGACGGGGAAAACGAGGCGGCAGAGCCGGTACACCTGCCCCCTGTGGGCGCTCTTGCCCCCCACATCCCCGAGGCACCCTTCCTGGCCGCCGCCCCCATCGATGCCCACCGCCGGGAGGTACCCGCCCCCAAGCGCAAGGTGCTGGTGTTGGGCTCTGGCCCCATTCGCATCGGGCAGGGCATCGAGTTTGACTATTGCTCTGTCCACTCAGTCTGGGCGCTGAAAAAGCTGGGCTGCGAGACCATCATCATCAACAACAACCCAGAGACCGTCTCCACCGACTTCGACGTGGCGGACAAGCTGTATTTCGAGCCGCTGACCGCCGAGGATGTGGCTGCCGTGGTGGAGCTGGAGCGTCCCTTTGGCGCGGTGGTGCAGTTCGGCGGACAGACCGCCATCAAGCTGGCGCAAGCGCTGACGGACATGGGCGTGCCCATTCTGGGCACCTCGTCCGACGGGGTGGATGCCGCCGAGGACAGAGAGCGGTTCGATGCCATTCTCAGTCAGTGCCACATCCCCCGCGCCGCCGGACGGACGGTCTATACCGCGGAGGAAGCCCTTGCCGCCGCCCACGAGGTGGGCTATCCCGTGCTGGTGCGACCCTCCTATGTGCTGGGCGGGCAGGGCATGGAAATCGCCTATCAGGATCGGGACATCACCAATTTTATGCGCATCATCAATCTCACCGTGCAGGAGCATCCCATTTTGGTGGACAAGTATCTCATGGGGCGGGAAGTGGAGGTGGACGGCGTATTCGACGGGGAGGACATCTTGATCCCCGGCATCATGGAGCACATTGAGCGGGCGGGCATCCACTCCGGCGACTCCATCTCCGTCTATCCCCCGCTGCATATTTCAGACAATCAGAAGCAGACGATTTTGCAATACACCAAGCAGCTGGCCTCTGCGCTGGGGGTCATCGGGCTGATCAACATCCAATTCATCCTGTTCGAGGAGGGCGTATACGTCATCGAGGTCAATCCGCGCTCCTCCCGCACCATCCCCTATATCTCCAAGGTCACCGGCGTGCCCATCATCGACCTTGCCACCCGGGTCATGCTGGGGCAGAAGTTGCGTGATTTGGACTATGGCGTGGGGCTCTATCCGGAAGCGCCCTACTATGCGGTGAAGGCACCGGTATTCTCCTTTGAAAAGCTCACCGACGTGGACACCGGCTTGGGGCCGGAGATGAAGTCCACCGGCGAGGTGCTGGGGCTGGACAGCTCCTATCCCCAGGCGCTGCTAAAGGCCTTTAAGGGTGCGGGCATGCGGGCACCCAAGCGGGGCGGGCGGGTGATTCTCACCGTCCGGGACGAGGACAAGGAGGAGATTCTCTCCATCGCACAGGGCATGGCAGAGCTGGGCATTGAGATTTTTGCCACTGCCGGCACCGCCGCCGCCCTGACTGCCGCCGCCATCCCCTGCCGCACCGTCGCCTATGTGTCCGAGGCACACCCCAACATTCTGGACATGATATCTGGCGGCACCATCGATCTCATCGTCAACACGCCCACACACGGCAAGCGGGGACACTCCGATGGCTTCCAGATTCGGCGCTGCGCCGTGGAGCACGGCACCCTCTGCGTCACCGCCATCGACACCGCCCGCGCCCTGCTGACCGTGCGGGAGCAGGGTCGGAGCGAAGATCTGCGCCCCATCGACATCACGAAGATCTAGGCGGGGTACGCGCGGGGGCTAAGTACGCGGCTTTTTGAAAAAAGCCTGGCAAAAACTTTTGTGAGAGTTTAGATAGGGCTACACCATTGGTCGAGAAACGGACAGAGGGGCGGATACCATCCGCCCCTCTGTGCTGTCTAATCGCGATATACGAGAGTCTTTTGGAAAATAGACGAAGGGGCGGATGGTATCCGCCCCTTCGTCTATTTCCGGACAAATTGTCCAAACTCTCATCAAAGCTTTTTGCGCAGCTTTTTCTCGAAAAAGCGCGTAGCTTGTCCCCGCGCGTTAGCCGATGGTATAGCTGCCCCGGGTCATCAGCTTCACCCCGTCGGCGGTCGCCTTGACGCCCCGGTTTTCGATGGTCATCAGGTACAGGTGGTTTTTCACCAGACCGCCGCCGTTTTGCAGGGAGCCGCCGTCGGTGCTGTCCACCAGTCCCGGCGCGGAATCCGCCACGCAGACGGCTGTCCCCACCCGCAGTAGCACCTCGCAGCCCAAATCGCCCCGGAGGGTCTGTCCCTTTTCCAGAGAGACCACGGTGAAGTTGGCGGCGGCAGTGGGTGTTGCGCTCTGCGCCGCGATTTTTTCGTCCACCTTGGTGAGAATCGAGGGCAGGTAGGTGGTGTTTAAGTAGCTCAGC
>JAVVOA010000109.1:0-2904 GCA_036656515.1 Oscillospiraceae bacterium | reverse complement strand
GGCGCTCCACCTCCGCCCGCGCCAGCTGTGTCAGCAGCTTGCGATACGGGGTGTGAGGCGGGAAAAAGCTGGGCAGGGGCAGGGTCATGCCGGAGGACAGCTCCCAGGTGTCCCCCCGCCGGACGGTGAGCCGCCCGCCGTCCCCCCGCTCCTCCGCGTCTAAGTACAGGCTGAACAGCCCGTTTTGGTTGTAGGTGACCTGATAGGACAGGCGTGCGGTAAAGGCGGGCAGAGGCGTGCTTGCCGCCACCGCCAGCCGATAGCCCTCGGCGGCGCGGGGAAAGAGAAAGCTGTCGCAGTAGTGCAGATAGCTGCGTGCAAATTGCTGATAATACCGGGCAATGCGCCGCTGGCGACGCTCCGCGCCCACCGGATGCGGCAGCGTGAGAGCGGCGGACAGCACCGGGATCCCATCCACCGTCCAGTCCCGCACCGTTGTCTCTGGTGTCTCCAATTGCAGGAAGTCTGTCAATGCGACCATCCTTTCGCCGCGCCCTCGCAGTTGCTTTCCCCAATCTATGCAGCGATGCAAAAAGCGGTGCGGCAGGTCTTTACTTTCGCACTGTACTATGCTAAAATAACAGGGATATCAAAAAACGGAAAGGGGTGCGCAGACATGGTGAAAATCGGGAAAAAAGAAAAAAATGACGCGCTCTATCGCGCCATTCTGACCCTGCGGACAGAGGAGGAGTGCTATGCCTTCTTCGAGGATCTCTGTACCATCTCAGAGCTGCGGGCGATGGAGCAGCGGTTTGCGGTGGCAGAGCTGCTGGAGGGCGGTATGATCTATAACGACATTTTGGAAAAAACCGGCGCCTCCTCCGCCACCATCAGCCGGGTCAACCGCGCCCTCAGCTATGGGGCGGGCGGCTATGAGCTGGCATTCGCCCGGCTCAAGCAATGAGCAGCTACGAGGCATTGGCCGGCTCCTATGACGCGCTGACCACCGACGTGGGCTATCGAAAACGGGCGGACTATCTGGAAAAGCTCTTTCAAACCAGCCGGATTCCCGTCCACACGGTGCTGGATCTCGCCTGCGGCACCGGCACCCTGACCTGCCTGCTGGCAGAGCGGGGCTATGAGCTCATCGGCGCGGACGGGTCAGAGGATATGCTGGCGGTGGCACAGCAAAAGGCGTGGGAGGTCGAGGGCGAGCGCCCGATCTTCCTGCACCAGTCCATGCAAAAGCTGGATCTGTACGGCACGGTGGACGCGGCGGTCTGCTGTCTGGACAGTTTGAACTATCTGACGAGCCCCAAGGACTTGCAGCGCACGCTGGCGCGGCTCCACCTGTTCATCGCCCCCGGGGGACTGTTTGTGTTCGACGTGAACTCGGTCTATAAATTGGAGCGTCTGGCGGGACAGGTGTTTTTGGACGAGACAGAGGATGTCTTCTGCGTCTGGCGGACGGAGTATGCCCCCCGCACCAAAATCGTCCAGTATGGGATGGATATTTTTCAGCGGCAAAAGGACGGTCGCTGGTGCCGCAGTCGGGAGGAGCATCGGGAGCGCGCCTATGGCGAGGACGAGCTGCGGAGCTATCTGACAGCGGCGGGCTTCGGGCACATCCATGTGTATGGCGATTTGAAAAAGACCCCGCCGAAGCCCGATGAGGCACGGCTTATTTTTACCTGTATCAGAGAATAGGAGCAGAGCATGGAAGATCAATTGATTCGCGCCATCACCCGGGATGGCTTTGTGAAGGCCACGGCGGTCTCTACCCGGGTGCTGACCGAGCGTGCCCGGAATATCCACACCACCCTCCCTGTGGCCACGGCGGCGCTGGGGCGGGCGCTGGCGGGGGCATCTATGATGGGCAATGCCCTAAAGGCACAAAACGGCACTGTAACCCTGCAATTCAAGGGCGGCGGCCCTCTGGGCACGGTGCTGGCGGTGTCGGACTGCGACGGCAATGTCCGGGGCTATGTCCAGAATCCCCAGCTGGATCTGCCCCTCCGTCCGGATGGCAAGCTGGACGTGGGCGGCGCAGTGGGCACGGACGGCACCCTGACCGTGCTGCGGGATCTGCGGATGAAGGAGCCCTATGTGGGCAGCGTGGCGCTGCTGGGCGGCGAGATCGCCGAGGATCTGGCGGCGTATTTCGTGGAGTCCGAGCAAATTCCAACGGCTTGCGGTCTGGGCGTGCTGGTGGAGCGGGATCAGAGCGTCCGGGCGGCGGGTGGCTATCTGATCCAGCTGCTGCCCGGTGCGCCGGAGGACGTGATTGCCCGGGTGGAGGGCGGCGTGCTGGCGGCTGGCAGCGTCACAGGACTGCTGGACGGCAACGACGATCCCGAGGCCCTGCTCCGCCGGGTGCTGTCCGACTTCGAGTTGGAGATTTTGGAAAAGGACGCCATCGCCTACCGCTGCTATTGCAGTCGAGAGCGGGTGGAGCGGGCGCTGATCAGCTTGGGCACAACGGAGCTGCAAAGCATCTTGGACGAGCAGGGCGGGGCAGAATTGACCTGTCAGTTCTGCGATCGGGTGCAGCGGTTCACGGCGGCGGAGCTGGGGGCGCTGTTGAAGGAAATCCAGAAACGGTAAGGGTTTGCGGCGAAAAACGGGCAAAAAAAGAGCGGATATTTTTGCTCGTTTTTCGGAAAGAACGGGAAAAGAGAAAAACTTTTGCAAATTGCCTTGACAGAAGGACAGGCTTTTAGTATAATAACCCTTGCCGTTCGACAAGCGGCGAGACCACGGGAGCATAGCTCAGCTGGGAGAGCATCTGCCTTACAAGCAGAGGGTCACAGGTTCGAGCCCTGTTGTTCCCACCACAATTAAAACTTCGTTTTAATTGTGGAAACCGTGGGAATTTCAACTGGCGATGACCGGCCAAAGCCCGTCCATCGAACGCCGGACTTCCGGCGGGGTGTCTGCATGAAAACCGCGTTTTAAAGTTGAAAG
>JAVVOA010000108.1:0-2912 GCA_036656515.1 Oscillospiraceae bacterium | reverse complement strand
GGGCTTGGCGGAGGTGTTCTTGATCAGGGTCTCCATCTGGGTCATAAAGGCATCCAACTCGTTGAGATTCGCGGTGAATTCCTTGATCTGCGCGTCGGTGAGCACGCCGATGCCCTCGCCGATGATCTTGCCCATCTTGTTGACTTCCGTGATGATTGCGTTCATGTCCTTGACGAAGGCGGGATCCTTGTCCAGACCCAATTTCTCGCACTCGGCAATCAACGTGTTATAGCGGGCAATCGCCTTGTTATAGCGATCGGTCACTGCCTTGCTCTTGGCATCCAGATCGTTTGCCTTGTTCTCGAAGCTGACTCTGGCGAGGGTAACGCCGTTGCGAGCCAAGATGGCTTCCTTTGTGCCCAGCGTCAAATCGCAGGGAGAGGTGGTTCCCTTGGCAAAGGAGAGACCCAGTGCCTCGGCCTCGCTGCCATCGGCGAAGCGGATCAGGATGTCGAATTTGGTGTCCGCATAGAACTCGAAGGTTCTGGTGATGGTCTTGTTGTGGGAGAAGGAGCTGTAGCCGCTCTCCTTCAAAAATTCAGCATCATAGCTGGACAGGCTGGAATCGGTGATATACAGCTCGGTGATGGATTTGCCGGTCTGGTTGCGGAGGGTGACAGCGCTTTTGATCAGCTTGTCTGTGGCGGCGGTGACGGTCACCTTGCAGGTGGCGGTTTTGCCGCCGTCCACGGTCTTGACGGTGATGGTGGCGGTGCCGGCCTTCACGCCGGTGACCACGCCGTTGCTGTCCACCTTGGCGACGGAGGACGCGCTGGAGCTCCACGTCACCTTCTGATTGGTGGCATTTGCGGGGACGGTGGAACCGGTGAGCTGGACGGTCTTGCCCACGGTCACCTTGACGGTGGTCTGATCCAGCTGCACGCCGGTGACAGCAGTCGTTTTGCCGGCGGCGGTAAAGGTGATCAGAGCGTTCTTGGGCGCACCGGAGTGAGGCCAGACGATGATCTTTGTGCCGTTGGCGCTCTTTTCCTCACAGGCGTTGACCACCAGATCCGTCTTCTCCGCAGAGCGAATGGTATAGGTGCTGCCGCTCTGCTTTTTGATCAGCCAAGAATAGGGGGTGGTGCCCAGAACGAGCTGTGTGCCCTTTGCCAGACTGGTGATGCCCACATAGTAGCCATCAGCGGTCTTGATATAGCTGCATCCGTCCTGATTGGTAATGGTGAAGGTCTGGGCGGGAGAGGTGTTCCGCAGCTCCATTTTGTCCGAGGTCACACGGAGGTTGTTGCCCAGACACTTGAGGGTATAGGTGCCGGCGGCGATGTCGTACTTCACCTGAGGGGTGCCGTTTATGATCTCCAGCGCCTTGTCATACTGCGCCTGAGAGACCACGTTGTTATTCATCAGATTGGACAGCAGGTCATAGTTCTGTCCCTTGACGTTGGAGGCCAGTGTGTTGGTCAGAATGTCCACCACATGACCCCGGGTAAAGGGCTTGATGACCTTGGTGCTGTCCAGCACGCCCACGCTTTTCGCGGCGGACAGTGCAGAGTTCCAGTCAAAATCGCCCACGGTCTTGCTGTCGCTATAGCCCAGACCGCGGAGGGCAAACACGGTCATTTCCTGCATGCCGGCGGTGCGGCCAACGCCAAAGTTGCCATTGCCAACGCCCTTGGTATAGCCCATTTCCTTGCCATAGCCGATATAGGGCAGCAGTTTGTTGCCGGTAGAGACATCGGTATAGGGCAGCGGGCCCGTCCAAGCCTCGGCGGCGGCGGCCTCGCCCTTCATGCGGATGAGCAGCGCCAGTGCCTGCTCCCGGGTCAGGGTGTTGTCCAAGCCAAAGTTGTTGCCGGTATTGTCATAGCCCATGAACAGTCCCATTGCAGAGAGTGCCTTTGCCTCTAAGAGCTGATCGTCCGATGCGGCGCTGGCGCCCACGGTCATCAGCCCCGTAAGTGCTGTGACCACCAGCAGCAGAGAGAGGATGTGTCTAAACTTCTTCATATGAGTTCCTCCTATTATGTTCGTTTGTGTACCCCAGTCTTCCTCAGTCTTCTTACGAGACAGAATAGCAAATAGAGCGGGGAAAAAATCCTTTCGGCGCGAAATGCATCTCAAACCGCCCCAATGGTAAGGGCGTATGATTTTTCCTCCCGCCCACCCTCCATCTGCACCAAAAAGCTTACATTTTCGTTTGATGTTTCTTTTTTCTCCCAAATTTGCTATACTCTATGGATAGAAAGAGGGGGATTTTGATGCAACTGCTCTTGCGAACCATTTTCCTGTCCACCACGGTGCTGCTGTATGCGGCGACCCTGATTGGACTGCTGCTGGATCTGCGACTCTCCTCCCTCTCCCGGTGGAAGCGTCTGGTTCTCGTCGCCGGCATGGCGCTGATCGTTCTGTGCAATCTGCTGGCGGGGCATCATCTGGGGCACGAGGGCTATATCAAATTTTATGGGCTGTTTGCCCAGTTGCCTGTTCTTCTGCTGTTTTTCTATCTCTCGGAGCAGGGGCTGATCCCCGTGATTTTCGCCACCCTCACCGCCATCTTTCTGGCCTTTCCCCTGATGCTGGCCAATGCGCTGCTGGTGCGCCTCTATGGCCCTTCCCTGCTGCTGACGGTGCCAACCAGCCTGTGCATCTGTGGACTGCTGCTGTTTCTCGTGTACCGGTTTTTCAAGCCCGGCTTCGTCTATATGTTGGAGCACGGCAGGCAGACGGGGCTGTTGCGGTTTTGTATCATTCCGTTTTTATACAATATAATTGGCTTTTTACTGGGAAGATATAACTATGAAGCAACCGTGCCCATCCAGACCTTCCCCCTGCGCATCATGCTGTTTGTCATGACCCTCGCCGCCTATTTCCTGCTGCTGGACATGTTCAAAAGCACCCGGGAAAAGGAGCTGCTGCAAGGGGAGCGGGAACTCCTGTCCCTCCAACTCAAG
>JAVVOA010000107.1:0-3047 GCA_036656515.1 Oscillospiraceae bacterium | reverse complement strand
CGGCAGGGGACGGATGCCATCCGTCCCCTGCAACGCAGCCCTTGCCCCAATATTTTCCGTGCCAATTCAAATGGAAACGCCCTATCCATCAGATCATTAAAAGTTTTTGTCCCACTTTTTTCAAAAAGTGGGCGTACTCTCCGTATCCCCCGTCCTCGCCACGGCAGTCGGATTTTTTCCGGCTGCTTTTTTCTGGGCAAAAACCGTTTCACCAATCGGCGGCTGTGCCATATGATGAAACAGAGCGCGGGGAAAAAACACCCCGCTCTGTGTTTCGGAACTGCCACAGGAAGGAGCCTTCCGATATGCTTGTGGATTTACAACAGGTGGCGCTGACCTATCAATCTCCGGACGGCGAGGTGGCGGCACTGCGGGATGTGACCTTTGGGATAGAGGACGGCGAATTTGTCAGCCTTGTGGGGCCCTCCGGCTGCGGAAAATCCACCCTGCTGTCCATCATCGCAGGGCTGGAGCCGCCCACTGCCGGCACCGTTTTTGTGGACGGCGAGCCGGTCACCGGCACCTCGTCCCGCATCGGCTATATGCCCCAGCGGGATCAGCTGTTCGCATGGCGCAGCATCTGGGGCAATGTGACGCTGGGCTTGGAGCTGTCCCACCAAAACGATGCCGTCCATCAGGGACAGGTGCGGGCGCTGCTGTCCCGCTATGGGCTGGCGGACTTTGCGTCCAAAGCGCCCGCCCAGCTCTCCGGCGGAATGCGCCAGCGCTGTGCCCTCATCCGCACCCTCGCCACCAACCCCCGCATTTTACTGCTTGACGAGCCCTTTTCCGCGCTGGACTATCAAACCCGCCTGGCCGTCTCCGCCGACATCTATGACATCATCCGGCAGGAGCATAAGACCGCCCTGCTGGTCACCCACGACATCTCCGAGGCCATCAGCCTCTCCGACCGGGTGCTGGTGCTCTCCGACCGCCCGTCGGTGGTGAAGGCCATCCACGACTTGGGGGCGCTGCGGGGACTGCCCCCCTTGGCACGGCGGGATCACCCCGCCTTTCGCGGCTATTTCAACACCATCTGGAAGGAGCTGGATGTCCATGGAACCGCTGCCCTCTCCTGATCGACTGCGCTATCTGCACCGGCGCAAGCGAAACCGCGTCGCTGTCCGGGTGCTGCAAATCCTGCTGCTGGTGACCCTGTTCGCGGGCTGGGAGCTGGCGGCGCGTCTGGGACTGATCGACGCCTTTATCGTCAGCAGTCCGTCCCGCATGGTGGAGACCGCCGGGAATCTCTATCGCTCCGGGGACTTGGGACTGCACATCGGTGTCTCCTGCCTAGAGACGATCGTCGGCTTCGTCTTGGGGACGCTGTGCGGCAGTGCCGTCGCCATCCTGCTGTGGTGGAGCGACTTTCTCTCCCGGGTGCTGGATCCCTATCTGGTGGTGCTCAACTCCCTGCCCAAGACGGCGCTGGGGCCGGTGTTCATCGTCTGGATCGGCGCGGGACCCGCCTCCATCATCGCCATGACCCTAGCCATCTCCCTGATTGTCACCATTTTGGAGATGCACAACGGCTTTCTCTCCACAGACCCGGAAAAAATCCGCCTCATGCGGACACTGGGCGCGTCCCGCGGGCAGATTCTCCGCAAGCTGGTGCTGCCCGCCAATTTTTCCACCCTGATCAACGCCCTCAAGGTCAACGTGGGACTGTCGTGGGTGGGGGTGATCATGGGCGAATTTTTGGTGTCCCGGGCTGGCTTAGGCTATCTAATCGTCTATGGCTCACAGGTGTTTCAGATGGATTTGGTGATGACCACCGTGCTGATTCTCGCCGCCCTTGCCGCGCTGATGTATCAGGGAATCCTATGGCTGGAAAAAGCCCTGACGCGGCTTCTTTTTTGATGCGCATTTCTCCAAAAATGATTAGGAGTGACTGTATGAAACGAATTCTTGCCACGGTACTTACCCTTGCGCTGACCCTGACCCTCTGTGTCGCCTGCGGCAAACAGCAGGAGACCACCACCGTACGCCTGTCCGAGGTGACCCATTCCGTATTCTATGCGCCCCAATATGCCGCCCTGTCTCTGGGCTTTTTCGCCCAGGAGGGTCTGGATGTCCAGCTGACCAACGGCGGCGGTGCCGACAAGGTGATGACCGCTGTGCTGGCGGGGCAGGCGGACATCGGCCTCGCCGGGCCCGAGGCCTGCATCTATGTCCACAACGAGGGGCGGGCAGACGCGCCCGTGGTCTTTGCCCAGCTGACCAAGCGGGATGGCTCGTTCTTGGTGGGACGGAGCGACGCGCCCTTTGCGTGGTCTGACTTAAAGGGCAAGACCATCATCGGCGGACGGAAGGGCGGTATGCCGGAGATGACGCTGGAATACGTCCTGCGGCAAAACGGCATCGTGCCCCAGGTGGATGCCGTGGTGGACACCTCCATCCAGTTCAACATGATGGCGGGTGCCTTCACCGGCGGACAGGGGGACTATGTGGCGCTGTTCGAGCCCACGGCGACCCTGCTGGAGCAGGAGGGCAAGGGCGTTGTGCTGACCTCCATCGGACAGGACAGCGGCGAGATTCCCTACACCGCCTATTTTGCCGCCGAGAGCTATCTGGAGGAGAACGCCGACGTTGTCCAGCGGTTTACCAACGCCGTCGCCCGGGGACAGACGTGGGTGCAGACCCACACCGCCCGGGAGATCGCCGAGGCAGTCGCCGACGCCTTCCCCGACACCTCCGTGGAGGTGCTGACCGCCGTCGCCCAGCGCTATCTGGACATCGACGCGTGGACGGCTACCCCCGTGATGGAGCAATCCGCCTTGGAGCGGCTGGAAACTGTCATGGAGACCGCCGGCGAGCTCACTGCCCGCCCGGACTTCGACGCAGTGGTGAACAACAGCTTCGCCACAGCGGCAATCGAGAAATAAACAGCCGCAGGGGGGAGTACGCGGGGAGGGTACGCCCGCTTTTTGAAAAAAGCGGGGCAAAAACTTTAATGATCACATGATGTTGGGCTGTAGGATTTGAAAAAGCCCTATCGGGACGAGGGATACGTCTTCTTTCTTTTGAAAAAGAAAGAACCAAAGAAA
>JAVVOA010000106.1:0-3054 GCA_036656515.1 Oscillospiraceae bacterium | reverse complement strand
TTCCCGCGGTACGCCTTTTTCTGCAAAGCGTCTTTTTCCGCGTGGAAAAAGATGCTTTCCCCCGGCGGGAGCCGCCCTGCCCGGGAGGGCACCCCGGCGGGAGCCGGGGAAACCCCCGTCCCCCCCGCGGCGGGTCGCCGCACCCCCCCTGCGGGGTCAGCCCTCACTGCATGCCCTTTAGCTCGATGATGCGATCCCGGAGAATGGCGGCATACTCAAACTCCAACAGCTTGGATGCCTCCTTCATCTCCTTTTCCAGACGGAGAATCTCCGCCTCTCGATCACTGGGTGTGAGACTGCGGTGCTTGGTCTTGTGGTCGTCCGATGCCGCCTTGGAGATCTCGAGCACATCCCGGACGCTTTTGCGGATGGTCTTCGGCACGATGCCGTGGGCGGTGTTATAGTCGCCCTGAATCTTGCGCCGGCGATTGGTTTCATCCATTGCCGCCGCCATGGAGCGGGTCACCTTGTCGCCATATAGGATGACCAAGCCCTCGGCATTCCGCGCCGCCCGACCGATGGTCTGCACCAGAGAGGTTTCGCTCCGCAAAAAGCCCTCCTTGTCCGCGTCCAGCACCGCCACCAGAGACACCTCCGGCAAATCCAAGCCCTCTCGCAGCAGGTTGATGCCCACCAGCACGTCGTATTCGCCCAGCCGCAAATCCCGAATCAGCTCCATCCGGGCGATGGTCTCCACGTCGCTGTGCATATAGCGCACCCGCATGCCGGCGTTGCGGAGATAGTCGGTCAAATCCTCTGCCATCTTTTTGGTCAGGGTGGTCACCAGCACCCGCTCGTTCCGGGCGGCGCGGGCGGCGATCTCGCCCATCAAATCGTCAATCTGTCCCGTGACGGGACGCACCTCTACCCGGGGATCTAGCAGTCCCGTGGGGCGGATGACCTGCTCCACGATCTGCCCTGCCCGCTCTTTTTCATAGGGGGCGGGGGTGGCGGAGACAAAGATCGCCTGACGAATCCGCTCTGTAAATTCGTCGAATTTCAGCGGTCGGTTGTCATAGGCGCAGGGCAGACGAAAGCCGTATTGCACCAGACTGTCCTTCCGGGCGCGATCGCCGTTGTACATGGCGCGGATCTGGGGCAGGGTCACATGGGACTCATCCACAAACAGCACAAAATCCTTGGGAAAATAGTCCAGCAGGGTCATGGGGGGCGAGCCCTCCGGTCGGCCGGAAATCACCCGGGAGTAGTTTTCGATGCCGGTGCAATAGCCCAGCTCGATCATCATCTCCATGTCATATTCCGTCCGCTGGCGGAGACGCTGTGCCTCGACCAATTGGTTGTTGTCCGTAAACAGCTTGGTCTGGCGCTCCATCTCCTCCCGAATCTCCCCGATGGCGCGCTCCATCTTCTCCTTGGTGGTCACATAGTGGGAGGCGGGATAGATGGCGACGTGAGCCAGCACCCGGGTCGCCGTGCCGGTGACGGGATTGAACTCGGAAATGCGCTCGATCTCGTCGCCGAAGAACTCCACCCGGATGGCGGTGCCCGCCGAATAGACGGGATACAGCTCCACCGTGTCCCCCCGCACCCGAAACATATTGCGGTCAAAGGCGATGTCGTTCCGCTCATAGCGGATCTCCACCAGCTTGCGGAGAAATTCGTCCCGGTCTCTGGTCTGTCCCTGCCGCAGAGAGATGACCAAATTGGCATAGTCGATGGGATCGCCCAGACCATAGATGCAGGAGACCGAGGCCACCACGATCACGTCCCGCCGCTCGAACAGCGCCGCCGTGGCGGAGTGGCGGAGCCGCTCGATCTCCGCGTTGATGGAGGCATCCTTTTCGATGAAGGTGTCCGTGTGGGGGATATAGGCCTCCGGCTGATAATAATCGTAATACGAGACAAAATACTCCACGGCGTTGTTGGGGAAAAACTCCCGAAACTCGGCGCAGAGCTGTGCCGCCAGCGTTTTGTTGTGCGCCAGCACCAGCGCGGGGCGCTGCACCCGCTCGATGACCTTCGCCATGGTAAAGGTCTTGCCGGAGCCGGTGACGCCCAGAAGCACCTGTTCGTCCAAGCCGTTTTCCAAGCCCTCTGCCAGAGCGTCGATGGCCTCCGGCTGGTCGCCGGCAGGCTGGAAGGGGGAGACCACTTCAAATTTCGGCATCGCTTACTCCTTTGCTTTAGCCCCGCAAAAAGCCGGAATCCGCCAGCGAGACAAAATCGTTGTCCGCCACAATGATGTGATCCAGCAGGGGGATATTCACCGTGCGGAGGGCATCCTCCGCCAGCTTGGTGGCGCTGTAGTCATCCTGAGAGGGGAGAGCCACGCCACTGGGATGGTTGTGGGCCAGAATGATGCCCGATGCGCCGGAGAGGAGGGCATTTTCCACCAGACGGCGGATGTTGATGGCCACCGCGCTGACGCTGCCCTCTGCCAGTCGGCGACAGGCAATCAGCTTGCCCTTGCGATCTAAACACAATTCATAGAGAATCTCGTTTTTCTCCCCCGCAAACCGTTCCAGCAGATACGCCCCCGCCCGTTGGGTGGAGTTGAGGATGTCCTCCCGCTCCGCTGCCGCCAGTCGGGCGCGGCGGTCGATCTGGGGCACCAGCTTGAGTAGAGTGGCGGCGTGGTCGCCCAAGCCCTCCACCTGACGCAGTTCCTCTATCGGGGCGGAAAACACCGCATCCAGCGTGCCAAAGCGCTCCATCAGCAGGTGGGCGGTCTCGTTGGTGTCCCGTCTGGGGATGGCGTAAAACAGGAGCAGCTCCAAGGCCTCGTGATCGGCGAAGGCATCCAGCCCATGGGCGAGAAACTGTGCTTTTTTCTTCTCTCGATGTCCGTCGTGAACGCCCATGTGTCCCGCCCCCTCTCTGGTCAATTGCACCAAAAAACGCAAATCGCTGTAAGGTTTAATTATAGCATATTTCCCCCGCTTTCCACAAGCCCATTTTGCAGCCAACCCCCTGCTTTTCGCTGTGGGGTTGACAATGTTCCCGAATGGGCTTAGTATAGTGTCACACGAAAAATCACACAAAATTTCAGAGAATGTTGCTGTGGTGTGTATAGGGTTTCATCGGTAGGTAAGG
>JAVVOA010000105.1:0-3130 GCA_036656515.1 Oscillospiraceae bacterium | reverse complement strand
ATCACGCCGTCGTCGGTCAGGGTCAGGGGCTCTGCCGTTTTGCTGTCCCGCAGGGTGACAAATTCGCCCACGTCAGCGGCCTTCGCCACCTCTAAATAGGAGGTGGTGGAATAGGCGGGGGACTCCGCCGTCACCGACACCATGCGACCGGCGGCGAATTCCAGAACGTCCGGCTCGCCACGCAGATAGTCGTCGATGGCGGCTCGCTCGGTGTCCAGCAGATTGTCCTCGGTGATCAGCTGTGCGGTGTAGTGATACAGATCGTCGTACTGGGTGACCATGGACACCAGCAGGGAGCTGCGCAGGCCAAAGCCCGCGATGATCAGCGCCGTGCAGCCGCCGATGCCGATGACTGTCATCCAAAACCGCTTTTGATAGCGGAACAGATTCCGGGCGGTGACCTTTAAGTTAAAGCTCATCCGCCGCCACAGGGGGCGGATATATTCCAGCAGCACCCGTTTGCCGGGCTTGGGCGCCCGGGGACGCATCAGCTCTGCCGCGGTGGAGGACAGGGTGGAGAGACACGCCCACAGGGTGGATACCGTGGTGCAGAACACCGAGGCCAGCAGGGACAGCGCCGTGATGTCCCCATAGGTGTGGAGCTGGATATCCGGCACCTGATACATGATTTGATAGGCGGTGAAAATCATCTTGGGAAACAGGGTATAGCCGATGGCGAGACCCAGTCCGCTGCCCAGCAGAGCCGGCAGCAGGCCATAGCCCAGATATTTGCGAGAGATGGAAAACCGACTGTAGCCCAGTGCCTTGAGACAGCCGATCTGCACCCGCTGCTCCTCCACCATCCGGGTCATGGTGGTCAGGCAGACCAGCGCCGCCACCAAGAAAAACAGCAGGGGGAGCACCGTCGCCAGATTTGCCATCCGATCTGCGTCCTGTCCAAAGGCCAGATAGCCGGGGTTGGAGTCCCGATCCAGCACATACCACTCGCTGTCCCCGATGTCGGCGATTTTCCGGCGGGCATCTGCCAGCTCTTTTTCGCCGTCGGCGATCTTCTCCTCTGCCTCTGCCTTTTTGTCCCGATACTCCGCAAGGCCGTCCTGATAGTCGATTTCGCCCTGCCGCAAATCGTGCTCTGCGTCGGCGATTTCCCGCTTGGCATCCGCCACTTGGTCGATCAGCTCCTGCCGGGCATCCGCCAGCTCCTGCTTTCCGTCGGCATAGTCCGACCAGCCGTCGTCCAGCTTTGTCTTGGCATCCGCCAGCTCGATTTTGGCATCGTCCAGCTCCCGCTGTCCGTCCACCAGCTTCTTTCGATTGCGGTCGATTTCCAGCTTGGCGGCCTCCAAATCCACCTTGGCCTGTTGCAGCTTCTTTTTGCCATCCTCATACTGCGCCCAACCACTGCTAAACTCCGCCGCGCCCTCTTGAAACGCCGCCTCGCCCATTTTCAATTGCTGCTGTGTCCCCAACAGGGCGGCAGAATAGGTTGCCGCACCCGTGGCGGCCCTCAATTGCTCCAATCCGGCTTTCAGCTGTGCCGCTTGGGGATTTTGCAGTGCCTGATTCAAAATGCCATCCACCGTCGCCGCCATCGCGGGATCTGCCATAGCGGTCAGCAGAGCGCCGCCATCCGCCGGAAAACCGGGCTGTCCCTGCATTTGCAGCACGCCGTTGACCATCTGCGTCACGCCGCCCATCAATTGGGCAAACTGCTGCTGTCCTTGGGTCAGGGTCGCCTGTCCCGCCAGCAAATCCTCCTCGCCGGAATCCAGAGCCATCAGCGCCTCGTCCAGCTCTTTTTTGCTGGTGGCATAGGTTTTCAGGCCGTCCTCGTATTTCCGATTGCCGTCCTCGTATTCCCGGATGCCCTTGTCCAAATCCCGCTGTCCCCGGGCATAGTCCTCCTGCCCTTCGGCATAGTCCAGCACGCCGTCGTCCAGCTTTTTTAAGGCATCGTCCAGCTCGATTTGGGCATCGCCCAACTTCTGGGCGGCCTCGGCCTTGGCATCGTCCAGCTCGATCTGTGCGTCTGCCAGCTTTTCATTTGCCTCGTCCACCAGACTGCTCCGCCGCAGTTTTGCCCGCTCCTTGGCGAGGGGCTCCAGCGCGTCCACCTCGTCCTCCACCAGCGTGTTATAGGCATCGGAATAGGCGACCTCTGCCGCGCCGCCCTCCACCTGTAGGAAGATGGCGGTATAGTTGTCCATGGTAAAGGCGGATTCGGGCAGAAACAGATAGGCGGCCACGTGTCCCGACCCCAGCGTGGACGTGCCCCGCTCCATATTGATATAGGCGGGACTGACGGCCTCGCCCACGATGGTATAGCGCTTGCGAGCCAGGGAATCCTCGAAGTCCCCCTGGGTTTTCAGGGTCACGGTGTCACCCACGGTGAGACCCAGCGCCGCCGTCAGCTGGCGATCTGCCAGACACTCGTCGTCCGAAACCGGCAGCCGTCCCGCCGTGACCACCGGCTGATTCAGCCGCCGGGGCAGGGAATAGACCTTGGTCACGATGTCCAGTCCCGGGGCAGAGGCAAACGCGTCGATGACGTATGCCGCCTCGCCGTCCCCAATGCCATCCGCCGCCAGCAGGGCGGTCAGATCGTCGTCGGTCAGGCCGAGGGTGGACAGCACCTGAATGTCCATGAACTGCTGGCTGTCCAAATAGTCGTCGCAGGTGTGCTTCATGTCCGGCGCAGTGGCTCGCAGGCCCGACAAAAACGCCACCGCCAGCGATATCAAAATCAAAATGGACAGAAAGCGGCTGCGCGTGTGCTTGATCTCCCGCCAAAAATCCTTGTCAATCGCCCGCATCCGCTCACCTCCCCGTCACGTTGAGTACGCGGCTTTTTAAAAAAAGCCTGCCAAAAACTGGGCTACGCGGCTTTTTGAAAAAAGCCTGCCAAAAACTTTATGAACCCCAAAACAAAGGCGTTCCCCGTCCATCCAACTCCGCGCACTCCCGCGTCCCCGCGTCGCCATCCGGGAGGACGCTGCGTCCAACCAAAACATCCAACTCCGCGCACTCCCGCGTCCCCGCACCCCAACTCCGCGCCCCGTGGGCGCACACCCCCGTCCCCCGCGCTCCAACTCCGCGCCCTGTGGGCGCATTCCCCGCGTTTCACGGAATTTCGCCGCTCTGCGGCGAAACAAATTCCAATCCGTTTTTG
>JAVVOA010000104.1:0-3163 GCA_036656515.1 Oscillospiraceae bacterium | reverse complement strand
GTTTTGTTCTGTTTTTCTGTCTGGCTTTTGGCTTGTCGCCGGTGCTCCCCGTGTCGCTTCGGCGGCTGGCAACGACGGGGGCAAGGCGGTGTCGCCGTGCCATACGGCGGCGACAGGGGACGCGAAAGGTGTCGTCATGCCATACGGCGACGACCGTGGTAACCGCCCACACTGCACCCTAACGGGTGCGTGGGCGGGGACGAGCCAACATGTGATCATTAAAGTTTTCTTTGGTTCTTTCTTTTTCAAAAGAAAGAACGCGTACTCCCCGTACTCTCTCCCCTACAGGCTGCGTCCCACGCAGGGGGCGAGTCGGGACAGCTTTTCCATCAGCCGGGCAAACTGCTCCGGTGTCAGGGACTGCGCCCCGTCGGAGACCGCCTGCTCCGGGTCATTGTGTACCTCGATCAGCAGGCCGTCCGCCCCGGCGGCGATGGCGGCAAGGCTCATAGGCTCCACCAGCGATGCCCGTCCGCAGGCGTGGGAGGGATCCACCAGCACCGGCAGGTGAGACAGCTCCTTCACCAGTGCCACGGCGGAGAGATCCAGCGTGTTGCGGGTATAGGGCTCCGGTGTGCGGATGCCCCGCTCGCAGAGGATGACGTTTTCGTTGCCGCCGTCCAGCAGGTATTCGGCGGAGAGGAGCCACTCCTCGATGGTGGCGGACAGTCCCCGCTTCAGCAAAATCGGCTTTTGGCTTTTGCCCAAGGCCTTCAGCAGCTCATAGTTCTGCATATTCCGTGCGCCCACCTGTAGCACATCGGCGGTCTCCTCGAACAGGGGCAGCTGGTCGGCGGAGAGGATCTCCGTCACCACAGGGAGTCCGTGGTCGGCTCCCGCCGTCCGCAGAAGCCGCAAGCCCTCCTCCCCCAGCCCCTGAAAGGCATAGGGGGAGGTGCGGGGCTTAAACGCGCCGCCTCGTAGGGCGATCGCGCCGGCTGCCTTGACAGCGGCGGCGATGGTGCCGATCTGGGCGGCGCTCTCCACCGCGCAGGGTCCGGCGATGACTGCCAGCCGGTTTCCGCCCACGGAGAGACCCTGCCCCACCGTCACCACGGTGTTTTCGGGATGGTGGAGCCGATCGCTTTTGCGGAAGGGCTTGGTGACCCGCAGTACCTGAGAAACACCGGCGAGCTGGCTCAGCCGACCCTCGTCCAGTGCCGACACAGGCCCCGCCGCGACTAGGATGGTCTGGGCTTCGCCCTCGGCGGTCACGACCGTGACACCCCCCGCCTCCATAGCGCGGACGACTGTCTGTCGCTGGCTGGGGGTGCAGTCTTTTTTCAGGACGACAATCATGCGAAAACGCTCCCTTTTTCTCTCTTTATACCACAGGTGCCGGTATCGGCGCGGTTTCCTCTGGGGCAGGGGGCAGCGGCTCGGTCACCGGAACGAGGGGTGCGATGGTCTCCCCCGCCACGGACACCGTGTAGGCGGTGAAGATGCTGCCGGTGGAGGTGGTGTCATAGGTGATGTCCACCGGGTCGCCCACATTCAAAATCACGGCGATGGGACTGCCAGCCGCGCCCACACAGTAGAAGGTCTTGGTGCCCTCTAACCGGATGAAATAGTTGGTGTTGCCATCCAAAACCGCGGAGCGGATCTCTGCCACAGTGCCGCTGACGGTATCCTTATTGGGCTCGGACACCGCCGCCTGCTCCTCGTCGATGAGGTTGTTGTTCGCCAGCATTTTCCGATAGTTCAGCTCGGTCTCTGCCACAGTGGAGCCGGTGGCCACGATCTGATATTGCTCCACGTTGACCATGGCGTACATCTTGACCAGACCCGCCGCGTCCTTCAATGCCATGAAGTAGGTGGGTTGCTCTGCCAGATTGAGCAGCAGGGGGAAGGTGGCGATATACTGCATCTGCTGCACCTGCCCCTCGGCAGAGGCCATGGCGGACTTTTCCTCTGCGCCGGAGACGGCATAGAACTTGGTCTCCTTGGTGCGCTGGTTGGCAAGGATAAAGCCCACGTTGGACTGGTCAGAGGTGACGGAGGTCACGCCGGTATACATGAATACGTCGCCATTCAAGGCGATATAGTTGTATCCGTCGGTGGTGACGGTCACGTCTCTCTGCCCCAATACGGAGTTGATGAAGCCGTTGTGATACTGTCCGTAATAGTTGTACTGCTGCAAAATCAGCTCGGCATCATAGACGTGATCCACCCACTCGGGGACATTTTCATAATACTCGTTTTCGCCGGTGATGGCATTGACCAGCACCGCGCCGTGGATATCCGTGCCGCCAAAGAGTCCGATGGTCTTTTCCAGCTTGGAGCAGACCCAATAGGGCGTACCCTCCTCGTTGACCTCGAACACCGGCGCGGCGAACATAAAGGTGGGATAGTTAAACCGCAGATGGCGATAGAGGTTGCGGGAGAAATGCTCGCAGGTGGAGTACCGCATCCCCTCGTCCAGACGGATGACATCCACGTTTTGGGTCACCATGTCGATGGAGAGATAGGCGGGCAGACCCGCCTTGCGGTTGTTCAGCCACTTGATGGCGTCGCCGTATTCCAGCGGGGTCACACGCACCGGGCGGTTGCCCAAGTTGATCTGGGTATAGTTCTGAGAGACCTCGAACTGGGACACCATGTCCGACAGCTCGCCCAGCTTGCGGTTGCCCAGACGCACGGCGGAATCCCGATCCACCATGGGGATCTGGTCAAAGGAGATCTCCTCGACCTCCTCCACAAAGTCGCCGGTTTCGACGGGCAGCAGCGCCTGATACGAGCCGGCGCGGATGACCACCCAAGAGGACAGTGTGCCCAAGGCGACGGTAGCCACCATGGCCAGCGTCACCAGCAGGGGCAGCTTACACTGCTTTTTGACAAAGGTGAAATAGCCGCTCATGCCCTCCCCCTGGAAGCCAGAGGTAAACAGCGCCGTGACCACATACACCACACACAGCAGGAAGACGGATACATAAAAATCCTCTGCGTGGAGATTGATGGCCGGCATGGTGAAATAGAAGTAGACGGCCCCGAACACCAGCGTCACCAGCAGGTTGATCATCGTCCGTGCAAAGCCGCTTTTGATGGCCTTGCGGGGCTTTTTGGGTTTTTTGGGCTGGGAGGACGGGGGAGGTTCATGATTGCTGGGGTCGAATGCATCATAATTGAGGTGAAATGGCATAGTTTTCGTTTCCTTTCGATTTTG
>JAVVOA010000103.1:0-3322 GCA_036656515.1 Oscillospiraceae bacterium | reverse complement strand
GTTTCCTCCACAATGTAGGTGCCTGCCTTCAGGCCGGTAATGACGATGGTGCCGTTGACAGAAGTGGTGTACTCGCCAATGATGGTGCCGCCTGTGCCGGAGGTGCCACCCAGATAACGCACCCGGAATTTGGCTCCTTGCAGCACCGCGCCGCTGTCTGCATCCACTTTCTTGATGACCAGCGCCGAAAGA
Source organism: Oscillospiraceae bacterium (assembly GCA_036656515.1). Taxonomy (GTDB): domain Bacteria; phylum Bacillota; class Clostridia; order Oscillospirales; family Oscillospiraceae; genus Oscillibacter. The sequence goes on along the minus strand of JAVVOA010000103.1, from coordinate 3,130 downwards.
GGAACATTCTCGAAGGTCAGCACCTTGCCGGTGCCTGCCTGAATGTAGCATTCCTGCGTGGCAGGGTCTTTCATGGCATAGCCCGCCGCAGGCTCCACCTCCGTCACCCGATACCAACCGTCTGTCAGCTTGGAGAGCTGAATCTGGCCGTTTTCATCGGTGAAATACGTGCCAAGGTCGCCCAACTCGCCGGTGAAGGTGTTGTTGCTGGCATAGGTGATGTGGAATTTCGCACCCTTGATGGGGTCTTTGGTGATGCTGTCCACCTTGTTGATGGTCAGCGTGGGTTTTAAATGATTTTCAAAGACCACTTCGCCGGTCTTGTTGGCCTCCAGCGTGATTTGCTGGGTCACGGTTTCCGGCAGCAGATAACCGGTTGGGGGAATGGTTTCGGTGATTTCGTAAACGCCGGGAGTCAGATGTTCCAGCAGCACCGTGCCGTCTGCACCGGTGGTGACAGTGGTAATGGTGGCGCTGTCCACCTGCTTCACCTTGTAGGATGCGCCCTCCAAAAATGCGCCGGTGTCTGCGTCCTTTTTGATGATTTTCAAATCGGGCTTGCGGTCATTGCTGACGGTCAGGGTATAAGTTTCACCTGCCCGCAGCAGCACGTCACGAGGTGCAGCGTCCAGAATAAATTCCTCACCCACATACAGTTCGGTTACGGTGTACCAAACGGCGTTCAGCTTCGGAATGGTGATTTTGCCGTCTGCGCCGGTGGTAAACGTGCCGATGGAAGAACCGTCCTTGAGCTTCACGTCAAAGACAACACCCGGCAGAGCGTTCCCGGCTGCGTCCGTTTTCACAATGACCAGCCCCGGCTTTTGGGCGTTATAAAAGGACAGGGTGCTGGTGGTGCCCGCCGAGAGTGCCACGGTTTGCACCGCCCCGCTGAGAATGTACCCCTCCGGCACGGCGATTTCCGTCACCTGATAGCTGCCCACGGGGACGCTTTCAAGAAAAATGCGGCCTTGCCCGTCGGTGATGCCGGATGTGGAATAACCGCCGTCGATCTGCTCAATTTTGAAGCCGACGTCCGCAAGGGGCGCGCCGGTGGCAATGTCCCGCTTGATGATTGCAAGGCCGGGTTTCTGGTAGTTTGTAAATGTGACCACCGAGGTTTTGCCTGCTTGCAGCGCCACGGTCTGCGCCGTATTGGAGACCACATACGGTGCGGGTACAGACTCCTCCGTCACCACATACACGCCTGCGTCCAACTGGGGCAGCCGCACTTTTCCGTCCGCGCCTGTGGTTGCAGAGGTGGAGTATGTGGTCGTAACGCCCTTGATGGAAAATACTGTGCCTGCAATTGCCGCGCCGGTTTGCGCGTCGGTTTTCACAAGCTCCATGTCCGGCTTTGAACCGTTGGCGGCGGTGACGGTATAGGTTTTGCTGCCGTCCGCCACATCCACATAGACATCGTGAGGCGTGGGATCTACCTGATAGCCGCCCGGTGCGGAGACCTCCACGAAGCTGTACAGTCCCTCCACAATGCCGGTTAGGGTGTATGCACCGTCCCCGCCGGTGGTGGCGCTGCCGATGATCTGTCCGTCTCGATAGACATTGAACACCCCGCCGGAAAGTCCCGCGCCGGTAGCTGCGTCTATCTTTTTCAGCGTGATGGAGGTCTTGGAATGGTTGCGGAAGGTCAGAGAAATCGCCTCGCCGTGGCAGTAGAAGGTCTGGGGCTCCCCGCTTAAAACATAGCCCTCCGGCGCATTGATTTCCGTTGCCTTGTAGCTGGCACCGACCTGCAAGTCCGGGATGGACACCTTGCCATCGCCGCCGGTGGTATAGGTGTGGGTGAAGGCGTGTCCGATGCCGTCCACCCGGAAGGTTGCGCCGGAGAGTCCCGCGCCGGTATCGGCATCTATTTTTTGCAAGACGACAGAACCGTCTTCTGGCACCGGGGGATTGTCACCACCACCGGGGAACTTTGCTTCTACTTTCCGTTCGCAGTAGTAAGCGAAAAAGCCCTGCCGCCCTGCAACCGCAGATTGCGCCAATACCGCCCACTTGCTGCTCTCAACCTCAAAAATTTTTGCATCCGCCCCCTTTGCGGCATAGTCGGCCACCTGCTTTTGCAGCGCAGCATCTTCGTTGGCTTTCTGTCCCAGCAGCCAATTGTAATATGCTTGATACTGGGTGTAGGTATCCCCATTGGCAAAGCCGCCTGCGTCGATGTCGCCGGTGGGATCGCCGTGGGCACTTTTGTCAGACTGGTTGTCCCAAATGTAGGTTTGCAGCGCCATAAACAAGCTGCCGGGAATGTCTCCCAGATGCTGGGTGTCGTATTTGTAGATGTATGACATCATCCATTTGACATTTTCCAGCACCGTGGCGTTCATCTCGCCCAGCCCGGTCTTGGCAATCGCCTGTTGCAAGAGGGTGTCCCCATCCTTGCCCGTGGCGGACTGGTACTGGTAACTATTCAAAAAGGATGCCGTACCATAGCGATAGCTATAACCCAAATCCATGCAGTAGAGGTATTTCCCGTCCGCCATGGGAGGACGATAGCTGTAAGCGACGCCGGAGGAGGTCAGTCGCGTTGTCCAGCGGTCACTGTCTGTGGTGGGCGCAATGCCGGTGCCGGATGCCGCCAGCGCGGCTGTGGGCAGGATTGTCAGCACGGTGAGCAAGGCAAGCACTGCCGATAGAATGCGTGTTTTCAATCGTTTCATAGAAAAGTCCTTCCTTCATTTGCATAGCAAAAAGCAGATCATAATGATCTGCTTTTTACGTCTTTGATTCTTTTTTAAGGGATGCTGCATATGGGCGTGTCCACCCAGGTGATGCGATTTCCTTCGTAAAGGAAAAGCTGCACACAGTAGGAACAGCCCACGCCGTTTTCGTCAATTCCCGCTGCGATACCGATGCCGATAGAGTCAACCCTTCCATTGAGCATATTTTTGCGGTGCCCCTCGCTGCGTGACCATAGCGCAACAACATCGACTGCCATCGGACTGTCGGGGCTGTCCCAAATACAGTGAATATTTTCCGCCATATAAGGAACGTCAGTCACCGTGAAAAAGGATTTTCCGTTTGGCCTTGTGTGACTGTAAAGATTCGTTGCTGCCATTTCCTCCGCCCGCACCTGCGCCGCCTGCATCAGCAGATCGTCCGTAGCCAG
>JAVVOA010000102.1:0-3335 GCA_036656515.1 Oscillospiraceae bacterium | reverse complement strand
GGTCACCTGCCGCAGCTCCTCCACCGTTGCCGGCCTGGCGTACAGTCCCGATTGCTCCTGAAAGCTGTCGGTCTGATAGTTGGCGCCCCACAGCAGGCAGACACCCCCATAGAGCGTCAGTCCCGCGCAGAGCAAGCCCAAAATCCCGCTGTACACCGTCCGTCCCCGGTTGGGACTTCGGAGCAAACGCACCGTCCAAGCCGCCAGATAGACCAGCAGTCCCGCCGCCAGCAAGAGAATCAGCACCTCCATGACGGAGAAGGGCACCCGGTCGCACAGTCCGCCCAAGGCGCGCTTGACGGGTGTGGTCACCCGGGTCGTCCAGACGTTCATCAGGGCGCGGTTGCCCCGAAGCAGGAAAAATGCCCCCAAAAGCGCCAGCTCTGCCGCCAGCCAAAGATGCAGCTTTTTATGGGCAAGCAGCCATTGCTTCACCATCCGTTTTTCCTCCTCTCTCTGAAAAAGGGCTGTCGCGTTTGCGACAGCCCTCTCGTTTTTTACCCCTATCCCACCGGCGACGGAATCAGCGTCACGGGGACATCCATGGGCTTGCCGTCCCGCAGGATTTGCAGCGTCAGGGTCTCCTCCACGTCAAAGCGTCGACGGATGCGGAGCAAATCGGCGCTGGTCTGCACCGGCTCCCCCTCTGCGCCCAGAATGATGTCCCCGGGATGAACCGCCTTGGCACCGCCGCCGGTCACCTCATAGACCTCCAGCCCCTGGGTGCCATCGGGCAGCAGCGTGGCCAGAGGGCGGACGGTGATGCCCAAAACCGCCTCCGGCTGTACCTTCCCAAATACAATCAAATCGTTGACCAGATAGGCGATGGAGCTGATGGGCAGGGCAAAGCCCAATCCCTCGATGCTGTCATAGGCGCTGCTCATTTTGATGGTGTTGATGCCCACCACCTGCCCATAGCTGTTGATCAAGGGGCCGCCGGAGTTGCCGCTGTTCAGGGCGGCGTTGGTCTGCACCAGCGTCATGGTGCGTCCGTCCACCAGCACGTCCCGATTGATGGCAGAGACGATGCCGTCGGTCAGCGTCCCCCGCAGCTCCACGCCCAGCGGGTTGCCGATGGCATAGACCTTCTCCCCCACCACCAGTGCGTCAGAGTCCCCGATTTCCGCCACCGGCAGGTGTTCTGCCTGAATTTTCAGCACGGCGATATCATTGATGGCATCCCCCGCCACATAGCTGGCGGTATAGATTTTGCCGGTGGACAGCGCCACAGAGCAGCTGTGTCCCCCCTCCACCACATGGTAGTTGGTCAGCGCATAGCCGTCCTCTGTAAAGATGATGCCGGTGCCCACGGACATCCCGTCCGACAGTTGCGCCATCACCGTCACCACGGCGGGGTTCACCTTGCGATAGATGCTCTGGGCGGAGAGCGCCGCCCCGTGTTCGGCAGAGGGTATCAGCCGGACATCGCCGCCCAGGGGATAGCTCTCGATGGTGATTTCCCCGCTGTTTTCATCCAGCGGGGCGGCATGGTAGGACTCCCTCTGATACCACCGCCAAGACAGCAGCAGTGTCACCGTCGCCAGCGTCAAAATCAGCGCCATACAGCCCAGAAAAATCCACAGTCCCCGGCGGGAGGTCTTTTTTACCGGCGGAGGCGGGGGCGCAATGCGCGGCAGCTGCCAATCGCTGACGTACAGAGACTGGGTCTCGGTCTGATCCAGCGCAAAGGTCAGCACCACCTCCCGGGGGTCGCGGAGTGCGCCGCCGTACAGCTCCTCGGGATAGGCGTTTTTTTCATTTTCCATAGCTCCCCCTATTCCGCGGTCAGCAGAAAGGAGAAGGTGGTCACACCATCCTCGCTGGTCACGTTGATTTTTTCCTTGTGCTGCTCCAAGATCGTCTTGACGATATACAGACCCAGACCCACACCGTCCTTGTCCTCGCTCCGGGATTTGTCGCTTTTATGAAACCGCTCAAACAGCAGGGGCAGCTCTGCCGCCGGGATGGTCTCGCCATGGTTGCGGACGGTCACCCGCGCCTTGCCGTCCCGCACCCCCACGCCCAGATAGAGGGTGGAGCCGGGGATGGCGAATTTGGTGGCATTTTCCAGCAGATTATAGATGACCTGTGTGATGAGGTCATTGTCCCCCAGCACCAAAATGGATTCCTCGGGGATGTCCGCCTCCACATCCAGACCCCGGTCGGTGATTTTCCGCTCCATGGAGATCAGCACCCGGCGCATACTCTCGCAGACATCGAAGTGCTCGCCCATCCGCAGGGGGTCCATGGATTGCAGCTGTGACACATCCAGCATCCGGCGCACCAGACGGGAGAGCCGGCGGCTCTCGTCGGAGATGATTTGCAGATATTGCTGCTCGTTTTCCGGGGGGATGGTGCCGTCCAAAATGCCGTCGGTATAGCCGGCGATGGTGGTCATGGGGGTTTTTAGCTCGTGGGAGATGTTGGCGATGAACTCCCGCCGCTGGCGCTCGGTCTGTTGCAGCGTCTCTGCCATAGCGTTGAACGAGGCGGCAAGCTCGCCGATTTCGTCGGTGCGACCGTCGTCCTCCATGCGGATATCAAAGTTGCCGCCGGCATAGAGCCTTGTGGCACGCACCATGTCCTGAATGGGTCGGATCTGCTGCATGGTGGTCACCGACGAGGCCACAAATGCCAGCATCAGCACCACCACAGAGGTCATCAAAAACAGGCCGATGAAGGTGCGCCACATGTCTGTCATAGCCGAGGCCTCGCTGACGGCAAAGACCATGCCCGCCATCTCGCCGGAAAGGTGGGAGGGCACCGGCACGCCCACGAAGAATTTGGATTCGTTATACACGCCATCCAGCCGAAAGCGCCCCGCATAGCCGTCCCGCTCCAGCACCGGGGACACCATGGCAGCGGGCAGGGTGACCACCCTCCCCTTCAGGTCGGCATCCGTGGTCAGCAGCACATTGCCGCCGGTGTTGCAGATCAAGAAGTCCACGTCGGAGACCGACGCGGCAAAGGAGGCCAGCTGCTGTAAATCCGAGGTCTGCACCAGTCCGCCGGATTCCAGATAGGTGACGGACAGCTTTGCCACCATCCCCGCCTTTGCCTCCAACTCGTTGGCTTTTTCGTCCTTGCTATAGTTATAGCTGAGGGCAAAAAAAGACGCGCCCAGCAAAAGCAGGGTCAACAAAACCATGCCGGCTGTCAGGATAAACTGCCGCCAATACAGGCTGCTGTATTTGTTTTTTGTCTTCATGCTAAAACTTCCTTTTGTGTAAACGCCATTCCATGGGGTGGGGGATTTGCCGCTGTAGCGGCAAGGGACGGTTTGAACCCCCCATTCTCTTTCCCATCGGGGAAAGAGAATGCGCCGTTCACGGTGT
>JAVVOA010000101.1:0-3336 GCA_036656515.1 Oscillospiraceae bacterium | reverse complement strand
GAAGGGACTGCCCCGAAACGCCGCCAGCACCCGCTCTCTCTGCCGCCGATAATAGGTGCGCATCCGTGCCAAGTGCTTTTCAAAATAGCCCTCGCCGATGAATTTTGCCAAGGCGTATTGCTCGAAGCTGGGCACCGTGCAGGCGTAAAAATCCAGCTCCCGTCGATACTGCGCCAGCAGTGCCGGTGGCAGCACCATGTAGCTGATCCGCATGGAGGGCGCGATGGTCTGGGAAAAGGTGTTCATGTAAATCACCCGCCCGTGCTCGTCCATGCTCTGGAGCGGTCGGATGGGTCGTCCGGCGAAGCGGAACTCGCTGTCATAGTCATCCTCGATGATGGTGCGCTCCTGTCCCGCCCACCGCAATAGCTCCTGCCGCCGCCCCATGGAGGTCACCGCGCCGGTGGGATAGTGGTGTGACGGCGAGATGTGGGCCACCCCCGCGCCGGATGCCAACAGCGCGGAGAGGGAAATCCCCTGCTCGTCCAGCGGCACAGGGCAGCAGACCGCCCCGCCCTTCCCATAGATTTTCGCCAGCTTGGGATAGCCGGGATCCTCCACCGCAAAGGGCTGTGCCGTCCCCAGCAGCTGCAACAGCAGCTGATAGAGATACTCGGTGCCCGCACCCACCACAATCTGTCCCGGTGTCACCTCCATCCCCCGAAAGCTGCGGAGATAGTCCGCGATCGCCTGTCGCAGCACCGGCACCCCCTGATGAGGCGTGGGCTGTAGCAGTTTCTTGTCCTGCTCGGACAGTACCTGCCGCATGAGCCGCGACCAAGTGGCAAAGGGAAACCGGGCGGGATCCACCCGGTTGGTTTTCAAATCCAGCCGCCACTCCGGGGGGGACGGCTCGTCTGCGTCCACAGCTGTCCGACACACCGCCCCGCCAACTCCCGCCGCCGTCTGCTCCACAAAAAAGCCCCGCCGCGCCTCCGCCCGGAGATAGCCCTCTGCCACCAGCTGGGCATAGGCGTTCTCCACCGTGATGACGCTGATTTTCAAATGCTGTGCCAGCGCCCGCTTGGAGGGCATCCGCTCCCCGGCGGGCAGGGTGCCGATGTCCGCCCGTATGGCGCGATACAGGGTCTCTGTCAGGGTCTCGCCGTTTCGATTGTCCAGAGAATAGGTGCGCATGGCTCTCGTCTCCTCTTTTGCTGTCTCTATCTGACCTTATGAAGTATTGCTGTTTTGACCATTGAAAGCATACCACATTGGGGCTAGAATCACAATATCGAAAGAGAAAAAACAAAGCGAGGTACGAAAACATGGAACAGACCAACACCAGCTCCAAAACCAGATTGCTTGTGACCACGGCGCTCTTCACCGCCCTGACCTGTGTGGCGACCATGGTGATTCAAATTCCCTCCCCCATGAGCGGCTATGTGAATCTGGGGGACACCATGGTGCTGCTCTCCGCCTTTCTGCTGGGGCCTTGGTATGGCGCGGTGGCGGCGGGAGTGGGCTCTGCCTTGGCGGATTTCCTGCTGGGCTATAGCGCCTATGTCCCCGGCACCCTGCTGATCAAGGCGACGATGGCGATCGTGGCGGGACTGCTGTACCGCTATGTGAGCGACAAGCGGGGCGGGTCGCTGCTGGCTGCCATCCCTGCCGAGGCAGTGATGGTACTGGGCTATTTCACCTATGCCGGTCTGCTGCTGGGGAAGGGCTTTGCCGCCGCCGCCAGCATCCCGGGAAATTTGGTGCAGGCGGTGTTCGGCATGGTCGCCGCCACGGCTCTGGTGGCTGTCCTCCGCCGCAACAGCTATGTCCGCCGCGCCTATCCCGCCCTGTAAGATACGCCGCAAGCCCGAGGGACGGAGGGTGGCACTGCCACCTTTCGTCCGGCTTCCGTTTTTTCAGCCCGCTTCCATTCTAAATGAAATTGAGGACTCTCTATGGAGCAAAAAAAAGTGACCGTCGCCATGAGCGGCGGTGTGGACAGTGCCGCCGCGGCACTGCTGTTACAGAACGCAGGGTACGCCGTCACCGGTGTGACCCTGCGTCTGCACGCCTATAAAGATCGTCCCGGCACCTGCGGCGCGGCGGACGACATCGCCGATGCCCGCCGGGTGGCAGAGGCCTTGGGCTTTCCCCACCGGGTGCTGGACTACTGCGACCTGTTTCGCCGTCAGGTGATGGATCGCTTTGTCGCCGCCTATTGCGGGGGCGAGACACCCAACCCCTGTCTCGACTGCAACCGCGCCATCAAGTTTGGTGCGCTGTGGGACACTGCCCGGGCAGAGGGGGCGGACTATTTCGCCACGGGGCACTATGCCCGGGTGGGACAGGATGCCGTCACCGGGCGCAGTCTCCTGCTCCGGGGGCGAGATCGGCGGAAGGATCAGAGCTATGTGCTCTATCAGCTGTCCCAAGACCAGCTGTCCCACCTGCTGCTGCCGGTGGGGGAATATGACAAGCCCGCCGTTCGCCGGATGGCAGAGAGCCGGGGTCTCATCAACGCCGCCAAGCCGGACAGTCAGGACATCTGCTTTGTGCCGGACGGGGACTATGTGTCGTTTTTGCAGAGCTATGGCGGCGTGGCGCTACAGCCCGGCGATTTTGTGGACGAGGCCGGTCATGTGCTGGGACGGCACCGGGGTCTGGTCTGCTATACCACGGGACAGCGAAAGGGGCTGGGCATCTCAGCCGACAGTCCCCTCTATGTCCTGCGGAAGGACGAGGCATCGGGCACGGTGGTGCTGGGGCCGGAGAGCGCCCTCTACAGCGAGACCTTGGTGGCAGAGGGGCTCAATTGGATCTCCATCCCGGCGCTGACCGCCCCCCTGACCGTCACCGCCAAAACGCGATACAGCCAAAAAGAGGCAGAGGCGGTGGTGGAGCCGCTGGACGGCGATGGGGTGCTGGTGCGCTTTGCCGAGCCCCAGAGAGCCATCACCCCCGGACAGGCCGTGGTATTTTACGACGGGGAGTCCGTGGTGGGCGGCGGCACCATCCGGGCATAGACAAAAGGATGCTGCCGGAGAGGTCTCCGCAGCATCCAAATCCACCCTATCTGTCGCTGGCGAACCACTCCTCTTGAAAGATGAGATCGTCCACGTCGTCTTTTTGTTGTCTGTCCATTGTCCTGCCTCCTCCTTGTTGGGAACTTGCCTGTGCCCGACGGGGATGTCAGGCGTAGATTCCTTAGTATATGCGGGAGGCGGCAAAAAGCCTGCCGGCTTTTGTCGGGGGAAAAAATTTCAGCTGACGGGTGTCTTGCAAACATCCCACCATCCCCTGTCGGAATTTTGGAAAAATCTCTTGACAAAGTGGGACTTGTCTGTTAGAATTGTCAGTGTTGTGCGAGCGTAGCTCATCTGGTAGAGCGCCACC
>JAVVOA010000100.1:0-3339 GCA_036656515.1 Oscillospiraceae bacterium | reverse complement strand
CGCCATCGTTAGGACACCCGTACCCAACTCCCCGTCCCCGCGCCCTGTGGGCGCGAACCCCCGTCCCTCGTCCCTCGTCCCCCGTCCAATCCCCCGCGCGGGTGGCGAAGCACATCGCCAGAGCGCTGTCAGCGATGGCGGTACTTCGCCGGATGTAGTCCACGATGGGGCGACAGCCGGAGTACCTCAAGAGAGCAGAAGGAGACGAGGAAATCGCGTCTCAATCTAGCGGTTGGAGAGAAGTGGATGCTGTCTCAAATCGACCGCATCCAAAAGTTTTTCTCTTCCACCGATCAAACGGCGCATTCTCTTTTTTTAAAAAGAGAATGGGGGGTTTGAACCGTCCTTTGCCGCTACAGCGGCAAATCCCCGCACGGGAGTGCCCCCCTGCGGCAGCCGCAAATCCAATCTGCAATTGAAAAGAAAAGGGGTATCCTATGACAGAACTATCCCATATGCGCAACTTCTCCATCATCGCCCACATCGACCACGGCAAGTCCACGCTGGCGGATCGACTGCTGGAAACCTGCGGCGCGGTGGCGGCGCGGGACATGGAAAATCAGCTGCTGGACAACATGGAGCTGGAACGGGAGCGGGGCATCACCATCAAAGCCCGGGCCGTCTCCTTCCACTACAAGGCACAGGACGGCGAGACCTATCTGCTGAACCTCATCGACACACCGGGTCATGTGGACTTCAACTACGAGGTCTCCCGCAGTCTTGCCGCCTGCGAGGGCGCGGTGCTGGTGGTGGATGCCACCCAAGGCATCGAGGCACAGACCCTTGCCAACACCTATCTGGCGCTGGAGCACGAGCTGGAAATTTTGCCGGTGGTCAACAAAATCGACCTGCCCGCCGCCGACCCCCAGCGGGTGAAGCAGGAGATCGAGACCATCATCGGCATCCCCGCCATGGACGCGCCGGAGGTCTCCGCCAAAATGGGCATCAACATTCAGGCGGTGTTGGAGGACGTGGTACACAACGTGCCGCCCCCCAAGGGCGACCCCGATGCCCCCCTCCGCGCCCTGATTTTCGACAGCTATTACGACGCGTACCGGGGCGTGATCGTCTATGTCCGCCTGATGGACGGCAAAATCGAGCCGGGTACGCAGGTGACCATGATGTCCACCGGCTGCTCGTTCGAGGTGTTAGAGTGCGGCTATCTCCGCCCCTTTGGCATGGAGGCGGCGGACTGTCTCACCCCCGGCAACGTGGGCTATTTCACCGCCAGCATCAAAAACGTCCGGGACACCAAGGTGGGCGACACCGTCACCTATACCAAAAACCGCGCCAAAGAGCCGCTGCCCGGCTATCGCCACGTCCAGCCCATGGTCTATTGCGGCATCTATTGCGAGGATGGCTCCGAGTATCCCGACCTGCGGGACGCGCTGGAAAAGCTACAGCTCAACGATGCCTCCCTGTCCTTCGAGCCGGAGTCGTCCATGGCACTGGGCTTTGGCTTCCGCTGTGGCTTTTTGGGGATGCTCCATATGGAGGTCATTCAGGAGCGGATCGAGCGGGAATTTGATCTGGCGCTGGTCACCACCCTGCCCTCTGTCATCTATCATCTCACCCGGACAGACGGCTCCCAGGTGGTGGTGGACAACCCCCACAACTATCCCGACCCCTCCCAGATCGCGTCGGCGCAGGAGCCCTTTGTCAAGGTGTCCATCATCGCCCCCAACGAGTATGTGGGCAACATCATGCCCATGTGCCAAGACCGGCGGGGCGAGTTCATCGACATGCAGTATCTGGACACCCATCTGGTGGAGCTCCACTATCAAATGCCGTTAAACGAGATCATCTTCAACTTTTTCGACACCCTCAAGGCCAATACCAAGGGCTATGCCTCGCTGGATTACGAGCTGTCCGGCTATCGGGATAGCGAGCTGGTGAAGGTGGATATCCTGCTGAATGCCGAGCCGGTGGATGCCCTGTCCTTCATCGCCCACAAGGATAAGGCGTACCCCAGAGCCCGGCGGCTGTGCGAAAAACTGCGGGACAATATCCCCCGCCAGCTGTTCGAAATCCCGGTGCAGGCGGCCATCGGCGGCCGGGTCATCGCCCGGGAAACCGTCAAGGCCATGCGCAAGGACGTGCTGGCCAAGTGCTATGGCGGCGACATCACCCGGAAGAAAAAGCTGCTGGAAAAGCAAAAAGAGGGCAAGAAGAAGATGCGGAATCTGGGCAGCGTTCAGGTGCCCACCGAGGCCTTCCTCGCCGTCTTAAAGCTGGACGAATAGGCGTGCCTCCCCAAAAAACGATGAAAACCAAGCTCCGGCGGCAGAACCCCGGGGCTTGGTTTTTTTGTGGCGGACGACAAATTGCGGCTTGCAAAAAGCAAAGCTTTCTGGTATACTAAAGCAGTCCTGCGGATATAGTTCATCGGTAGAATGCGACCTTCCCAAGGTTGAAAGGTGGGTTCGACTCCCATTATCCGCTCCAAACAAAAAGAACCGTCTTCGGACGGTTCTTTTCTTTTTGGTGCGGTGCCTGCGGCACCGTCGCCTGCGGGCGGGCTCTCCGCTTCGCTCCACGCGAAAGAAAACCCTGACGGTTTATCTCCGCGCCAAGTGCCGCGCCCTGCGCGGTTGCGCTCCGAATCGTCCTGCGGGTCAGTCATTTCACACTATCTTTCCCTCCGAGGCGGGATAGCCTCCCTATTCCCCCCCTATTTCCCCCGGCTCTGCCACAGCAGGGACAGGCCGGCGACCAGCAGAAACAGGCCGAAGGGTCGGCGGAGGGCAGAGACCTCCACCGCCGTGGCGAGGAGGGCACCCAGCGCCGCAAAGCATACGCCCCAAGGGATTGCCTGCCTCGAGGTGGATGCATCCAGAAGGCCGTTTTTCCGGTGATAGCACAGCGCCACGGCGGCGGTGGGCAGGAAAAACAGCAGATTGATCCCCTGGGCCATCCGCTGGGGCAGACCCAACAGCAGGGTCATCACCAACAGCAGCAGGGTGCCGCCGCCCACCCCCCACGCGGACAGGATCCCCGCGCCCACGCCGCAAAAAAACGGCACCAGCCACGTCACAGCAGATACCGGACGCCGCCATAGAGCAAAAACAGGCCGAAGCCCCGCCGCAGCCAGCGGGTGGGAATCTTGCAAAACCATCTGCCACCCAGCGCGCCACCCACCAGTCCCCCCAGCAGATAGGGCAGCGCCATGAGCAGCGACACCTCGCCCCGCCACAGATAGACGGCGGCGGAGACACAGCAGATGGGCAGAATAATTCCGATGCTGGTGGCAAAGCTCCGATGCCCGTCCAGCGTGCCGCCCCAAGTGAGCAGGGGCAGCAGCAGCATCCCGCCGCCCCCGCCAAAGAGGCCGTTTAACAG
>JAVVOA010000099.1:0-3544 GCA_036656515.1 Oscillospiraceae bacterium | reverse complement strand
CCATGTGATCCACACCGCCCTGCAAGAGACCCCCAATGTCACCACCTTTTCCACCGGCACCGAGCCCAATCGCCGGGTGATCGTGTCCTTCGACACGAAAAAGGCATAGGCTTGGGATACGCACGCTTTTTGCACAGGCGGACAAAAATCTGACTGCGCAATGCCGTGCTTAGAATTGCCTTAAAGTTTTTGTCCAACTTTTTTCAAAAAGTTGGCGTACCCAGTCTTTGCGAAAACCCAACAAGTCCCCCGGATTTGCCTTGCAAATTTTGGGGGACTTGTGTTATAGTAGGACATACTGTAAGCTCTTATCCACAGACTGTGGAAAAGAGTTGATTTTTCCGAAAAAACGCAAGATGCACCAAAGGGAAAGGAATGGAACTTAAAATGGATAACAAGCAGAAAACCATGGACAAAATCGTCGCCCTGTGCAAAAATAGAGGCTTTGTGTTCGCCGGCAGCGAAATCTATGGCGGCCTTGCCAACACTTGGGACTACGGCCCCTTGGGTGTGGAGATGAAAAATAACGTCAAGCGGGCGTGGTGGAAGAAATTCGTCCAAGAGAACCCGTACAACGTGGGGCTGGATGCCGCCATCCTGATGAATCCCCAGGTCTGGGTGGCCTCCGGTCACGTCGCCACCTTCAACGATCCCTTGATCGACTGCAAGGCCTGCAAAATGCGCCATCGGGCGGACAAGCTGGTGGAGGCATGGAACCACGAGCAGGGGATTGAGGACGTAAACGTGGAGATCATGGACGGCGAGGCGCTGGTGGCCTATATCCGGGAGCGGAGCATCCCCTGCCCCGGCTGCGGCAAGTCCGACTTCACCGATATCCGCAAGTTCAACCTGATGTTCAAAACCCACCAAGGTGTCACCGAGGACAACAGCACCGAGGTCTATCTCCGCCCGGAGACCGCTCAGGGCATCTTTGTCAACTTCAACAACGTCCAGCGCACCACCCGGCGCAAGCTGCCCTTCGGCATCTGTCAGGTGGGCAAGAGCTTCCGGAACGAGATCACCCCGGGCAACTTCATCTTCCGCATCCGGGAATTCGAGCAGATGGAGCTGGAATTTTTCTGCAAGCCCGGCACCGATCTGGAGTGGTTCGAGTATTGGCGCACCTATTGCCACGATTGGCTGTTAAACCTGCGGGTGAAGGACGAAAACCTCCGCCTCCGCGATCACGAGAAGGAAGAGCTGTCCTTCTATTCCAAGGCAACCACCGACTTTGAATACCTGTTCCCCTTCGGCTGGGGCGAGCTGTGGGGCGTGGCAGATCGCACCGACTATGACCTGACCCAGCACCAGAAGGCATCGGGACAGGATTTGTCCTATTTCGAGCAGGAGAGTGGCGAGCACTATATCCCCTATGTGGTGGAGCCGTCTCTGGGCGCGGATCGCATGACCCTTGCCCTGCTGGTAGAGGCATATGACGAGGAGGTCGTGGGACAGGATAAGGACGGCAAGGACGATGTGCGCATTGTCATGCGCTTCCATCCCGCCATTGCGCCCTTTAAGGTCGCAGTGCTGCCCCTGTCCAAAAAGCTGTCCGACCCCGCTCGGGAGATTTTTAACGACCTGTCTCGGGACTTTATGGTGGACTTCGACGATACCGGCTCCATCGGCAAGCGCTATCGCCGGGAGGATGAGATCGGCACCCCCTATTGCGTCACTGTGGACTTTGCCACCGTGGGCGACGAAAAGGCACCAGCCGACAACAGCGTCACCGTCCGGGATCGGGACACCATGGAGCAGGTGCGGATTCCCATCACGGAATTGAAGGCGTATTTGCTGGAGAAAATGGCATACTAAGCAGCGCCGGGGACTGTCCCCGGTGTGGAAAACCAATTTAAAACACCCTCTCGCCCGGCAAAACAGGGACGAGAGCAGGAGACAGGGGAGCGGCGACGCTCCCTTGTTTGCCGATTCTATCCGCCGATGACCACCCGGTTTTCCGGGAAACCCGGCGGAGCTATCCACAGATGAGGAGACTTTGTTGAAAACTTTCTGGTATTTTCAAAAGACGACGGAGGGCTTTTCTCCGCTGAAAAAGGGCGTCTATTGGACGATGCAGCTGTTGCTGCTCACCGCCGCGGGTCTGGGCTTGGGACTGCTGTCCCTGCTCTATGCCTATGGCGGCTATGACCCTGCCCTGCTGGGCAGCTATTTTGCCAACCCCACCATCGCCGTGCTGAATGTGGTGCCGGTTTTGGTGCTGGTGCTGCTGCTGTATTTTGCCATCGGACGGGCGTGGGCGGCGTTTTTGGTGGGGGGTACCTTGGTCTTGGGTCTCTCGGTGGCGGACTATTTTATGCTGCTGTTTCGGGACGACCCCCTGCTGTTCGACGATTTGCGCTACATCCGGGAGGCCGGCACCATCACCCAAACCGCCAGCTATAACCTGACACCGGACGATCGAATTTGGTTTGGCATCCTCTGCGTGGTTGGAGTGACGGTGCTGCTGTTTTTCCTCGCCCGGTGGACACCCCGGGCAAAGCTGCGGCTGCCCCTCTGTCTGGCGCTGTTTTTCCTGACCCTGCCCCTCTCCCGGGTCTATGCCGACACCGAGATCTACAACGTCTCTGCCCGGAACAACGGGTTGATCAACCGCTACAGCGCCACCGAGGTCTATCTCTCCCGGGGCTTTGTCTATCCCTTTCTCCACAGTATGACCACGGGCACGGCAAAGCCGCCACCGGGCTATCACGAGGGGGAGACCGCCGCCCTGCTGGCCTCCTATCCCCAGACGGACATCCCCAAGGAGCGGCAGGTGGATTTGATCACCCTCCAATTGGAGGCGTTTTGTGATCTGTCTCGCCTTGCAATCGACGGGGTGGACAGCAGTCCCTTCGAGCTCTATCACGCCCTCGAGGAGGAGAGCGTCACCGGGGATTTGATCACCAACATCTTTGCCGGGGGCACGGTGGACACCGAGCGGTGCTTTTTGACCGGCTTTACCCAACTGCAAAACTTTCGGACGAACACCAATTCCTATGGGTGGTATCTGGGCAGTCAGGGCTACACCGTAGAGGGGAGCCATCCCTGCTATGAGTGGTTTTACAACCGGCGGCACATCAACGGCTATCTGGGCTTGCCCACCTATTATTTCGAGGAGAATTATTACCACGATCTCTCCCCGGACGCCATCGCCAACGATCAGATCCTCTTCCCGGAAATCCTGTCACTCTATGAGCAGCATCGGGAGGCGGACAAGCCCTATTTCTCCTTCAACGTCACCTATCAGGGACACGGACCCTATGACACGGAGGAGGTCTGGCGGCGGAGCGACTATGTGGACCAGCAATATTCCCAAGAGACACGGAACATTGTGAACAACTATCTGGGCTCGATAGAGGATACGGCGGAGCAGCTGTCCGCCTTTTTGGACGAGCTGCGCCACGACGCACGACCCGTGGTCGTCGTCGCCTATGGCGATCACAAGCCGTGGCTGGGGGATGGCAACTCCGCATGGAACGAGCTGGGCGTGAATTTGGACACCGCCACCGAGGACGGGTTCCGGAATTATTACAGCACACGCTAT
>JAVVOA010000098.1:0-3588 GCA_036656515.1 Oscillospiraceae bacterium | reverse complement strand
CCGTCAGGGGATTGAGGGCGGTCACCGACAGATGGTTTTTGCGAAACAGCTCGTTCACCGAGGGGGGCAGTGCCGTCTCCCCGTGGTCATTGAGGGTATAGACCCCATAGGCCGCGTCGGAGAGCACGGTGTCGATGGCGGAGGTGAGCAGGCTTTCGCAGTCGAAGTCCGTCTCGCTGTACTGCTGGGTGGTATAGTAGGCGTATTCGTCGAAGCCGATCACGTCGGCCAGATGAAATTTCTCCTGCTTGCCGGTTTGGGGACAGACCACCACCACCTCGCCCTCGGCGGCATCATAGGTCTGGAGGACAGAGGGATAGACCGTGGGATCGGTATAGGTCACGGTCAGCTGGTGGCTCAGGGCGGCATAGCCGTCGATAAACTTGACCACCCGGGGATCCACCCGCTCCTGCTTTGCCAGCACATGGATCTCCACAGGGGTGGCGACGTTCTTTAAATATTCTACCGAGGTATCGGTTATAGTATACAGCTTGCTTGCCGTCAAGTCCAGTCCCGAATACCGGGCGGGCAGCTGCAAAAACAGCAGGTTGCACACGATGGTCAGGGCGATGGCAAGGGCAATGGCGGCGGCAGAGGTGGCTCCGTGGCGAGAGCTGTGTCGGGCGGAGAGCGCCTGTAGGCGCGGCTTTATTTTTTTCATCATTCTCTCCTCCCTCAATTCCAGCGGCGGCGGTCAATCACCTGCACCGTCAAAAACAGCAACAGGGCAATCAGCGACAGATACAGAAACAGCCCGGACAGATCGAAAATATGCTGGGTGGCAAATTGGTCAAAGGCACCCATCAGGCTGAATTTGCCCAACAGTTTGGGCAGCAGTCCCGCAAACGCCTCGGATTTGTAGAGATAGCCGCCTAGGAGTGCGATGCCCCCCACGAACAGCGTTCCCGCCGTGACCTTCCAATTGTCGGACAGGGCATGGAGCACCAGGCAGAGCACCACCAGCAGCAGCGCCAGTCCCCACAGGGAGCCTATGGCGGTGACCGGCAAAAAACTGAGCAGGCCATCCCACAGGGTCAGCAGCAGCAGGACGGCAAAGGTGCCCACGGCGGCGATGAGCTGGCTCTCTGTCAGGGCAGAAATCAGCAGTCCCACCGCCAGATAGACCCCGCCCAACAGGAAAAAGGCCAGCAGGGTGGCATAGTCCGCCGCCAGATACGCCGTCCCGTTGAGTTTGATAATCAGGGGACAGAGGCAGGCAATCAGCACCGGCACGGCAAAGACCGCCGCCATGGCAAAATATTTCCCCAGCACCACCTCGGTGACGGTGACGGGGGCGGTCAACAGCAGCTGATCCGTGCGACTGCTCCGCTCCTCTGCCAGCGATCGCATGGTCAGCAGGGGGACGAGGAGCATCAGCAGAAACAGGCAGGCACTCAGGGTATCGGAAAAATAGGGCGAGCCGGCAAAGAGATTATACGCCATGAAATAGATGCCGAAAAACAGCAGCAGGGCGGCGGTACAGACATAGCCCAGCATGGTGTTGTAATAGGAGCGCAGCTCCCGCTTAAAGATCGCTTTCATTCTGTGGTGCCTCCTCTGCTTCGATTTCCGCCGGGATTTCCGGGACTTCCCCGTCCTCCCCATTTTCTGCATCTTCTGCGCCGTCCTCTGACAGATCGGAGTCGGTCAGCTCCAAAAAGACCTCCTCCAGCGACGCCAGATGGGGATGCAGCTCTAAAATGGCACAGCGGGCATCGGCAAAGGCGAAAAACAGCGCCTCGCGGATGTCCCCGCTTGCGGTGACGGACAGGGTCGCCCCCTCCGGATGGGGGGTCACGCGATAGCCCGTCACCCCGGCCACGCCCTCCAAAATATCGGTGGCGGTCTGGGCAGAGGCCTTGACCGTCAGGTCGATGGTACTGCCGCCGGTGAGCTGTGCCTCCAAATTCTCCGGGGTGTCGCAGGCCACCAGCTTGCCGTGGTGGAGAATCAGGATGTGGTCGCAGATCGCCCGCACCTCCGACAGAATGTGGGAGGACAGCAGCACGGTATGGCTCTTTGCCAGCTCCCGAATCAGCTCCCGAATTTCCAGCATCTGCTTGGGATCCAGACCCACGGTGGGCTCATCCAAAATAATCAGCTTGGGAAAGCCCAGAATCGCCTGTGCCAGCCCCACCCGCTGGCGATAGCCCTTGGAGAGATTGCGGATGAGCCGCCGCTCCATCTCCTCCAAATGGGTCAGCGCCACCGCCTGTGCCACGGCGTTTTGCCGCTCTGCCGCCGGCAGTTTTTTCAGCTCGGCGCAAAAGTCCAGATATTCCCCCACCGTCATGTCGGGATAGAGGGGCGGTATCTCCGGCAGATAGCCGATGGCGCGACGGGCGGCCTCCGGCTCCCGGGCGATGTCGTGTCCGTCCACCAGCACCGTGCCCTCCGTGGCGGCGAGATAGCCGGTGAGAATGTTCAGCGTGGTGGATTTCCCCGCGCCGTTGGGCCCCAAAAAGCCATAGATTTGCCCGTCCTCCACCGTAAAGCTCAGGTGATCCACCGCCGCATGGTCACCGTAATACTTGGTCAGGTTGTTGACTTCAATCACAAAACAGTCCTCCTTCCGCGGCATTTTGCCGCGATTTCCAGCCTGTAGAATAGCCCTCCTTCCTGAAAGGAAGCTGAAGAAACCGCCTGATACTGGAATCTTTTCCCTTTTTCCACAGCATTGTTAAAAAATTTGCAAAGTCGGTTGCAAATTGGGACAGTCCCCGTTATAATGAAAAAACCGGGCGGAATCACGCCGCTTGGGAAGAGAGAGTGTCCCTGCATCCAAAATACTGATTTTATCGGAGGAGTCTGCCGTGAGAGGTGTTCACAGCGTCGTTGACGACATTCGCCGCAACGTATTTACCGAGGTCGCCCGTCTTGCCTATGAGGGCGGCGATTATTCCCGCATTGATCTGATCCCCTACAAAATTGTACCCGGCGAGGTGGGGAAGTTCCGCCAGAATATCTTTTTAGAGCGCGCCATCGTCACAGAGCGGCTGCGTCTGGCCTGTGGACTGCCCCTGCGACCGGTGAGTGTCCGCGCCCCTGCCAGCGATGGCATCACCGATTCCGCCGTGGGGGAAAAATACTACGAGCCGCCCCTGATCAACATCATCACCTTTGCCTGCAACGCCTGTCCCCCCAAGCAATTTCGGGTGTCGGACAGCTGTCAGGGCTGCATTTCACACCCCTGTCAGGCGGTCTGTCCCAAGGATGCCATTGTCATCGACAAGGACGGCAAAAGCTCCATCGACCAGGAGAAGTGCATCAAGTGCGGCAAGTGCCAGCGCCAGTGCCCCTACAACGCCATCAGCAAATTAGAGCGTCCCTGTGCCGCCGCCTGCGGCATGGATGCCATCGGCTCCGACGAGTATGGGCACGCGAAAATCAACTATGACAAGTGCGTCTCCTGCGGCATGTGTCTGGTGAACTGTCCCTTTGCCGCCATTGCGGACAAGAGCCAGATCTTCCAGCTGATTCACTCCATCCGCGCCGGGGACGAGGTCATCGCCTGCGTGGCACCCGCCTTTGTGGGACAATTCGGTGCCGATGCCAATCCCTCCAGCCTGAAAGAGGCCATGCGGCGGC
>JAVVOA010000097.1:0-3700 GCA_036656515.1 Oscillospiraceae bacterium | reverse complement strand
GCCGTTTCCTGCAGTCGCCGTCTCACATCATCACGCACATTCTGCGGAGTCTGCGCTTGCGGTGATCCCGCTGCCGGGGTGGCCGCTGCCGCTGCCGGGGTGGCCGCTGCCGGGGCAGTGGAGGACGTGGCAGGTAGCGCTCTGGGTGTCGGGGTAGGTAGCGCTCTGGGTGTCGGGGTAGGTAGAGCTCTGGGCGTCGGGGTAGGTAGTGGTTTATGCGGCGGGGTACTGCCGCTGGACGGCTGTGGTGCAGCCGCCGCAAGTGGACTGGCGGTCTGACCGCTGTGGGAATTTTCCGCCCCACCATGCGTTCCGACGGTGGGTAATATTCTGGTCGTTGTAGTTGGCATAGTATTCACTCCTGTCCCGTTTTCAAATTCAGATAGGACTGCACCTGATGAAAATATTCTCCGAATTCTTCTCTGCCGATATTTTTTCCCGTTTTGTGCTGTTCGGACTGGGTGGCCAGCAACAGTTGCACCATGCCCATGGGGACAGCCTCTGCCGCCGCCAGAAATGCGGCGGACACCACGATATTCTTGATACTGCTGCCGGAGAGCTCAAAGCTCCGGGCCAGAAAATCAAAGTCAATATCCTCTTCCATCGGCAGCTCTCGAGGCATCACCGAGCGCCAAATCTGCTCTCGCCGCTCCCGATCCGGCAGGGGAAATTCCACAATAAACTTGATCCGCCGTCGAAACGCCTCGTCAAAATTCTGAAGGAAATTGCTGGCGAGGATCACCGTCCCGTCGTATTCCTCCATTTTTTGCAGCAGATAGGAGGTCTGGACGTTGGCATAGCGATCGTTGGCGTCCTTGGTCTCCGACCGCTTGCCGAACAGCGCGTCCGCCTCGTCGAAAAACAGGATGCTCTGGCTTTTCTTCACCTCGTCGAACACCGCGCCCAATTGCTTTTCCGTCTCTCCGATGTACTTGGACATCACGCCGGAGAGATCTACCTTGTACAGCTCCAGATGCAGCTGGGATGCCAGCACCTGCGCCGCCATGGTTTTGCCGGTGCCGGGAGGCCCCGTAAACAGGATGGACAGTCCCCTGCCATAGGCGACTTTTTTTCCAAAGCCCCAATTGTCATAGACCTGATGCCGGTACTCCACCTGATTGCAGGCGTTTTTCAGCTGCTGCTTCGCCTCTGGTGGGAGAATCAAATCCTCCCATGTATAGGCGGCGTTGACCTTGCTGGCTTTTTTTCCCAAGCCGTGGGAGAGCTGTGCCCGACAGGCGCGGTGGAGCAGATCATCGGTGAGTGCGCCCTCCCAGCTCATCTGCCGTCTTGCCTCGGCGGCGGCGGCGGAAATCTGGCCGGGATTCAGGGCGAATTTTGCCGCCAGAGCAGGCAGGTGGATATCCTCTGCCAGCGCCACACCCTCCAAGGCGTGATTCCACAGCAATATGCGTCCGCCGGTGTCCGGCATATCCAAAGCCAGCTCCATCCGCTGATAGGGCGCACAGCTCTCTCCCGCTTTCCACGGTCGGGGGGAGAGGAGAAAGAGCATGGAGGAGACCCGCGCCGCCCGGCGCAGTAAAATCGCCAGATAGAGCCGATAGCTGTCCGTCCGATTTGCCCGCGCCATGGGCTCCTCATCCTCTCGCACCGGGGGTGCATCCTCCGGCTCCTGCAACAGCTCAAAGCTGGAAAATGCCAAGAATGCGTTGCGAATCAGAGCCTCTCGACACACCGACAGCACCGCTGTCTCCCAATGTGGCTCCTGCAACAGTGCGGCGATATCCGCCACCAGCAGAGGGCGCTCCATGGCCTGACAGAAATGCCGCGCCAAGGTGCGCCGCCCCGCGCCGCTCTCGCCCTTGAGATAAAACAGGGTGGGGGCAGAGGCGGCGACCGCCGTCATGGGGGACAGGCAGTCCCCATAGAGAATCAGGGGCGACAGCTCGCCCGATGCTGCCTCGCCGGGAAAATACAGTTGGATTTTTCCTGCCAACTCCGTATTGTCGCCCGCGAAATCCAGCACAAAATCCACAATGCGCCCCTCTAATTTCAGCCCGGCGGTCAGGTCGCCCTGTGCCTCTGTCTGCTGACTGAGGTTGCGAAAGAAGAATGCCAAATCCCCTCTGTGGCTGCGCCATTGCCCCAACAGCTCTGCCCGCTCCTCCACGTCCTCGCTAAAGGTGCGCAGGCAGATATCCAAGGTGGGCAAGCGACAGCCGCCCTGCAATTGCGCGAACCGGGTCTCATAGCTGCTGTCCAGCTCCACGGCCAGCGCCAAGGTGACGCAGTGCCTCTCGAACTCGGTCAGCCCAAATCTGTGGAGCAGGTATTCCAGCGGCGCAACACCGCCCTCCCGCATCAGCGCCTGACACTTTGCGCAATACCGGCGCTCCCGGCGGAGACAGAGTGCGATTCCCCCCACGCCGGGGGTTTCCTCCACCGTCAGCAATCGCTGATTTGCCAGCTCTAACAGCTCGCCCAGCGGGGGCATTTCATAGGGCATATCCACGGAATCGCCTCCTCTCCGCTTTACAGATTAGAGATTGCTGAGCAGGGCGGCGGTAATCTGTGCCAGCTCGCCCCGATTGAGATTGGTTTTGGGATTGAATTTAAAGTTGGATGTCATGGTCAGCACACCGGCGGCAGTCAGCCGGATCACGGCGGGCTTGGCATAGTCTGCCAGCTCCCCCAGATCGGTATAGCCGGTGTCCAGTCCCCGGGAACGCACCCGCAGACCCACGCCGGCGGCCACATTGTTCACAAGCGCCGCCACATCCTGCTTTGCCACGGAAGCACCGGGCTTCAACCGGGTGCCGGTGGTCAAAAAGGGAGCCAGATTGTTGAAATACAGCCAGTTGGATGCGCCGGAAATCGAGGAGCCCAGCGCCACATCCGTATAGACCTGTATGGGCTTTTTCGGGCATTTCACCGCCGACAGCGCCTTGGTCAGCATGGCGATGGTCTCGCCTCGCGTGGCCAGATCATCCGGGCGGAATTTCTTGTCCCCATAGCCGCTGATGACACCCCGGGATGCCAAAAATGTCACATAGGGGTTTGCCCAATGCTTGGCGGTCACATCCACAAAGGCCGCCGGCCGATACGCCACGCCGAATTTGGAGAGGTGGGTGGTGAAGAACACCAAGCCCCCTGCCTCCGGGTCGTAATGGCACTCGGTCACCCGTTCTACGGTGCCGTCCTCGTGGATATAGTCGATGATCAGGGCATTCACATCCTCGCCGGGGGCGGGGGTATAGGGCACCACGATCCGCACCCCATAGGGGGTCTCAAAGCTGGTCACCTGCTTTTTGTCCACCGTCAGGTTGGCATCCACGCCGGGACGGTTTTCATAGTCCAGTCGATGGAGGGTGATACGCACCGGCTGGCTCCCGTCGGTGATTTCCGCCCCTGCCTGCGCCAGTGCCTCGGGATAGAGACTAAAGCTGCCCGCCGGGGTCTGGACAGTCAGCCGATCCCAGCCCTCCTGCTCCAACGTTTGAAGCTGGTCGCCGGTCAGTTCCAACACATAGGTGGCGTTTTCGCTGGTCGTATGCAAATCCTCGATGTAGAAAATGCCCTCCTTCAAGCCCTCGCCGGGAATGCCCTCGATGTCCTTGGCGTGTTGACGCGCCAGCTCCAGCAGTGCTTTCAGCTCCGCATCGGTGACGGTGGTGGTGGACACGCCGTCCCGCTCTGTGGTATGGCCGGGCCAAAGGGTGGTGTCGCTCTTGATGTCGCC
>JAVVOA010000096.1:0-3777 GCA_036656515.1 Oscillospiraceae bacterium | reverse complement strand
CATGGCGCTCATAGGCGTTCATGGGCTCCAAGGTGACACTGCGGCGGTATTTGACCACCTTGCCCGCCACCTTCACTGCCAGACGCTCCAAGCTCTGCTCCCGCTTCTCCCGATAGTTTTCGGCATCCAGATGGATGCGCACCCGGTGGGACGCGCCCCGGTTGACGGCATAGCCCGTCAGCTGCTGCAATGCGTCCAGCGTCTCGCCCCGGCGACCGATGAGGGCACCCAGCTGCTCGCCCTCCAAGTAGACCTTATAGCGATCCGGCTCCGGCTGATAGATCTGAATCTCTGCCGTGCTCTCCAGCTGTGCCAGAAGGCCGGTCAAAAATGCCCGGATTTGATCCGGCTTTTCGCCGGACACCTCCTCGCCCCGGTGGGCGGGGACAAAGGGCACCGTCTCGTCCTCCGGCTCCTCCTGCATAGAGGGGGCGGGGCGAGCGGCGGGGCGGGGTGCCGCCGGACGGGGGGCGGCGGGCTTGGGGGCGGGCTTGGGGGGTACCACCACAGGCTTTGGCTCGGGCTTCACTTCCTCCACCAATACCTTGGGTGCCTCATAGCCCTCATAGGTCACACGCACCTTTGCCGGCGCGGAACCCAGTCCCAAAAAGCCGGTTTTGGCACGCTCTAAAATTTGAACGGAAACATCATCCCGGTCGAGACTGAGTTGAGCCAGCGCCTTGGCCACTGCCTCCTCCTCGTTCTTCGCCGTTACATCAATATAACTCATTGCCTTCTCCTCACGATTCTGAGTAGTGGTCCTCGCTAAAGGTACGACCCCGGGCATAGGGGCGCTCGCCCACCCGCCCGTTTTCGTTGGTCTTCGGCTTTTTGTTGGCGGCGGCCTTCTCGGCGGCTGCCTTGGCTGCCTTTTTGGGATTTTTGGCGTTTTCCAGACGCTGTTGCTCTGCCAGCTTCTTGGCTTCCTCCATGCGGAGCTGACGGGCGACGATGCGTTTTTCCTCTCGCTCCGCCTCCTCGGCCTCCAGCTTTTTCCCATAGAACTTGCCTAAAAATGCCTCTTGCAAAATGGAGAATGCGCTCTGTGCAATCCAGTACACGCCCAGTGCGGCAGGCAGGATGAAGCCGATATACACCGACATCAGCGGCATCATATACATCATCATCTTGTTGGTGGCAGCGGCAGAGCCCTCGGGTGTCGCTTGGGTGGACATGGTGATTTTGGACAGCACAAAGCTGAGCAGTCCCGACAGAATGGGGATCAGCATCAGAGCGATGACGTTCCAGCTCCAATCGCCATGCATCAGGGCGCTGAAATAATTGGTGGGGGTGGCGGACAGATCAATGCCCAAAAAGGTATAGTCCACGTTGATCCAGCCGGGCAGCGTGCTGGCAAAGTTCGGCGCGGCGGTGGAGATGAGCTTGACCATTTCGATCTCGGTATAGGCGGCAGCGCCGCCGGTGGCGGCCACATAGCCCAGAGCCGCCGCTTTTTGCTCCACCAGCTTCAGGGCATCCTTGCCCAGCATCATGAAATACATGATGGGGCGGCGGATGATGGAGTACAGCGCGATCAAAATCGGCATGGGGAGGAAGCTCCACAGGCAGCCGCCCATGGGATTCACGCCCTCCTCGGCATACATCTTGTTGACTTCCTCCGCGTACTTCTGCTGGTTGTTCTTGTATTGCTTTTGCAGCTCCTGCATCCGCCCGGACATCTTGGACATCCGCATCATGCCTTTTTTGGACTTCATCTGGAAGGGCAGCAAAATCAGCTTGATGACCAGGGTGAACAGAATCAGGGCAAAGCCATAGGAGCCTGTCAGGGTATAGAACAGGCGCAGCAGTGCGGCAAACGGGATACAGATATAGTATCCGATGGTTGCAAACATTTGGATTCCTCCGTTTTCAGATTGGGAACCTGCCGCCACCGGGCGGCAAACCGTCAAGGTACCGGGTCATACCCGCCCTTGTGGAAGGGATTGCAGCGCAGAATCCGGCGAAACGCCAGAAGGCCGCCCCGCACCGCGCCGTATTTCTCCACGGCCTCCAATGCATATTGGGAGCAGGTGGGGATGAAGCGGCAACAGGGGGGACGGGTGGGAGAGACATTTTTCCGATAGAACCGAATGAGAGCCAGCAGCAGTCCCTTCATGGGCGCAGCAACTTTAGCTTTCCGCAGAGACGCAGAAAGCAACCGTCTATCTCCCCATACTCCGCCCGGACGGCACGTCCCCGCGCCACCAGCACCAAATCCCAACCCTGGGTGATTTTGTCGCTGTTTAAGCGGACGATCTCCCGCAGGCGGCGGCGCACGCGATTGCGCACCACGGCATGTCCCAGTTTGGTGGACACCGTGATGCCAAGTCGATTGTGCCCCAGATGGTTGCGGCGGCAGTAGAGCACCAGCTCTGCCCCCACCGCCGACGCGCTTTTTTTATACATCCGGCGGAACTCGTAATTCTTTTTCAGGGTGACAGAGCTTTTCATGGGGTCTCCTCGGTTTCTGTGCTGTTTTTTTCTCAGCCGCAAAATCCATAGCATTCTAGGGACGGCAGAATCTTCCAAATCCACCGCCCCTGAAGGGTTTTTCTGCAAGCTGAGAGGTCAAAGTGCGGGCGGGATCAGTTGGACAGCTCTGCGCGGCCCTTGGCACGACGGCTGGACAACACCTTGCGGCCGCTGGCAGTTGCCATTCTTTTGCGGAAGCCATGGACCCGAGCACCGTGGGCCTTCTTGGGCTGATAGGTACGTTTTGTAGACATACTTTGACACCTCCTGTTGTTATTTTCCGGCGGCGGACGATGTTCCTGCCGCGCTTACTCGACGGCGGACAAACCGAAGTCTGTCCCGCAGTTGATGATTTTAGGGCGATACCGCACCATTCCGGGCGCGGCACTGCCTGCATCTTGCGACGCATGGAATAGTATACAGGTTTCTTAAAATGGTGTCAACAGAAATTTGCGGAAAGCACGCATTTGTTTTCTTTCCCCCGGTGTAGGAGTCCCAAAAAATATTTCTTATATATTAGAATAAGTATGGCAAAATCTATTGTAAAAAAGGCTTTTTTTTGTTATACTAGAAAAGCATTTGCGCAGATGAAATTTGCGCACAGACTCTGCCTTGGGAAAGGGGCGTTCCGATTTGAATTCTGTGGCTGACATTTGGGCAAACGTATTGACGCAGCTCAAACGCGACCTGTCCGAAACCACCATCTCCACTTGGTTCGACGAGCTGGAGGCAATTGAAATTCAAGATTTCACCTTTTATCTCTACTGCGCCAACGAGTTTAAAAAGGGCTATGTGGAATCTCTGTTTTTGGATAACATCAAAGCCGTGCTCCACGACATTTTCTCCCACGATTTTGAGATCAAGATTTTAACCGAGGCGGAGTTTGCCGCCCGGAGCGCGGGGGACACCAAAAAACCCAGCAGCTCCTTCGACTCCGACGAATTTACCTTCGAGACCTTTGTGGTGGGGCCGTCCAACAAGCTGGCGGTGGCTGCCGCCCGCTCGGTGGCGGAAAAACCGGCGGAGAACTACAATCCCCTGTTCATCTATGGGGATTCCGGTCTGGGCAAGACCCATCTGCTATACGCCATCGCCCACGTCATCCGCCAGCACAACCCCAAGGCGCGGATCGCCTATGTGAAGGGGGACGATTTTACCAACTCCTTGGTGCAGGCCATTCGAGAGGGTAAAAATCAGGCATTCCGGGAAAAATATCGGGAGGCCGACCTGCTTTTGGTGGATGACGTGCAGTTCATCGCCGGCAAGCAGCAGACCCAAGAGGAATTTTTTCACACCTTCAACACC
>JAVVOA010000095.1:0-3873 GCA_036656515.1 Oscillospiraceae bacterium | reverse complement strand
GGTCTCCACCGTAAATCGCCCCTTGCCACAGCCCAGCTCCACCCGCAGAGCGCCAGCCTCCGGCAGCAGCGAGCGCCAATTGCCCCGCAGAGCGGCGGGGTCTTTGATCTGATAGGCGCTACAGCGCTCCATCCGTGGAATGAGATTCTTTTTTTTGCGCATTCGCATGGTAAGTGACTCCTTTTTTAGAAATACTTGGATTTCATGTCCTTTTTGTCTTTCTTTTTCTGTGCTTCAAAGTTTTTATTCCGCTTTTTAAAAGCGCAGGCGTTGCATACACATATAAAGAGGGGTCTGTCCCCTGCCGCCTTCCGGCGTTGTGACGGATATGTGGAATCGAATTTAATAGTCGCTTGCGACTATTTTACCACAGCTGCATCGCGGCGTTGTGGTAAATATGTGGAATCAAATAAAATAACAGCTTGCTGTTATTTTACCACAGCAGATGCCTGCTGTAAACGAAAGATTCCGCCGGCTCGCCCCTTCCCCGCCGACGGTTTTTTTGCCGAAGCGGCGCATTTCCAATTTCCACCCACAATCGGGGTGAAAAACTGTGTCAAGAAATTAACTTATGCATCAAAAACGTAGTCGAATTTTGTGTGATATGTATAATTCGCCGGAAAGGGGTGGGGCGGACGCAAATAGGACTTGCTAAATGTTAATTTAATAACTATAATGAAGACAGTAAGTGTGCGGCCGAGTCCGCGGCTTGCTTTTCAATTGGATAAAAAGCTGAATCGGAGGAGGAACAACATGGCATTCGTGGAATTTGAAGCGAAAGAGCACATCGGCATTCTGACCATCAACAGACCGGAGGCCCTCAACGCGTTGAACGACGGGGTCATTCGCCAGTTGGGCGAGGTGCTGGACGCAATGGATTTGAGCACCGTACGCTGTGTCATCGTCCGCGGCGCGGGCGAAAAGGCCTTTGTCGCCGGCGCGGACATTGCGCAGATGAGCGGTCTGACCAAGCAGGAGGGCGAGACCTTCGGCAAGCTGGGCAACGACGTCTTCCGTAAATTAGAGAAGCTCCCCATCCCCACCATCGCCGCAGTAAACGGCTTCGCCTTGGGCGGCGGCTGCGAGCTGGCGATGAGCTGCGACATCCGTCTCTGCTCCGACACGGCGGTCTTTGGTCAACCCGAGGTGGGTCTGGGCATCACACCGGGCTTTGGCGGCACCCAGCGCATGGCGCGCCTCATCGGCATGGGCAAGGCCAAGGAACTGATTTACACCGCCCGCAATATCAAGGCACCCGAGGCACTGGAGGTCGGTCTGGTACAGGCGATCTATCCCGCTGACACACTGCTGGCAGAGGCGGAGAAAATGGCAAACCGCATCGCGGGCAACGCACCCATCGCCATCCGCGCCTGCAAACAGGCAATTGACGACGGCTTGCAGGTGGACATCGACCACGCGATTGTAGTCGAGGAAAAACTGTTTGGCTCCTGCTTCCAGACAAAGGATCAGCAGAGCGGCATGGCGGCGTTTTTGGAAAAACGCAAACACGATCCGTTTGTAAATTGCTGAGACCAGCATTTTATAATAATAGTCAAATTTAATAACAGGAGGAAAAGTAATGAAGGTAGCAATTTTTGGCGCAGGAACCATGGGCAGCGGTATCGCTCAGGTGTTTGCTGCAAAGGGTCACACCGCTCTCATGTATGCGAGCAGCGTCGCTTCCGCACAAAAGCACAAGGATAAGCTGGCAAGCTCTTTGAACAAGCGCGTGGAAAAGGGCAAGATGGACGCCGCCGCCGCAAAGGCACTGCTGGATCTGGTTCTGGTTGAGGAGAAATCCGCCGCCGCAGACGCTGACTTGATCATCGAGTGCGTCAAGGAAGAAATGGGAACCAAGAAGGCTCTGCTGGAAGAATTGGACGCCATGTGCAAGCCGGAGACCATTTTCGCTTCCAACACCTCGTCTCTCTCCATCACGGAGATGGGCAATGGTCTGAAGCACCCCGTTATCGGTATGCATTTCTTCAATCCCGTGCCCAGCATGAAGCTGGTTGAGGTCATCCGCGGTGCCAACACCACCCAGGAGACTTTCGACTTTATCTACAAGCTGTCCCAGGAAATCGGCAAGGATCCCATCGAAGTTGCCGAGGCTCCCGGTTTTGTGGTCAATAAAATCCTGATCCCCATGATCAACGAAGCCATCGTGGTCTATGAGACCGGCGTTGCCAACGTCGCCGATATCGACAAGGCCATGCAGCTGGGCGCCAACCATCCCATGGGCCCCTTGGCTCTGGGCGATTTCATCGGTTTGGATGTCTGCCTCGCCATCATGGACACCCTGTACAACGAGACCGGCGACTCCAAATATCGCGCGGCACTGCTGCTGCGCAAAATGGTGCGTGGCGGACAGCTGGGCAAGAAGTCCGGCAAGGGCTTCTACGACTACACTAAGTAAATAGGTAAAGGAGAAAAGGTATGGATTTTCATCTGTCAAATGAGCATCTGATGCTTCGTAAGATGTATCGCGAGTTTGCTGAGAACGAAGTAAAGCCCATCGCCGAGGAAATCGACGAGGCCGAGCGCTTCCCCGAGGAAACCGTTGCCAAGATGGCAAAGCTGGGCATGATGGGCATTTATTTCCCCAAGGAATATGGCGGAGCGGGCGGCGACGTCCTGTCCTATGCCATGTGCGTTGAGGAATTGGCCAAGGTCTGCGGCACCACCGCAGTTATCGTTTCCGCACATACCTCCCTGTGCGCTGCGCCCATTTTTGAGCACGGCACCGAGGAGCAAAAAATGAAGTATCTGCCTGACCTGTGCTCCGGCCGCAAGCTGGGAGCCTTCGGTCTGACCGAGCCCGGTGCCGGCACCGATGCCTCCGGTCAGCAGACCACCGCCGTGTTGGATGGCGACCACTATGTGCTCAACGGCACCAAGTGCTTCATCACCAACGGCAACGTGGCAGACACCTTTGTGATTTTTGCTATGACCGACAAAAAAGCGGGCAACCACGGCATCTCCGCTTTCATTGTTGAAAAAGAATTCCCCGGCTTCTCTCAGGGCAAGCACGAGAAGAAGATGGGTATCCGCGGCTCCTCCACCTGCGATCTGATCTTTGAAGATTGCATCGTGCCCGCAGAGAACCTGCTGGGCAAAGTGGGCAAGGGCTTTAAGATCGCCATGCAGACCTTGGACGGCGGTCGTATCGGCATCGCGTCTCAGGCTCTGGGTCTGGGCGAGGGCGCCATCGACGAAACCATCAAGTACACCAAGGAGCGGGTACAGTTCGGCAACCGTCTGTCCCAGTTCCAGAACACCCAGTTCCAGCTGGCTGACATGCACACCCGGATGCAGGCTGCCCAGTTCCTGGTCTATTCCGCAGCCATGAAGAAGAACGCCCATGAGGATTACACCATGGACGCCGCCATGGCAAAGCTGTTCGCCGCAGAGGCGGCTTCCGATGTCACCCGCCGCGCCGTGCAGCTGTTCGGCGGTTACGGCTACACCCGTGAGTATCCCGTGGAGCGCATGATGCGTGATGCTAAGATCACCGAAATCTACGAGGGTACTTCCGAAGTCCAGAGAATGGTTATTGCCAGCCATCTGGGCGTGAAATAAGATAGGAGGTAAAGGTAAAATGAAAATTATTGTTTGTGTCAAGCAGGTTCCCGATACCTCCGGTAAGGTAGCCGTCAATCCCGATGGTACGCTGAACCGCGCATCCATGCAGACCATCATCAACCCCGATGATATGAATGCCGTGGAGGCCGCCCTGAGAATGAAGGACGAAACCGGCTGCAAGGTGACGGTTGTCACCATGGGCCCCCCTCCCGCAGCTGGTATGCTCCGGGAGCTGATGGCAATGGGCGCCGACGACGGCGTTCTGGTCTCCGCCCGCGAGTTCGGCGGCTC
>JAVVOA010000094.1:0-3995 GCA_036656515.1 Oscillospiraceae bacterium | reverse complement strand
GTCTCCATGCCGTTTACCCCCGGCATCATCACATCCAGCAGATAGAGGTCATATGTGCCACTTTTGGCCACGGCCAGAAGCGCGGTTGCGCTGGGAAAGGCATCCCAGTGCAGCGCCACCATGCGCTCCTGCTGATAGGTATTTAAAATGGACGAAAGGAAAAGAAGTTCGTCCTGATCATCGTCACAAATGGCAATCTTCATGGATAGGCACCTCCAAAATGGAATGATTTCCCGTTGATTATACCATTCCTTTTCTTATTTTTCAACTTCACACTTACCGTTCATGTCTCAAATCACTACCATTCGCGCCGTCATCCACTTTTTTTCGGAAAAAATGGATAGGATAGAATCAATCAGTATCTGCAATTTGGATGAGGGGCGGTGATGTGTTTGACAACCTTCTTAGCCTGCTCGCTGGCGGCGATCAGCGCAGCAGCCTTTCTTGCCCTGTGGTTTTGGGTGGTGCGGCGGGAGCTCTATGCCAAGCAGAAGGCCGCCCATGCCGCAAGATGCCAGCTCATCGCCGGCAAGCAGGCCTATATGCGGGCTCGCGATGGCCCCCGGGAGAGGCAGGCACAGGCCATCATGGAGAGGAGCCAGCGGATATACGACCAGTCGATACAGCTCTATAACGAGCTCCTGCACAAGCCGTGGAACAGACTTCCGGGAAGGCTGATGGGCTTTTACAGCATGACGCAGCATACGAGAGGATGAGCTTGCTTTTAAACAGGTAGCCCTGTGGCTGGGTACACGCCCCGCGCGGCATCGAGGGCACAGGCGCGGACATTCCCGGCAAATGGTTGAAGGAGGAGATGCAAATAGATACCAAGTATGTACTGGATATTTTGGAGAGCATCCAAGGTGGTGTGATTCTTTGCAAATATGATATGACCGCAAAAAGTGCCCAGATCATTTACATCAATCGCGGCTGGGCCGCTATTACAGGCTATACCTTGGAGCAACTGGTGGCGGAGAAGAACGGCAATCCCCAGGCGCTGATTTTGCCAGAGGATCGGACGGCGGCGGACGCCGACTATGCCCGTCAGCTGGAACTGGGCAACACCTATGAGCTGATGTATCGGATTCGCTACAGAGACGGGGCGGTGCGCTGGGTGATCGACAAGGGCATCGTCACCCCACTGCCGGATGGCAGAATCCAAAATCAGAGCATCGTCACCGAGGTGACCGCCATCAAGCAGCGGGAAGAATGCATGACCCTATTGGCGCAGACGGATCAGCTGACCGGTCTCTCCAACAAGGCGACCTTTGCCCGATTGGCGCAGACAACCTTAACCCGCCACAGCGACTGCACCCACGCTCTGCTCATGCTGGATATTGACGGCTTCAAGGGCATCAACGACAGCTATGGGCACAGCTTTGGCGATCAGGTGCTGGCGGCGGTGGCACGGCAGCTCAAAGAAATCTTTCGCAGCAGTGACCTTATAGGGCGCGTGGGCGGGGATGAGTTTATGGTGCTGATGACAGATCTTTCCCCCGATACGGAAGCACTGGGGAAAACGGAGGCGCTTTGCCGCGCCATCCGCGGAATCCAATTCGAGAGCCGGGCGCATCCCGCCATCACCGTCAGCATCGGTGTCTCCCTCTTTTTCGGCGGCAAGACCTTTGACAGCTTGTCTGCCGAGGCGGACGAGGCTCTTTACCATGCCAAGGAAAACGGAAAAAATCAATATGTATTTGCCCCAGTTTCCTTGGATGCCCAAAAAGAACAGACTGCACAGCCATAGGCAAGCGCACAGGACAAAATCCTGTGCGCTTGCTTTTTCCGTATGAATTGCACGGCCTGAAAGCCGCCGGGCTCAGGGCACCATCGCCTGCATCTGCCCCGGATTGACAATGGAAATCACGCCGCCCCACATGCACATCAGCTTCGAGCTGTTGTTCAGCGCCGGCACATTCGACACCAACACCGTGGGCGAGCCGGGTGCCCACGGGGCGGAAATCACCGGAATGCAGGGTGCCGGGGTAAACATCACCGGTGGCGGACGCTTGGTGGCGGGGTTCGCCACACTGTTGCACATGCCGAAAGGCAGAATGTTCGCCATCGGCTTGTTGTCCATGATAGTCGCCATGGGTTTCGACGAGGTCAATGCAGTAACCTGCGAATTGACAATCAATGCAGAGGGCGCCACGCCAAAGCTGCACTGCAAATTGGCACCCATGCAGACACACAGTCCCATCTTGCTTCTCCTCCTTTTTTGCGCTGGGGATAGTGCTGTTTTGTGGGGGATACAGCCCTTCTTGCCGCATCCGCCCCGGGGGCATCAGATGCCCGCCGCCCCACAGCCCACCGACAGCTCGTGCTGAAAGTGCAATGCGTCCCGATTGAACTGGGCAGAGCCTGCTGTCAGCTCCTGCCGACCGGCGCAAATCGTCGCCCACTGCTCCAGCAGTCCTTGGGCGGTGCTCTCCCATTCGGTCTCCCGGACATTGGTCAGCTCATATTTCACAGCCGGGGCAGTTTTCCCGGTTTTTTCCAGTTTCTGCATCAGGGCACTCAGGTTTTTGTCGGCAAGCTGGAGCTGTGCCAGATGGCTGCGCACCGTGGCCTCCACATCCTTTTGGGCTGCGGCATAGTCGTTCTTCGCCTCTTGCAGCGCAGTCTCCTGCTTCTGCACATCCGGCGAATCCGGGGCGGCCTGATAGCGCAGCTGGGTCAGGATCTGGGTCTCTCGCACGATGGCAAAGGCAGCGCCCTTGATTTCGTTTCGATTTGCCTTCGCCTGCGCCACCGCATCCTCCACGGTAACCGTGGGCAGGGGGACACGCTCCAACGCGCCCGAGACCGTCAATGCGCCGGTGACCGGATTGCCCATTGCCACATTCAGCTCCTGCGCCGCTTTGACCTGATCGTTTTTCGCTGTATCCAGTGCCTTTTCCGCCTGCTCCATGGGCTTCTGTATCAGCTCTGAATCCCGCTGGATACAGGCCAGCTGATTGGTGGCGGATTTTACTTTTTTCTCCAAGGCGGCCAGCTCCCCCTGCAACGTGGGCAGGTTCACGGCATTTGCCGCCGCCACCTCCTGCTTCTTTGCCTCCAAAGCCTTTTTCAGGGTTTCCAGCGCCTCGCTGCTTTTTTTCAGCTCTGCCCCGATCGCCCCATCCAACGCCTTGCAAAAAGCGAGATTTTCCTCTTGCAGCGCAATCAAATCCCGGCATTCCAGATAGCTCCAGCCCAAGCCGGACGCCTTTTCCGCCAGAAGATTCTGCGCCGCCTGCAAATTCAGGTCGCCCTGACTTTTGGCAAAGGCACGGCGCTCGGGGGTGATGGCACCCTTGGTGTCTCCACTGCCGGCGGCGATGGCTCCATCGGCTGTCCGCTGTGCCTCTGCACTTAAGGCCTCTACACTCTGGGTTTGCATCCAAGTCACCAGCGCGTCTGTGGTCATTTCGCCCTCGCCCAGCGCGGGAATGGCTGCGGTGTCCAGCAGACCCAGCGCCACCAGCGTGGCGGGATCGCTGAGATCTCCGTTTGCCAACAGCTCTGCCACCGGAGACTGCGCCCCGCCAGCGGCTGCACCGTCTGCGGCATCGGCACCACCAGCGCCACCAGCGCCATCGGCACCGGCTGCACCAGCAGCACCACTCGTACCGCCCGCACCGGCTCCGGCACCAGCAGCGCCATCGGCACCGGCTGCTCCGCCAGCACCACCGATACCAGCTACTCCGCCAGCGCCGCCGACACCGCTTGCACCGCCGATACCGCCAGCACCGCCGACTCCGGCTACACCGCCGATACCGCCGCCGATACCGCTCCCACCGGCGATGCCGCCGGGGGTCGCGTCGGTCTCCTCGGTGACACCTTGGGCGGCAAGCAGGATTGCCAGTTGACGCTGCTTGGCCTGCCCCACCGCCTGCTTCACCGCAAACAGTCCGCCCACCAACGCCAAGGCGAGAATCAGGGCGATCAGGAGGTTGGCTTTTTTCATAGGGATCCCCCCTTTTTTATCTGTCTAAGATCGCAAATGCCGCCTC
>JAVVOA010000093.1:0-4127 GCA_036656515.1 Oscillospiraceae bacterium | reverse complement strand
ACCTCAAGAACGGCTACAACGGCGACCTGACCTCCAAGGAGGCCGGCTCTGTGGGCGGCCAGATGGTCAAGAAGATGATCGAATCCTACGAGAAGAACCTGTAAACTTCCCCAATCGAAAGCGCCGACGCAATTGCGTCGGCGCTTTTCCTATGTCGGTACAGTCCGGGAAGCGGAGCCCCTCTATTGCCGCAGCATCCGATAGCCCACACCCACATGGGTCTGGATGAACCGTGGATTCTGGGGATCCGGCTCGATTTTCTTGCGGAGAGTCGCCATAAACACCCGCAGGGACGGCATGTCCGAGGCGATCACATCCCCCCAGACCTCCTTCATCAGAAAGTTGTGGGTGAGCACCTTGCCCACGTTGCGGGAGAGCAGACAGAGCAGCTTATATTCAATGGGGGTGAGATGCAGCGCCGTCCCCTCTCGATAGGCACAGCCGGCGGCATAGTCCACCGTCAGCACGCCGTTTTGAAAGACGCTCTCCTCCTCCAAAACCGCCGCCATACGCGTCCGCCGCAGGGCGACCCGCAGTCGCGCCAACAGCTCCTCTACCGAGAAGGGCTTGGTGAGATAATCGTCGGCTCCGGCATCCAGCGCCCCGATTTTATCGCTGTCCTCACTGCGGGCAGATACCACAATGATGGGCAGATTTGACCAGCTGCGGATTTTTTTGATAATCTCCACACCGTCGATATCCGGCAATCCCAAGTCCAAAATGATCAGATCGGGTCTGCGGGATGCCGCCTCTAAAATCGCCGCCGTGCCGTTTTGTGCCGTGTCATAGGGATAGCCTTGGGTTTCCAAGGTGGTGGCAATCAGGTTGCGGATGGCTCTGTCGTCCTCCACCACCAAAATTCTGGGTTTATTCATGCAGTGTGACCTCCTCCGCTTGAAAGCGCAGATAAAATGTGGTGCCCGGATGATGGTCGCGCACGCCGATGGTGCCGCCGTGGGCCTCTACGATGGAGCGGCACAGGGACAGTCCCAGTCCCAAGCCCCGCCGTCCGTCGCCCCGCACATTGCCCGCGGTATAGAACATCTCAAAGAGCTTTGCCTTTGCCTCGTCGGGAATCCCCGGCCCGTCGTCGGACACGGTGACCTCCACACAGTCCCCCTGCCTCACGGCGGCGATTTCGATGTGGGAGCCCTCCGGCGTATAGGTGATGGCGTTGTCCACCAGATTGATGAGAACTTGGACAATGAGCCGGGAATCCATCCGGGACATGAGCAAATCCTCCTCCACCGACACGGACAGCTGATGGTGTCTGCCCTTGCGATCCACATGGTGCATGGCCTCGCCGATGATTTCGCTCCACAGCTCCGGCTCCAACCGCAGACCCATCGCGCCGTTTTCGATGCGGGTCACCGCCAGCAGGTTTTCCACCAGATTGATCAGCCAGATGGAATCGTCATAGATGTCGGTATAGAGTCGGTGCTTCTGCTCCTCGGACAGCACCTGACCGTTGCCCATGAGCACGCCGGCATTGCCGGAGATGCTGGTCAGCGGTGTCCGCAAATCGTGGGAAATCGCCCGCAGGAGATTGGCCCGCAGCTGCTCCTGCTGTGCCTTGACCTCCACCTGCTTTTTATCGGCATCCAGTGCCTCCATCTCCAGCGCCAAGGCAAATTCGCCCAAAAGCGCCACCAGAAGATTTTTTTCAAAGGCCTCCAGCTGCTGATTTTCCATGGCGATTGCCACCACCGCAAAGACCTCGCTCTGGTTGCGCACCGCCATATACAGGCACTTGGCACCGGGGAGGGTGTCCGTTCCCGCGCCGGCGTGCTTGTGGTTTTGATAGACCCATTGGGCGACCGCCTGCTCTGCCGTGGTGAGGAGGGGTGCCTCCTCGTCCCCCTGCTTGTTGGGGAAGAAAAGCGGCGGCTGCAAGGCGGCGGTTGCCACGGGATAGACCAGCACGGCGCGATCTAAGAGCTTTACCATCTGCTGTGCCGCGGCGCTACAGATCGCCTCCTTGCTCCGTGCCCGCTGGAGCTTTTGACTGGTTTCCAGCAGCACCGTGGTGCGATAGGATTTCTCCGCCTCCTGTGCCGCCTGCCGCTTGACCCGGATGGTGAGACTGCTGGTGAGGAAGGCGGATAAAAAGGTGATGATAAAGGTGACAAAATAGCTGGGGTCGTCAAATTGCAGGGTATAGTAGGGGCTGGTGAAGAAAAAGTTGAACAGCAGCACGCTGACAATCGAGGCCACGCCGCTGTAAATCCGTCCATCCGTGGCAAAGGCGATCAGCAGAACGCCCAGAATATAGATGGTGATCACATTGGTGTCCCGGAAGCCCAGCGCCACAAACAGTGCGCCGATGGCGGTACACAGCGTCAGAATCGCCAGGGTTTTCAGGGCATCGGTCATGGACAGCGGCTCTGGATGGTATTTGCCCCGCCCCTTGCGATAGGGGGGCAAGGTGTCCGGAATGATGTAGATATCCAGCTTGGGTGCCTGTGCCGTCAGCTTTTCCACCAGCGTTTTGCTGCGGCGCAGAAGGCTCTTTTTGTTGTTGGAGCGTCCCAAAATGATTTTGGAGACGGCGGAGGCCTCGGCATACCGGGCAATCTGCGCCGGTACATCCTCGCCGTACACCGTGGCGATCTGCGCCCCCAGCTGCTCTGCAAGGCGGAGGTTTGCCCGCAGTCGCCCGCGATTTTCCTCGGACAGCTCCCGGCTGTCCGGTGTCTCCACAAAGAGGGCGGTAAACCGACCGTGAAAGGCCTCTGCCAGCCGCGCCCCCGCCCGCACCACCTTGGCATTGGAGGGGGAGGCAGACAGGCAGATTAAAATATGCTCGCCCACGGGGACGCGCTCCGGGAGATGCTTCTCCCGATTGACCCGATCCGCCGTCCGCCGCAGGGTGATCTCCCGCAGAGCCGTCAGATTGTCCCGGGTGAAAAAGTGATCCAGCGCCCGCTGTGCCTGCCGCTCCCGATAGATTTTTCCCCGGCTCAGCCGCTCCATCAGATCGTCCGGCTCAATATCCACCACCTCTACCTGTCCGGCGGTGTCGAACACGCTGTCCGGCACCCGCTCCCGGACGGTGATGCCGGTGATGGAGGCCACCAAATCATTCAGGCTCTCCAAATGCTGGACATTCACCGTGGTGTATACGTCGATGCCCGCCGTCAGCAGCTCCTCGATGTCCTGATAGCGCTTGCGGTGGCGACAGCCCGCGCTGTTGGTGTGCGCCAGCTCATCCACCAGCAGCAGGCGGGGATGGCGGGTCAGCGCCCCGTCCAAATCCAGCTCGTGGAGGGTGATGTTTTGATAGGAGATCGCCAGAGGGGGCAGGGACTCCAAGCCCTCTAAAAGCGCCATGGTCTCCGGGCGGG
The DNA here is from genome assembly GCA_036656515.1 of Oscillospiraceae bacterium. Taxonomy (GTDB): domain Bacteria; phylum Bacillota; class Clostridia; order Oscillospirales; family Oscillospiraceae; genus Oscillibacter. Next base: position 783 of record JAVVOA010000093.1, on the reverse strand, counting down.
TGTGGGGCTCGATATAGCCGCAGACCACGTCGATGCCCGCGTTCTTCGCCTCGTGGGCGGCGGTGAGCATGGCAAAGGTCTTCCCCACCCCGGCGGCATAGCCAAAAAAGATTTTCAGCCGTCCACGCCCATCCCGCTCCTCGGTCAGGGTGCGCAGCAGGGCATCGGGGTCAGGTCGTTTCTCCTCCAAATTGCTCACCTCCGCTGTTTGATAGGGGCACGCAGGGCGCGTCCGCTGTTTTGTTGTTTTTCAGTATAGCACAACTCCAATTATAATCCCAGTAAAACTGCCAGTGGCATTGCAATTGCCACAGTGGCTCCGCCCACCGCCGCCACCAGAGAGACGGCAATGGCAACCGCGCCCAGCGCAGTCCCCACAGATTCTCGCTTCTTCAATGTCCAGTCCTTCTTTCCTATCACCACTGTAGCACAGGAGAGCTGAACGCAGTATGAAGAAGCGAGGGACGGTGTGAAGATTATATGAAGTCCAGCGCCCGGGCGATGGCGAGGTTGACCCCCAGCACATTGACCCGATCCTCGCCGAAGATGCCCAAGAATTTTCCTGTGGTATTGTCCGCCACCATCTCCGCCAAAACCTTTTCCGACAGTCCGGTGCTGGCGGCAAGTCCGGGCAGCTGCACCGTTGCCGCCGCGGGGGAGATATCCGGATCCAAGCCGGAGCCGGAGGCGGTGAACAAATCACCGGGCAGCTCTGCCGCCGTGAGACCCGGATGCGCCGCCAAAAAGGCATCCATGTCCCCCTGCACCCGCTCTGTCAGGGCG
>JAVVOA010000092.1:0-4150 GCA_036656515.1 Oscillospiraceae bacterium | reverse complement strand
CCAGATGGAGGAGAAAAACGTTGGTAAACGCCGCCATAAAGGAGCCGGCCACGCTGCTGAAAAATTCGGACGCGCCGTTATAGACAATGCCGACGACCTCGGCTGGGGAGATTTTTGGCCGGGCGAAGTGGAGGGTGATTTTCTTGGTGAAAAAGGGGAAAAAGGAAAACAGCGCCCCCAAAAACATGCTGACCACCGAGGCGAGGGCGGAGAATTCAATGCCCAAGCCCAGCTTTGCAAGCAGCAGCCAGTCCAAGCCCACATTGAGCACCGACACCAGAATGTTGACCCACATGCTGTACTTCGCCTTGCCGCAGGCCCGGAGAAAGTTGTCCATGGCGAACAGCGGCATGATGAAGGGAAAGCTGATGGTGAACACCCGCACATAGCGATAGGCGGGCTCTGCCAGCGCGGGATCCTTGATGAGGGTGAAAATCAGGGGCTCTGTAAAAAACAGCCCCAGCACGGTAAAGATACAGCCCAGCCCCACGATCATCAGCACGCTGGCGGAAAAAAGCTGCCGCGCCTTCTGGATGTTTCCCTCGCCCAGCGCGGTGGAGACCTTGACAGAGGAGCCCACGGCAATCATGTTGGACAGGGCAAAGAGAATCATGGCAATGGGCATGACCAGATTGACCGCCGCCAAGGCGTGCTCGCCGATGAAGCGCCCCACGAAGATGCCGTCCGCCATCATATAGAGGGAGGAGAACACCATGCTGAACACGCTGGGGATCGCCACGCTGCGGAAGACCCGTTTGACCGGAAGGGAGGTGAATTGTTTTTCTGTCATAGCTGTGGATACGCCCTTTCTTTTGATGCCAGTAGGTTGGCGATCACGTCCGCCCAGACCGCCTTGGGATCCAGAGGCAGATCGTAGAGGATTGCCTGATCAATGCCGATTAAAACCGTGTATAAAAGCTGGGTGCTTCGCCGGAGGTCAAAGGTCGCCGGGAATGCGCCCAACGCCACGCCCCGGGCGAGGCACTGCTCCAAAAACGCATAAAACTCAGCGTCGCTGAGACGCACCAGCTCCTTCAAGGCGGGAATCCGGGTGGTTTGGAGGTCGATTTCCGCATAGAACCGGCGGGAGTCCGGATGCTCGAAATAGGAGTCAATCAGCTGCCTACCGGCCTCTAACAGCGCCGCCTCATAGGAGGCCACGTCAGGCTCTCCATCCAAAAACACCAGCTGCGCCCGATAGCTATCCCCGTAAAGCTCCTGCGCCAGTTGGAGAAAAATGTCCTCCTTGGACTTGAAATAATAGTAAATCGACGCTTTTTGGAGGCCAATTCTCTCCGCCAGCTGTCCGATGGACGCCTTGTCATAGCCCTTTTCGGCAACCAGATGGAACATGGTATCCAGTATTTTGCGTCGGGTGGTGTTGTCACTCATGAAAAAAGCCCTCGCTTTCTACCTAACGATAGGTAGAATTATACCACGGATCGTCCAAGCTGTCAACGCGCCCGCCGCTCTGCCCTATTTTATGCGGCAGTTTCTCTGTCGGACAGCAAAAAAGACGAGAGCGGTCAGCCCTTGCGGGTGACGGCTCTCGTCTGCTTTCAATGGAAGATCAGGTTCTCTTTTTTGCGTTTTTCTCGGTCATGATGGTATAGATCGGCAGACCGGCCAGAGTGATGGCGATGCCGCCGATGGACATGATGGTGGCGCGTCCTCCGGCAAACAGCAGCTGGTTGACAATGACAAACAGTCCGCTGATGATGGCGATGGCGGGGATCACCGGATAGCAGGGCACCCGATAGGTGCGCACCGCGTCGGGGCGTTCGTACCGCAGCTTGATGACGGCGAGGAAGGTCAGGGTGTAAAAAATCCAGCAGGTGAAGATGCCCAAGTCGGTCAGCATATTGAACTGCCCGGAGAGGGCGTATACCGCGCTGAGACCGCCGATCAAGAGGATGGCGTTCATGGGCACCTGGGCACCGTTTAATTTACTCAGGGCGGCGCTGCCGGGCAGCGTACCCTCCACCGCCAGAGAATAGCAGACCCGGGAGCCTGCCAAAATGAAGCCGTTGGAGGTGCCGAACACGGAGATGACGATGCCGATGGTGATGAGTTTTCCGCCGAAATCACCGAACAGCGCCATCGCCACCGCCGAGGCAGGTGCCGCCATGGTGGCCAGCTGGTCGGCGGGAATGACCTTTAAATAGGCCACGTTGATGATGAAATAGACCGCCATAATCACGGACACGCCGCCCACGATCGCCTTGGGCAGATCCTTGCCGGGATTCTTCATCTCGCCGGCGATGGCACCCACGTTTGTCCAGCCCTCGAAGGCGAACAGCACGGATAGTAGCAGCTGTCCCAGTGTGGCGATGGGGTTTAGGCCGATGCCCACCATGGGTGTGGAGATGGGCGCGGGATTGCCGCCCCGGACAAAGCCGAAAACGATGATCAATCCAATGGGAATCAGCTTGCAGATGGTGGAGGCGATCTGGACACCGCCGCCAAACTTGGAGCCCACCGCATTGGAGAGAATCACCAGCACGATCAGCAGCAGGGCGATGGGAATCAGATAGCGGTCGCCAAAAAAGGTGGACAGCTGCTGGGAGCCGATGACCGCCAGCGCGGCAACCATGGCGGGATAGAACAAAATGGTCTGCATCCAGCCGGTCAAAAAGCCCACCTTGTGCCCGTATACCTCCCCCAGATAGGCCACCATGCCGCCGGTTTTCGGAATCATCACCGCCAGCTCTGTAAAGGTGAGGGCGGCGAAAATACTGACGATGCCGCCCACCAGCCACGCCGCCATGCCCATGCCCGGCGCGCCGCCTGTGATGGTATAAATCGCCTGGGGCTTAAAGAAAACCCCGGAGCCGATGACGCAGCCCACCACAACAGACAGGGCGGTAAATGCGCCGAATTCTTTTTTCATTCCCTTATTTTCCACGGTATATTCTCCTTATATCGACAAAAAAATAGCAGGCGCTCGTTACGCAGGTTCCCCGCCTTCCCCCGGCTTTGGGCGAACCGTCCGGCAGCGCCCCGGCTTTTGCCCCAAAATCCATTGCACACAGGGCGGTTTTGTCCTCATGCATTGTACTGGTTTCCCATGCATATGTCAACCGTATTCTGCATGGAGGCTCTTCAAATGTAGCAGACCCGGCATAGGGGCGGGAGCGGATGCAAGGACCCTGCGGCAGGGGCTTTTCCGGAAGGATTTGCTTTTTGCGTTTTTTGTGATATACTATTTGTTATCTATCATAGAAAGAACCGTCCGATCGAGAAGGGCTTTTTGTAGGTTGCCTGGGGCAACTGCCGAAAAGTCCCTCTTTTTTTGTACTGTGCGCGATTGCAATGCGTATAGTCCTCCAAGAAATCGGACAGAAACTAGGATGGACAGCACCGTCCGGCGGCATGGCGCGTCTCTCGCCCCGGTGCGCAAAGTAAATGGAAAAAAACGGAGGTTCTCAACATGTATCAACTGACTGCGGAGACAAGAAACGAAACGCTGAAGGCAAAGCAACTCAGAGCATCTGGGATGGTGCCCGGCAACATCTATGGCGGCGGTCTGCCTGCCACCCTCCTCATCCAGATCCCCCGTCTGGCGGCGGCAAAGCTGCTGCGGGTCAAGGCAAAGGGCGGCAGTCTCCTGCTCAATTGCGGGGGCGAAGCCTATCAGGTGCTGTTGCAGGACATCAGCACCGTCCCTCTCACGGGCGAGATTCAAAACCTCTCCTTCCAGAGTCTGCTGTCCGGCGAGGTGGTGACCAGCGCCGCCCGCGTGGTGCTGCAAAACGAGGACAAGGTGTCCCTGCTGGTGCAGCAGCTGCTGGCTGAGATCTCCTATCAGGCACTGCCCTGCGACCTGATCGATCAGGTGGAAATTGACGTGGCGGACAGGGCTGTGGGCAGCTCCGTGACCTTGGGCGATTTGGCTATCTCCAAGAACGAAAAAATCAAATTGCTGCTGCCGCTTGAGTCTGTTGTCCTCAATCTGTTGGACGGCAAGACCGCGGACTTGGCATAGCAGTCCGCTCTCCCCGGCAAAAAGCCCCCGGTCGATTGACCGGGGGCTTTTTCTGTGCATGATACAGATGGCGGCAAAAGCGGACAGCTGCGCTACTGGGCGATGCGCAGGACAAAAACTCCGTTTTCCGCCGTAAAGGAGTACAGCCCGCCCCAGCGCTCCACG
>JAVVOA010000091.1:0-4215 GCA_036656515.1 Oscillospiraceae bacterium | reverse complement strand
GAAGAAAATCGACATGGTGGAGTCGCTGAAAAGCGCGGAATAGCCCGTCGGGGGCAGCTCGTCCCCGACGGCAGCGCCGATTCCCCCCAGAGCCTCCTGTGGGAGGCTCTTTTTTTGTCTTTTTCAAAACTTTGCTGTTCAACTGCAAAGAGAATGTGGTATACTATACCATTGAATGCAGATTTAAACGGGAGGGACACCATGGGGCGAACGGGACGGCGACAGCGGCGAACAGGACGGCTGCTCCTCTTGGGATTGGCGCTGCTGGTGGCCTTTCTCCTGTGGGAGAACCATGCATTGGAGACAAAGGACTTCTCCTTTTCCTCCCCCCGACTGCCGGCGGGCTTCGATGGCTTTCGGATCGTCCAGCTCTCCGATTTACACGGCAAACAGTTTGGGCGGGACAACCGGCGCCTGCTCTCTGCCGTAGCAGACGCAAAGCCCGATCTGATCGCCCTCACCGGCGATCTGGCGGATGCCAAAACCGATCTCACACAGATACAGCCCTTGGCGGCGGCGCTGGCGGCCATCGCCCCCACCTATTACATCACCGGGAATCACGAGTGGGGGGCGGGCATCGTCCCCGCTGTGACAGACGCGCTGGAAGGCGGCGGCGTGACCTATCTCTCCAACCGCGCTGTACCCATCCAGCGGGGCGGGGACACCCTGCTGCTGGCGGGCATCGACGACCCCAACGGGCACGCCGACCAAAAGACCCCGGCAGAGCTGGCGGCGGAGCTGGCGGACTTACCCGGCGACCCCTTTTGGATTCTGCTGGCGCATCGGAACAACCGCTATCCGGAATATGGCGAACTGGGGGCGGATTTGATTCTGGCGGGACACGGACACGGCGGTCTGATTCGCCTGCCCTTGACCGATGGCTTAATCGGCACAGATCTCCACCTGTTCCCCACTTGGACAGATGGGTTTTACACGGATTTTGACACGCCCCTGTTCGTCAGTCGGGGACTGGGCAACAGCGGACGCACCTTTCGCCTGTTCAACCGCCCAGAGCTGGCGGTTTTGACCCTCCACAGGGATTCGATACAAAAATGAGGAATGACAGATGATAGAATTTTCCGCCGGCAGCTTTGACGTGGCGGTCATCGGCGGGGGACACGCGGGGATCGAAGCCGCCCTCGCCGCCGCCCGTCTGGGCTGCAAGACCCTCTGCCTGACCATCCATCTGGACGCGGTGGGCAACATGCCCTGCAACCCCGCCATCGGCGGCACCGGCAAGGGACATCTGGTGCGGGAGCTGGATGCCTTGGGCGGCGAGATGGCAAAGGCGGCAGATGCCTGCTGCATCCAATACCGCCTGCTCAATCGGGGCAAAGGACCCGCCGTCCACTCCCTGCGGGCACAGGCAGATCGCCGCAAATATCAAGAGGTGATGAAGCACACCCTAGAGCGGCAGGACAATCTGACCCTGCGACAGGGGGAGGTGGTATCTCTCCGGATAGAGGACGGCAGGGTATCTGCCTTGGTGCTGGCCACCGGGGCGGTCTTCGCCGTGAAAACCGTGATTCTCGCCACGGGCACCTATCTCAACGGGCGGACACTGGTGGGGGAGTGCATCCAAAGCTCCGGCCCCGACGGGCTTCATGCCGCCGGCGCGCTCACCGACTGTCTCCGGGATTTGGGACTGCCTCTGCGTCGATTTAAAACCGGCACCCCCGCAAGAATCAACGCCCGGGGCGTGGATTTCTCCCAGATGGAGTTGCAGCCCGGGGACGAGGAGCCTCAGCCCTTCTCCTTCACCACCACCGACCCGCCCCAAAATCAGGCGGTCTGCTATCTGACCTATACCAATGCGGAAACCCATCGGGTGATTCTGGACAACTTAGATCGCAGTCCCCTGTATTCCGGCGTGATCGAGGGGGTGGGGCCCCGATACTGTCCGTCCATCGAAACCAAGCTGGTGCGCTTTCCCGACAAGCTCCGCCATCAGCTGTTCATCGAGCCCATGGGACTCCACACCGAGGAGCTATACATCCAAGGCTTTTCCTCCTCCCTGCCCGAGGATGTCCAGACCGCCATGATTCACACCATCCCCGGTTTGGAGCAGGCGGAGATCACCCGACCCGGCTATGCCATCGAATACGACTGCATCGACCCCACGGCGCTGCTGCCCACGCTGGAGAGCAAGCAGATCGGCGGTCTCTATGGCGCGGGGCAATTCAACGGCTCCTCCGGCTATGAGGAGGCGGCGGTACAGGGCTATCTGGCGGGGGTGAATGCGGCGCGGCAGGTACAGGGCAAGCCGCCCATTGTCCTTGCCCGGAGCGAGTCCTACATCGGCACCCTGATTGACGATTTGGTCACCCAAGGCACCAATGAACCCTATCGCATGATGACCTCTCGCAGTGAATACCGGCTGCTGTTGCGGCAGGACAATGCAGATCTGCGCCTTGTCCCCCTGGGACACGAAATCGGGCTGGTATCCGACCAGAGACTACACGAGGTAGAGGAAAAATATGCCGCCGTGGACAGGGAGATCGATCGCCTGACTCACACCGGCCTGCCGCCCTCCCCCACCCTGACTGCCTATCTGGCGGAGCGGGAGACGGCGGACGTGCCCCACGGCTGTCGCTTAATCGACCTATTGCGCCGGCCCCGGGTGCATTACAGCGACCTCGCCGCCTTTGACACCCAGTTTCCCGACCTGCCCGCCGCCGTGGCAGAGCAGGTGGAGATCAGCGTCAAATACGAGGGCTACATCGCAAGACAACTGCGGCAGGTCAAGGAGACCCAATCCATGGAGAAGCTCCGCCTGCCGGAGGGCTTGGATTACAGCGGCATCGACGGCCTTCGCTTGGAGGCGCGGGAGAAGCTGGCGGACATCCGACCGGAGAATATCGGACAGGCGGGACGCATCTCCGGCGTCTCACCCGCGGACATCACGGCGCTGCTGGTCTATCTCTCCCTATAAGGACGCGGGGGGACGGGGACAGGATACGCGGCTTTTTGAAAAAAGCCTGGCAAAAACTTTGCTGTGTAAGTATAAAATAAAGGCAGACGACGCTGGCGACAGCGACGCTGATAGAGGATGACAGACTGCGGCGGCGACTGCGACGCTGATAGAGGATGACGGACGACGGCGGCGACTGCGACGACGATAGAGGACGGACAGACGACGACGGCGACGGCGACGACGATAGAGGACGGACAGACTGCGATGACGATGGCGACGCTGGAAAAGAGGACAGAGGACGACGGCGACGCTGAGAAAAAGAGAAGGAGAGTTTTCAATGTTGATTGATCTCACCCACACCATCACCGAGGATATGCCCATGTTTCCCGGCACCCGACCACCCCAATTCACCACCATCGGCACCATGGAGAAAAATGGCTATCGGGAGACCCTGCTGACCCTCTCCTCCCACACCGGCACCCACATGGATGCCCCTGCCCATATGCTGGCGGACGGGATGCGGCTGGAAAACTGTCCCCCCGATCGCCTGTTCGGACAGGCGGCAGTGGTGGACTGCACCGGACTGACTGCCATCTCTGCCCACTGGCTCCGGGCACAGTGGTCGCTGCTCCGGCAGGCGAACTATGTGCTGCTTTACACCGGCTGGCAGGAAAAGTGGGACAGTCCGGACTATTTCACCGACTTTCCCCAGCTGGATTTGGATGCCGCCGCCCTGCTGACCACCCTGCCCAATCTCTATGGCGTGGGGGTGGATGCCCTGTCTGTGGACTGGATGGACAACGTACAGCTGGAGCGCCATCACATTCTGTTGGAGGCCGGACTGCTGATTGTGGAAAACCTGTGCAACCTCCACCTGCTGCCGGTGGACAGGCTGTTCCCGCTGGCGGCGCTGCCTATCAAGGTGGCGGAGGGGGACGGCGCACCCGCCCGGGTACTGGCGATTTTGGACAAGGAGGACTGTCATGCGTAAATTTTTGGCTATTGTGGTCTGCAAGCTCCTGCGTTTGGTGGGAAGGTTTGTGGGCAAGGGCAGCAGTCTGCCGGGGAAATATGCCCTGCGGATCTGCCCGGATATCCTGGGGCAAATCCAGCTGCCGCGCTGTATCATCGCCGTCACGGGCAGCAACGGCAAGACCTCTACCGTGGAGATGATCGCCGCCATTCTGCGACAGGCGGGCTGTACGGTGGCCTATAACGAGGAGGGCTCCAACCAGATCGAGGGCGTGGTCACACTGGTGCTGTGCAACGCCACGCTGGACGGCAAAATGCAAGCCGACGTG
>JAVVOA010000090.1:0-4342 GCA_036656515.1 Oscillospiraceae bacterium | reverse complement strand
CGCAGGAGATGCCCGCCACCGGTGCCTTGATGGGCACGCCTGCATCCATCAGCGCCAAGGTGGAGCCGCAGATGGAGCCCTGAGAGGTGGAGCCGTTGGAGGAGACCACCTCGGATACCACACGGATGGCATAGGGGAAATCCTCGATGGAGGGCAGCACGGGGAACAGTGCCCGCTCTGCCAGTGCGCCGTGTCCGATTTCCCGACGACCGGGGCTGCGCAGACCCTTTGCCTCGCCCACGGAATAGCCGGGGAAGTTGTAGTGATGCATATAGCGCTTGGAGGTCTCCTCCCAGATGGTGTCCAGCTTCTGGGCGGCAGACAGGGTGTCTAACGTGCAGGCGGACAGCACTTGGGTCTGACCGCGGGTGAACAGGCCGGAGCCGTGTACCCGGGGCAGAAGGCCAACCTCGGCGGACAGGGGACGAATCTCGTTCTTCTGGCGACCATCCACACGATGCCCCTCCAGCAGCCACGCCTTGACGATCTTCTTCTGGAATTTATAGGTGATCTCGTCGGTGTACTTGTCCATGTCGGGATAGTCGGCGAGGAACAGGGTGTGCCACTGCTCCATCAGCACGTTCCAACGCGCCTCACGGACGTTCTTATCGTCGGTATCCATGGCGACCTTGGCATCCTCCATGGTGGCGGCGACAATTTTGTCAAACAGCTCCTGATTGAAATCGGCGTGGGGATACTCGAACTTGGTCTTGCCGATCTCCTTGACCATCTGGGCAATCAGAGCGATCTGCTTCTGATTCTCCTCGTGGGCGGAACGAATGGCCTCGAACATGATGTCGTTATCGACTTCGTTGGCACCCGCCTCGATCATGACCACCTTTTCGCCGGTGGAGACCACGGTCAAATCCAAATCAGAGACCTTGCCGTCCTCGCTGTTGGGATTGAAAATCAGCTTGCCCTCGACCAGACCCACCTTGATGGCGGCGACGGGGCCGTTCCAAGGAATGTCGGAGATCGCCAGCGCGGCAGAGGTGCCGATCAAGGCGGCGATTTCGGGAGAGCAGTCCCGATCCACGCTCATGACGGTGGCGGCAATCGCCACGTCGTTGCGGAAATCGTGGGGGAACAGGGGACGGATGGGGCGGTCGATGACCCGAGAGGTCAAAACGCCCTTTTCACCGGGACGACCCTCCCGGCGGTTGAAGCTGCCGGGGATGCGACCCACGGAATACATCTTTTCCTCGAAGTCCACGGACAGAGGGAAGAAATCAATGCCGTCCCGGGGCTTGGCAGAGGCGGTGGCGGTGACCAGCACCCGGGTGTCGCCATAGCCCACCATGATGGAGGCGTTGGCCAGCTCAGCCAGCTTCCCCACCTCTAAAAACAGGGGACGGCCAGCCAAATCCATCTCGTATTTGCGATAGCCGGGGTATTCTCTCTGGGTGATAATTGTTGACATAGTATGCTCCTTTTTCAATCGTTTTTCAGGTCGGGGAGCTGCCATTTAGCACTTGAAGAAATCCCTGCCCCGGGGCGGGCGCTTCTTCAACTGCTAAAAGGACAATGGACTCCCCGACAGGTTGACAGGTCTGTGTGCCACAACATCTTGCGGCGGGGATGGAAAATCAATCGCCTATCTGGTCATTTCACCCACAGCCAAATAGGAAAAGGCGCGGGGAAAGCGGCTGCTTCCCCCGCGCGGAACGATTTTTACTTACGGATGCCCAGCTTGGCAATCAGGGCACGATAGCGCAGAACGTCCTTGCGCATGAGATAGTCCAGCATGCTGCGGCGTTGACCGACCATCTTCAGCAGACCCCGACGGGAATGGTTGTCCTGGGGATTGAGCTTCAAATGGGCGGTGAGCTGGTTGATCCGCTCGGTCAGGATAGCAACCTGTACCTCGGGAGAGCCGGTGTCGCCTGCATGGGTTGCGTTGTCCGCAATGATTGCGGTCTTTTGGTCTTTCAGCATCATAGTGAAGATCCACCTTTCAAATCTGTTCCCCGCAGGACTGAGTATCGGGCCGGTGAAGTGCCGCGAAACCAAGCCGAGGGGAGGAAATTGTCGCATGACAAAACATGCTCTATTAACGTACCATAGAATACCCAAAATGTAAAGAAAAGAATCCAAAACTTTGCGAAATTTTACAGGGCGGGGACTTCCACCGGCTCCTCAGGGGTGGGCAGGATGCCCTCCGGCAGGGTGGGAGTGCCCTCCGTGGGGGGCATCAGCTCTCCCGGCGGGGTGGGAGTGCCCTCGATCGGGGGCGGGGTGGGCTGGAACACCAGACCGCTGTCCGGTGTCTCGGGTACCTCTGCCGGCTTGGGGGGTCCCACCAGAATCACCCGATCTCGCGCCTTATAGTTGCTGGCGGCCTCGAACGAGGAGGAGAGCAGCTTGCCGTTGCCGTCATAGATATTCCGATAGGTGCGCACCTGATAGCCGGTATAGGGGGTGGTCTTGACCTTTTCCGTGCCGGCAGGCAGGGTCAGATCCTCCACCCGCACCTCTTGGAAGGGGGTGGAGCCCAGTACCTCGTTGGTGATTTTCACGGTGTTTTTGTTCTGCTTTGTGCCATGGAGGGTGATGGTCAAATTGTTGCTGCCGGAAAGTTTCGTGGTGATTTTAATGGGATAGTCGGTGTTGTTGCGAAAGCGATACTCGGGGCCGCCCCAACTGACGGTGGCATCCATGCCCCAGGAGATATAGGCGGGGGCATAGCGGTGCGCCGCCCGGGTGACGATCTCCAAATTGGACAGCAGGGTCGCCATATAGAGGGTGGAGGAGGTCTGGCAGATGCCGCCGCCGATCTCGTTCACCGTCTCCCCCTTCACATAGGCGGGGGCGGGGAGATAGCCGTTTGCCTCCGTGCGCTTGCCCACCGCGTCGTTATAGGAGAACACATCGCCGCTGTTGAGCACCTGCCCGTTGAGGGCGGCGGCGGAGTGCTTGACGTTGCCGATTCGCGCCTTAGAGCCGCCCACATGGGTGGTATAGCTGCCCAGCACATCCCGAAACAGGACGGCTTCCAACTGCTGGGCGGTGACGGCGGGGCGCTGTACCGTGGCGGGAATGGAGACCTCTGTCCCCGGCAGGGCGGCATCCAACTGCGCCTGCGCCACCACGGGGTCAAACTCTGCGCCCACCCGCTCGGGGGTGATTTTGCCGGTGGCGGCATCAAAGCCCGCATTTTTCATGTCCCCCGCCACCTCGGTGTGGATGTCCTCTGCCGTCCGCGCCCGTGCGGTCAGCACCGTGGCGGGACAGCGCACCGCCACAGGGAGGGGGGCGCTTTCCACCGCGTCCCGGAGGGCGGCGGTCAGCAGATCGGCGCTGACGGAGAGACCGTCCTTTGCCCGGGTGAGAAACAGACTGTCTGCGTCCACCCGATAGCTGCCGTCGATCTGGGGGGCGGACAGACTCTTTGCCAAATCGGCGGCGGCAGCGGCAAATCGGGTCTCGTCCATGGTCAGGGGGACGGCGACATCATGCCCGCCCCGCTCCTGCAAATACTGGAACCCGTTGGTGAAAAAGTGTCCCGCTCGCTCCCCGCCGTAAATCAGCGCCGCCAACTCCCCGGGGCTTGCCGTGGGCGCAACACCCAGAGCGGACAGGGTGATGGTGGCGTCCGGCTCGGTGGGGGCGGTCTCCTCTGCCTTGCCCCCCGCCTGATCCAGATAGAGGGGGAGGGTGACCTGAGGCAGCTGGGTTTCCAGCAGCTCTGCCGCCTGCGCTTGGGTCAGTCCCCCCAAGTCGATGCCCAGCAGGCGGTTGCCGGGATAGATGGTGTCGCTGGCGGTGGCGATGCCGCAGACCGCCAGATATGCGACCGTCAGGGTCGCCACGATCGCCGCGGTGGCAATCGCCGCAATTTTTAAGCCTTTGTGCATGCCCTGTACGGCTTCGTCAGTAGTTGGTTCCATGAAGCCCCTCCTGTTGTTACTACATCGCTGAACGCCCAAGGCAACACCCCGCACTGGGAGGTGCTGCTGTGGGGCATTGCCCCGGAGAAAAATCGGACAACCGATGCTGTTGCCAATCTATGCAAAACTGCAAAACTGTATTTAGTTTAACACACTTTTCCCCCGAAATGGATTACAATCCCGTAACAACAGGTGAAAAATCGGCGATTTATCCGTCTGCTTTTTTCATGCCCTTGGGAATGCGGATGGTCAGCAGAATCTCCTCGTCGGTGTCCTCCCGCCCAAGGCCGGCGGGCACTCCGGCGCGGCGCATCAAGTCCAAGCCGTGCTGGATGCTGTTTAAAAACAGACGCACATCCTTAATCACGAAGGTGGGGCGGCGGGGGGGCGCGGTCTGTTGCAGGGTCTGCAACCGGGTTTCGATATAGGTCTCGCTCTGTGCCACGTTCAGCCCC
>JAVVOA010000089.1:0-4386 GCA_036656515.1 Oscillospiraceae bacterium | reverse complement strand
CGGCAGCGCCATCGCCACACCGAGGGGAATCAGCCGTTGCTCCCCCGCTTGCAGGGTCACATCCTCTGCCGCCCGCAGATCGATCCAGTCCCCTTTTCCAGAAAGCGCCTCCAAAGGCTCCATGCCCTCTGCGCAGTAATGTACCCGTATGGTCTCCATATTGAATCCGTCCTGTAATATAAGATTAGAATAATACGATTTGTATCGTGAATTTGCTGTGTTTGGGGGAAAAAGAGTCTCAGCTCTTTTTGACAGCCGTCGCCCCGTATCGTCCCCGGGTGAACTCCGCCGGGGGCGGATCGCCCCGGAGATAGCTGTGAAACACCCGGACACAGTCCTCCGGCGCTTCGGTGGTAAACCGCAGTCTGGCGAAGGACAGCCCCAGCCCGGATAGACTGTCGCTGTCTGCCAGCCAGAGGAGCTTGCTGTTTTGAAGCTCCGATCGACAGCCGAAGGCGCAGAGCAGGGGGAAGCGCGCCCCGGTGCGGTCGGAGAGGAAGTTGTCCTCGTTTTTCTTGCAGCCGCCGCTGTTTTTCACGGGACAGTTTTCCGTGATTTGCAGGGGGAGCCGCCCATAGACGATGGCCTCCACCGGCAGTGCCTTGGACAGATCTCGAATCTGCCCGCTCATCAGCTCGAAGGAGAGGGTGGCAGAGGACAGTCCCCGCTGGCGCAAAAAGTCCAGCGAGCGGGAGTTGAATACATTGAAGCCAAAGTCGCCATAGCGTTTGGCAGTCCAAGCCTCGGTAAAGCCCAGCTGTCCCAAATTGGACAGGAGGACGGCGGTCACGCCCCGGGCATTTGCCGCCTGCCACAGCTCCTGTAAGAGCGGCTCGTCGGTATCCCGCCAAATCCGGGGCAGGATGGCCACAAATTCCGTGTCGCCGGAGAGGGTCTCCAGCGGACAGCGGGCAATCAGCTCCAGCGGCAGATAGACCCGGGCGGGATGACAGTCCAGCAGAGATTGGGTCAGCTGTTCCGGCTTGGCGATGGAGCAGGTGAAGCGATAGGGCGCGGCGGGATTGGGCACCCGGAGGGTCTCTCCCGCGGGGAGTGTCCGACGGGTGGGCGGGGTCTCCCGCAGAGCGGCGAGGGCATCCAGCCCCTCCCGCCGCAGACCGTTTAAGGCGCTGGCGGACAGGGACAGCCCACCGTCCACCGTGACCGTCACCCCGTCGCAGGAAAAGGCGGTGCCGCCGGTTTTGCGGAGACGGGTCTCCACCTCCTCTGCCGTGAGGGCGTGGCTCCGCGCCGCCTCGGGGATGGCTCCCTGTACGGTGACGCTGTGTCCATCGCTGTCCCAGACGGTCAGCGTGGCGGGACGGTCTGCCTCCATGGTGCAGGAGAGGGTGATGGGCACCAGACGCAGATTTTCTTTGTCATAGGCCGCCTTGGCGGCGGCGAACAGCTCCCGTGGCTCGGCGGCATCCTCGGGACGGGTGCCAAACATTGTTTTCCCCTGTTTGTTGGAATAATAGCCATCGGTGAAGCCATCTCGGGAAAAAGCGTCTGCCAATTGCCGGCGCTCCTCCTCGGTGGGGGGTCGATGCTCCCGCAAAAGGGCGGCATAGATGCCGGTGACCACCGCCACATATTCCGGGCGCTTCATCCGCCCCTCGATTTTCAGGCAGGCCACCCCCATGTCCGACAGCGCCGCCAAAGCGTCTGCCAGACAGCTGTCCTTCAAGCTGAGGGGATAGGTGAGACGACCGGCGAGGGGGGCATTTACCCCATAGGGCAGGCGGCAGGGCTGGGCGCAGGTGCCCCGATTGCCGGAGCGTCCCCCCAGAAAGGCGCTCATGGCGCACTGCCCGGAATAGCACATGCACAGCGCGCCGTGGACAAAGACCTCGATCTCTGCCGGCGACGTGTTGCAAATCTTGGCAATTTCAAATTTGGACAGCTCCCGTGCCAGCACCACCCGGGTACAGCCCAGCTCCGCCGCCGCAGTAGCGCCGCCGGAGGTCATCAGGCTCATCTGGGTGCTGGCGTGGAGGGGGCAGTCGGGGATGGTCTCCCGCAACAGGGTGAACAGACCAAAGTCCTGCACCAAAATGGCATCGATCCCCAAGGCCGAGGCCTCTGCCGCCACAGCGGCGGCGGCAGACAGCTCCCGGTCGGTGACCAGCGTGTTTAAGGTGAGATAGACCTTTACGCCCCGGAGGTGGCAATAGCGGATGCCCTCCTCAAATTCGGCGGCGGAAAAATTCTTGGCATTTTGGCGGGCGTTAAAGTCCCCATAGCCCAGATACACGGCATCTGCCCCGTTTTGGACGGCGGCACGCAGTGCCTCGGGCGAGCCGGCGGGAGACAGCAGCTCAACCACGGGCAGCTCCGCCGGGATTGCCGTTATTGCCGCCATTGCCGTGCTTGCCGTTTTGCAGGCGAAAGACCTCGCGCTTCAAATCCGAGGCCTCGGCCTTGGCGCGGTTGGCCTCCTCCACATATTCCTTCAGCTGACCCCGGAGATGCTCCGCATCCTCCTGGGCTTTAAACAGCTCGTCGGTGATGTTGGCGGCGGTGAGGACGGCGGCATCTGCCCGACCCACCCGGGCGGATTTGAGCACGGCATTCATTTTGCTGTCCACATAGGTGCCCACCTTTTGCATATAGCTGGTGGGTTCCTCGGCGATAAAGGTGTATTCCTCGCCACAGATGGTGATGACACTGCGAGTTTCCATAGAAATCTGCCTCCTTAAACAGGTCAGCTGCGCACGGTGGCGCAGGACCCAATTGTGATAGGATAGTACCTTGCAGTATACCACAAAATAAAAAGATGTGGTGAACAAATCGAAAAAAACCGCCCGGATTCCCCAAAAAAATCCCGGGTGGCCAGACGGCAAAATTTTGCCGCCGCTCTTTACGTTTTCCGTCACATCGTGTAGAATAGAGAGGATTGCAAATGGGGGAAGGAGAGGTGGGTTTTTTTATGGCAAATTGTCTGTTACAGATGCCCGGGGACGACAGCGTCACCCTCTCCGGCGCGGTGACCCGGCGCTTGATCGAGCAGGGGGACGGCGACGCGGCGCTGCTGTATCTCTGTCTCCTGCGGCACCGGGGAGAGGTCTCGCCGGAATCGGCGGGGCGGCAGCTCAAATGGGAGAAGTCCCGCACCCAGCACGCCGAGGACAGTCTCCGGGCACTGGGTTTGGTGGGTGCCGCCACCCCGGCAGAGGCGGTGGAGCCAGAGGCACCGGTCTATGGACGGGAGGATGTGGCACAGAGCTTGGAGCAAAACGGGGAGTTCCGTCTGCTGACGGCAGAGGTGGAGCGCAAGCTGGGCAAAAAGCTCTCCACGCCCGATGTCTCCATCCTACTGGGGCTATACGATTATTTGGGCTTGCCCATCGACGTGATTTTCCTCTTGGTCAGCCACTGTGTGGAGCGGGTCTCCCGCCACTATGGACCGGGGCGGAGACCCGGACTCCGGCAGATCGAAAAGGAGGGCTACAGCTGGGCGCGGCTGGGGATCGACACCCAGGAGCGGGCTGTGGACTACTTAAAAAAATACGCCGCACGCCAAGGGCAGCTGCCACAATACATGGCGGTACTGCAAATGGGGGGACGGCTACCTGCCCCGTCAGAGGAGAAGTATCTGGCGGCGTGGCTGGACATGGGCTTTTCGCCAGAGGCTGTGGCGCTGGCCTATGACCGCACCATGCTCCGCTGTCACGAGCTGAAGTGGGGCTACTTAAACGGCATCCTAAAGCGCTGGCACGAAAAGGGGCTCCACACCACCGACGAGATTTTACAGGGCGATGGCGGCGGCAAAAAGCCGGAGAGCACCTACACCACGCCGTCCCCACCCAAGGACAGCGGCGATCGGGAGAAAATCGCCAAGATGCAGGCCTATCTCCGGGAGATCGAAAACGGGGGATAGGGCGGCGGAGTTACGCGGCTTTTTGAAAAAAGCCTGGCAAAAACTTTAATGTTCTTCCTGTTTGCCGCCGGTTTTGCCGGAGGCGAGTGGGGTTGAGAGGGCGACGGTTGGTTGCCGCGCGGCGGCAAGGGACGGGGGACGCGGGGGCTATTTTGAGGACAATTGGAATCGGAAGGGGGGCACAGACATGGGCTATGACGGCAAGGTGATGCATCGGGCACAGCTGCGCTATGACAACGACAAGGCGGAGCGCACGGCGCGATTTGCCCAGAAAGAGGCGGCGATCATCGCCAAAATTCCCCGCATCGGGGAGATTGATCGAGAGCTGCGGGGCACCATGAGCCGCATCATCAGCTCGGCACTGCGCCGGGGCACCGATCCCGCCTCTGCCATCCGGGTGTTGCGGGACGAAAATCTGTCACTACAGGCGGAGAAGCGCCAGCTGTTAGAGGAGCACGGCTATCCCCCGGATTATCTGGTGGAAAAGCCCAACTGCCTCCTCTGCG
>JAVVOA010000088.1:0-4406 GCA_036656515.1 Oscillospiraceae bacterium | reverse complement strand
CCGGATCGGCAGGGCATGGAAAAGAGCAATCTGCCGGTGGCGGTGGTGGAGACCACTGCCCACAAACCGACGTGGGGAGAGAGGTTGCGTTGGGAAATCATTTGGTTTTTTGGATATTTTGGGAAAAAGACTTGACAAATACAGACAAAGGGCATATTATTGTAAATACGATTAGTTTCCGTGAAAAAGGGAGTAGTTTTCGTCTTGCTGCAACAATCACCCGGTTGATGTAATTCGCATCACCTGCGGCAAGAGCCAGGCCAACAGGCTGGTAACAAGACTTTTTCACAGAGGGTTCCGTGGATGGAGCGTTCTGTGAAGAAGTCTTTTTTTGTGTACTTTTGCAGCTTGCGGGACACAAAAGCATGGTTTCGGATGCGCTCAAAACGGAGAGACTACAGAGGAAGAAAGGATGTCTGATATGAAAGCACTATTTCAGCAAACGGCTCAGGAGGTTCTCTCTGCACTGGACAGCTCCGCAGCGGGTTTGACCACCCAGCAGGTGGAGGCGCACCGGGAAAAATACGGCGAAAATGCCCTTGCCGAGTCAAAAAGGCAGGGCGTACTCACCGTTTTTCTGCTGCAATTCAAGGATTTATTGGTCTTTATTTTGATGGTCGCCGCTGTCATCTCCATGCTGTCCGACAATGCGGAGAGCACCATCGTCATCTTTGCCGTCATCATTTTAAACGCCATTTTGGGCACGGTACAGCACTTTAAGGCGGAGAAATCCCTGGCAAGCCTCAAGGCTTTATCCTCCCCCAGCGCCAAGGTGTTGCGGGATGGCGAAAAGCGGGAGGTGCCCTCCCGTCAGGTGGTGCCCGGCGACATCCTCCTGCTGGAGGCCGGCGATCTGATGGTGGCCGACGGCAGAATTTTGAGAAACTTTTCCCTGCAAGTCAACGAGAGCTCCCTCACCGGCGAGTCCGAGAGCGTGGACAAAACCGACGACGTGTTCGAGGCATCTGAGCTGGCGCTGGGCGATCAGAAAAACATGGTGTTCTCCGGCTCTCTCGTGACCTATGGCAGAGCCACGGTGCTGGTCACCTCCACTGGTATGGGTACGGAAATCGGCAAAATCGCCGCGCTGATGAACCAGACCCAGCAGAAAAAAACGCCGCTTCAGGTCAGCTTGGATGCCTTTAGCCAAAAGCTGGCGATGGCGGTGCTGGCGATCTGCGCGCTGGTGTTTGGCCTGTCCCTCTGGCGGGATATGCCCATGCTGGACGCCTTGATGTTCGCTGTGGCGCTGGCTGTGGCGGCGATTCCCGAGGCACTCAGTTCCATCGTCACCATCGTGCTGGCGCTGGGCACCCAGAAAATGGCACAGCAAAACGCCATTATGAAGGACTTGAAGGCGGTGGAGAGTTTGGGCTCCGTCTCCATCATCTGCTCCGATAAAACCGGCACCCTGACCCAGAACAAAATGACCACCCAGTCCATCTATGCCGACTTTGCCCTTCTGCCCGGCGAGGAGATGGCGCTGTCCAATCCCGCCCACTATCAGCTGCTCAAGGCGGCGGTGCTGGCAAACGACGCGTCCACCACCGGCACCCAGGAGATCGGTGACCCCACCGAGGTGGCGCTGATCAATTTGGGACACAAATTCTCCGTGTTCGAAGGGGACTATCGCGCCCAGCATCCCCGCCTGTCCGAGCTGGCGTTTGACTCTGACCGCAAGCTGATGAGCGCCCTGTTCGACGTGGAGGGCACGGCAACCATGTTCACCAAGGGCGCCATCGATGTGCTCCTTGCCCGCAGCACCCAGATTTTGACCGGGGACGGGGTGCGTCCCCTCACCGACGAGGATCGGGCAAAGATCACCGCCACCAACCAGAGCCTGTCCGAATCCGGACTGCGGGTGCTGTCCTTTGCCTATCGGGAGCTGCCGAAAACCCGCGCGCTGTCGCTGGATGACGAGCAGGACTTCATCTTTGTGGGACTGATCTCCATGATTGACCCGCCCCGAGAGGAATCCCGGCAGGCGGTGGCAGATGCCAAGCGCGGCGGCATCCGCACCATCATGATCACCGGCGACCACAAGGTCACCGCCACCGCCATCGCCAAGCAACTGGGCATTTTTAAAGAGGGCGATATGGCATTGACCGGCTTGGAGCTGGATGCGCTGGACGACGACGGACTGGATGCCGTGCTGGAGCACGTCTCCGTCTATGCCCGGGTATCGCCCGAGCATAAGATCCGCATTGTGGACTGCTGGCAGAAGCGGGGCAAGATTGTCGCTATGACCGGCGACGGTGTCAACGATGCCCCCGCCCTGAAAAAAGCCGATATCGGCGTGGCTATGGGCATCACCGGCACCGAGGTCTCCAAGGACGCTGCCTCTATGATTTTGACCGACGACAACTTCGCCACCATCGTCAAGGCGGTCACCAACGGACGCAATGTCTATACCAACATCAAAAACGCCATCCGCTTTTTGCTGTCCGGCAACGCGGCGGGGATTCTGGGTGTGCTGTACACCTCGATTATGGGGCTGTCCGTGCCCTTTGCGCCGGTGCATCTGCTGTTCATCAACCTGCTGACCGATTCTCTGCCCGCCATCGCACTGGGCATGGAGCCGGCGCGGCGCAATCTGCTGAACCAGACCCCCCGCGACCCCAAGGAATCCATTTTGACCAAGGACTTCATGCAGGCCATCGTGGTGGAGGGCGGTCTGATCGCCATTTTCACCATGCTCGCCTATCACATGGGACTGCGTGCGGGCGGCGCAAGCCTGGCCATGACCATGGCGTTTGCCACACTGACGCTGGCGCGGCTGTTCCACGGCTTTAACTGCCGGGGCAGCGAGACGATTTTGCAGCTGAAATTCAGCACCAACTGGTACAGCGTGGGCGCGTTCCTGCTGGGCGTTGTCCTGCTGGCGGCGGTGCTGTTCGTGCCGGGTCTCAAGCACCTGTTTCTGGTGTCCGATGCATTGACGATGGTGCAGGTGGGCTTCATCGCGCTGTTTGCCTTCTGCCCCACTGTCCTGATTCAGGTGGGCAAGGCGATCGTCATGCTCCGCAGCTCCAAAGACTAAATAGCGCTTGTCCCAAGGGACACGGGGAAGGAAAGCCTTCGCCGTGTCCCTTTTTCTATCTGGTGAGCTAAAATATGCAGGAATCCTGACGTATTGCAAGATTTTTTGGTGATGTCCAGCCGGCAAAGATGCCACCTAGACGTGTGCCGTCTCTGGTGCCGGCTGCTGACAGCAGCTGCCGGGTCACTTATGTCGCCCCCGCTGATGAGCTGGGCACCGTTGCCCCAGCCGCGCCGTGTTTTGCTGTAAAGCAACGGATGGATTCCGATATCCCATGTGCCTTACCCATCTCTGCGCTAACCAGATTTTCCCGAATTGTCCTTGCATTGCAAGTAATACAATGATATCATAAAAATATGGTCAAAACAGCTTGCGTTTTTATGCATTCTGCACATAAAAGTTGGGGTAGATATGGAAAAGCCATTTTACGCCCGCAGCGCCAACCAGACGGGTGAATGGGAGACTGTCGCCCATCACCTCAATCGGGCAGGTGCCCTCTGCGGCGACTTTGCCGACGAATTTGGCTGCCGAGAGGCGGGAGAAATTTTGGGCAAGCTCCACGACTTGGGAAAAATATCCAAATCGTTTCAAGAGGTGCTGACCCACAGGCGCATCCATGTGAACCACGCCGTGCCCGGCGGAGCAGTGGCGCTGAATCGCTTTGGGGACAAGGACTCCGGGCAACTGCTGGCACTGCCCATCGCGGGGCACCACAGCGAACTGGACAGCGGCGTGCTGCCGCTCCTCCGTCGCACGCTTTCTGGCGCGGGAGAGGCCTTTGACCCGGAGCAAAATGAAATTCCCCTCTTTGGGGCAGAGGCTCTTGTGGCTGCCTTCCAGATGGTGCGAAAGCTGGCGCCCCTGCCGCCGGAACGCCCCAAGCTGCCGGACTGGAAGGCGGGCGAAGATCCACACCTCGCCTATATGCTGGCGGCTCGGATGCTTTTTTCCGCATTGGTGGATGCGGATTACAGTTCCTCTGCCGAGCACTTCGAGCCGGATTATCTCGAAACCCACAGTGCCCCGAATTTGGATGCCGCCGCCGCGCTGGCAAGTCTCAAGACTCTGCGGGCGGAGAAGCAGAAAAACGCCAAGGGGGATCCCGCCCTCAACAAAATCCGGGACGACCTCTTTGCAGACTGCCTGACAGCGGCGCAGAATCCCCCGGGGCTATTCACCCTCACCGCCCCCACCGGAACCGGAAAAACCCTGTCACTGCTTGCCTTTGCCGCCGCCCACGCCCCATCCCAATCGGCGCCAGCGCCGGCAGCGGTCGCCGCCGTGGACATCCGCATCGCCGCCCAGGCGCTGGCGCCTGCACTCGACGCCCTCGCGCGCCAGACCCGGTTGGAGCTGATGGTGCAAC
>JAVVOA010000087.1:0-4471 GCA_036656515.1 Oscillospiraceae bacterium | reverse complement strand
GTCCATGAGATGGCGCGGGACGAAGCCAGACACGGCAAGGCGTTCGCCGGTCTGCTCAGCCGCTATTTTGGTAAATAAGATGAAGAAATACGTCTGCGATTTGTGCGGCTATATCTATGATGAGGCCGCCGGTGACCCCGAACACGGCATCGCCCCCGGCACCCTGTGGGCGGATCTGCCTGCGGATTTTGAATGCCCCCTCTGCGGCGCGGGCAAGGGCGATTTCTCCGAGGAAAAGTAGAGGAACCTCTGTATCCACCCCACGTCTAGGCGGCATCTCTTCCGTCCGGACATCGCGAAAAACCGCGCCAATCCATGTGCTGGATTGCATCAGAGGCTTCTGAATCAAAAACGACGGCGGCTCACGTTATTTCGTGAGCCGCCGTTTTGTGCAGGATAGGAGCGCCAATCCGCCGGTTGCGGGATTCACGCCCGTCGGGTCACAGGGGAAACACCGTTCGAATCAGCACCATATAGCAGACCGTGCCCGCCAAAATACTGAGGATGGTGTTTTTGCGCCAGAGCTGCAAGCCGGCGACCACCGCCACGGACAGCAGCTCGGCACCGCCATAGGGGAAGGTGGAGAGGTCGATGGCGCGGAGGCAATAGACCACCAGAATCACCATAATGGCGGCGGGGAGACTGGTGCTCAGTTGGGACAGCCACCGGGGGATCTGCCGTCTTCCGCCGAACAGGAGATAGGGCAGTCCCCGGGTGAGGGCGGTGAGCAGTGCCACCACCACCACGGTCAAAAGGAGCTGCACTGTGTCATGTGACATCGGCACTGCCCCCCATCTTCCCGGCGATGCGCTCCCGCAGAACCACCATCACCAATAAGCTCATGGACAGGGCGGGGAGGATGAAGCGATCTGCCCCCAGCAGAAAATAGAAGCCGACCGCGCTGAAAAAACCGATCAGCGCCGGCAGGTGAGAGGAGAATTGCCGCCATTGATTGACCACCACCACCACGAAAAACGCCGTGGCGGAAAAGTCGATGCCCGTCAGGTCAAAGGGCAGAAAATTGCCCGCCAGCGCCCCCGCCGTGGAGACGATCACCCACAGCATGTGGCAGAGAAACAGCACCCAAAAATCCACCTGCTCCTCCTCTACACCGGGGGGACAGTCCAGCGAGCAGAGGACGGAATAGGTCTCGTCGGTCATGGTCAGCGCCAGATAGGGATATTTCCAGCCGCCGATTTTGCGAAAGCGCTCCAAAAAGCCCAGTCCGTAAAAAATGTGCCTGCCGTTGATGAACAGGGTCATCAGGGCGATCATGGGCAGGGGCACGCCAGAGGCCAGCAGTGTGATCATCACCAGCTGCATGGAGCCGGCATAGATCAGCAGTCCGGTGACAAACGCCCAGAGGGGGGAATAGCCCGCCTCGTTGAGCAGCACCCCGCTGGCGATGCCCACAAAGACATAGGAGGGCAGAAGCGGTACGATTTGCCCCAGGGCGAAGCGTAGAGATTTCATGGGGGACAGCCCTCCTTTCGACCAGATTTTTCTAAGTGTACCACAGCGCCGGGCAATTTACCATCGGCAATTTATCCGGCGCTCCGTTTACAAAAGCGGGGAAAAGTGTTACACTGCACAAGATATAGGGAACCTCTGATTCCCTAGAAACAGGAGGCGTGTCCCATGAGTCAAGAAAAAATGCTGGCGCTGCTGCGGGAAACCCCCGGCGCATTTCTCTCCGGCGAGGCGGTGAGCCGACAGCTGGGTCTGACCCGGGCATCCATCTGGAAGGCGGTGGACGGTCTGCGGAAGGCGGGCTATGTCATCGAGGCGCGGACGGGCTGTGGCTATCGCCTCACCGGCTTGCCGGACGTTTTGACCGAGACGGAGATTCGGTCGTATTTGGGCACCACAGAGCGGGTGGGCGGCAAGCTCATCTGTCTGGACGCCGTGGACTCCACCAACAGCTATGCAAGGCGCTTGGAGCAGGGGACAGACGGCACGGTGGTGGTGGCCAACTGTCAGACAGCGGGGCGGGGTCGCATGGGGCGGGACTTTCAGTCCCCGGCGGACTGCGGCATCTATCTGTCGGCGCTGCTGCGCCCTGACCTGCCCCCGGAGCGGCTACTGCCCATCACGGCGCTCTGTGCGGTGGGCATCTGCAACGCGGTGGAGCGGGTGGCGGGCATCCGCCCCCAAATCAAATGGACCAATGATCTGGTGCTGGGGGGCAAAAAGCTCTGCGGCATTTTGACGGAGCTGGCGCTGGAGGGGGAGAGCGGACGGCTGCAATCTCTGGTGCTGGGAGTGGGGGTCAACGTGGGGCAGACGGGCTTTGCGGATTTGGAATTTGCCACCTCCCTCTATCTGGCACTGGGGCGGAAAATCTCCCGTCCCCAGCTGGCGGCGGCGATGATCGAGGAGCTGGATCGGCTGTATACCGCCCTGCTGTCGGGGGACACGGCGGCGTATTTGGAGCGCTATCGCCGGGACTGCGTGACCCTTGGCAAGCAGGTGCAGCTGCTGACACCCGGGGGCGGACGCACCGTGGTGCAGGCGCTGGACGTGGACGAGCAGTTCGGTCTGGTGGTGCGCCGGGCGGACGGATCCCAGGAGATCGTGCGCTCCGGCGAGGTGTCTGTCCGGGGGATGTACGGCTATGTGGAGTAGAGAGCCCGGCAAGCGGTCTCGTGCAGATCGGAAACGGCAGGGGAGCCGGAGCAACGGGCGATGGAAGGAACGTGTATGAGAGAGCTTTGGGATTTATTTTTTGCCTTTGTCAAGGTGGGGGGACTGACCTTCGGCGGCGGCTATGCCATGCTGCCCATGCTACAGCGGGAGGTGGTGGAGCACTGGCACTGGGCGACGGAGGAGGAGCTGACGGACTATTTTGCCATCGGTCAGTGTACGCCGGGGGTCATCGCCGTCAATACCGCCACCTTTGTGGGACAGAAGCAGCGGGGGATTCCCGGTGCCATCGCCGCCACGCTGGGGGTGGTGTTTCCCTCTCTGGTGATCATCACCCTGCTGGCGGGACTGATTCAAAACTTCTCCCATCTGGACTGGGTGGAGCACGCCTTTGCCGGGATTCGGGTCTGTGTCTGCGTGCTGATTTTCAATGCGGCGGTGAAGCTGACGAAAAAGGCGGTGGTGGACAAGCGGACGCTGGCGATTTTCCTGCTGGTGCTGGGGGGCTCGCTGGCCTTTGACCTGCTGGCGCTTCAGGTATCGCCGGTGTGGTTTGTGCTGCTGTCGGCGCTGGCGGGGATTGTCCTGAAAAGCGGGGAGGGGAAGCGGGCATGATTTTAGTGCGGCTGTTTTACGAGTTTTTCAAAACCGGCCTGTTTGCCGTGGGCGGCGGCATGGCGACCCTGCCCTTTCTCTATGACATGTCCGATGCCACGGGCTGGTTTACCCATGCCCAGCTGGCGAATATGCTGGCGGTGTCCGAGTCCACGCCGGGGCCTCTGGGCGTGAATATGGCCACCTATGTGGGCTTTACCACGGCGGGACTCCCCGGGGCGCTCATCGCCACGCTGGGGCTGATCACGCCGTCGGTGGTGGTGATTTTGCTGGTGGCGGCATTTTTGAACAGCTTTCGCCACAATCGGTTTGTGGACGCGGCGTTTTATGGTCTGCGCCCCGCCTCTGCCGGGCTGATTGCCGCCGCAGGCTGTACGGTGCTGTCCGTCGCCCTCCTGCGGGTGGAGCTGTGGCAGGCAACAGGTGCGCTGCTTGATTTGGTGAATCTGCCGGCGCTGGCGCTGGCGGCGGTGCTGCTGGTGTTGACCCGGTGGGTGAAATGCACCCGGGGACTGCACCCCATTGTGTTTATTCTGGTATCTGCCGTGTTGGGCGTGGTGTGCAAATTTTGAAAAATTTCAAAATTGCTGAAAATTAGACTTGAAATTTGGACAAACATACAGTATACTGTGGAAGTAGCACCTGCCGGTGTGATGGAATGGTAGACGTAGTGGATTCAAAATCCACCGCTGGCGACAGCGTGTCGGTTCGAGTCCGACCACCGGTACCAAAAATCAGGTCAAAAAGATGAAAGTCTTTTTGACCTGATTTTTTTATCATACACTTTTCGACGAATGACACCAAGCAAACAACACGATTCAGTTGCAAATTCAATCCCCCGTGATATATAATAGACAGAATGATTGCTGCAACGCAATCCATGAAAACGGAGGATGAGAATCATGAAAAGGATGCATCGAATCACAGCGGCGGTTTTGGTACTTGGGCTTTTTACCGGAACCCTTGCCGGATGTTCCGCTCAACCACAGACTTCATACGATTCTGCCGGAAAGATTGCAGACCTATCCATTCAAGAATTTCTTTCTTTCACTGAAATCCCCAGACCCAGCCACCACACTGAAAAAGCGCTTGCCTATCTACAAGAGTTTGCAACCACTAAGGGATATGAACATTTCAAGGATGATTACGGAAACTTCTGGATGGACATTCCGGCAACAGAGGGGTATGAAGACTATCCTAAGGTAATTTTGCA
>JAVVOA010000086.1:1693-4501 GCA_036656515.1 Oscillospiraceae bacterium | reverse complement strand
CGCCGAAGAACACGTCTGCCTTTTCACCGATCATGCCCTTTGCCAGCTCCATGCCCTTGGCGGTGTCAGAGAAGCCACCGGCATAGGCGGATTTCACGGTGATGTCGGGGTTGACAACCTTGGCGGCGGCCTCGTAGCCTGCCAGCTTTGCCTTGGTGGTGTCGATTTCCACGCCGCCGATGAAGCCCAACACGTTGGTCTTGGTCATCAGTCCGGCGAGAGCACCCGCCATGTAGCCGATTTGGTCGGCATCGGGCAGGATGGCCATGATGTTGTCGGACACGTCATCTTTGGTGCCGTTGAGCAGGGCGAAGCAGATGTCGGGATAGTTGGCGGCGACCTGCTTGGTGGCATCGGTGTACTGGTTGCCGGGGGCGAAAATCATGTCGAAGCCCAGCTGGCAATAGCTGTCGATGGTGTCGGCATAGGCGGCGACATCGATGCTGTCGGTCACCTTGGTCTCCCAGCCCTTGGCCTCGGCTGCGGCCACCATGGCGCTGTAGCAGGCGGCACCCCAGCCACCGTCGGAGATGCTGGAATCGCAGATCATAGCGACCTTATAGACCTTTGCGGGGGCAGCGTCGCCCTCGGCAGGTGCGGCGGGTTCTGCGGGCTTTGCACCACAGGCAGCCAAGGCGGCTACCATGGTCAAAGTCAGGAGCAATGCAAGAAGCTTTTTCATGTTTGGTTCCTCCAAATTCAAATTTTGGTCATGGGGGTTATAATATATGGCGCACGCGCCACAATTACCGCTCTTCCCGCTGATAGGGCTTGCCCACGGATTTCGGCCCCGCTTTTTTGATGCCGAAAATCGCCAGCGCCACCAGCGTGCAGACATAGGGGATCATCTGGAACAACTGATAGGGGACGGTGGCGCTCATGATCTGTAGCCGCAGCTGGAGCGCGTCGCAGAAGCCAAACAGCAGACAGGCCAGCAGTACGCCGCCGGAGTTCCAGCGCCCGAAGATCACCGCCGACAGGGCGATGAAGCCCCGTCCCGCCACCACACCGTCGGAATAGGTGTTGATGTAGCAGGTGGTGAGATAGGCCCCGCCGATGCCCGCCAGCGCCCCGCAGAGGATGCAGGCGATGTATTTCTGCCGCACCACGTTGATGCCCAGCGTCTCTGCCGCCTTGGGATACTCGCCCACGGCCTTATAGTTCAGCCCGGACTTGGTGCGGTTGAAATAGAGGGCGGTGAGGGGCACCATGAGATAGGTGAAGTAGACCATGGCGTTCTGGTTGAAGAAAATGGGTCCCAGCACGGGGATGTCCTTTAAAAATGGGATGGCGATGTTCTGCATCAGGGGCGCTTGGGCGAGGGTGGAGCTGACCCCGAAGTAGACGCGATAGATAAACGCCGCCACAGCGGGGGCGAAAATGTTGATGGCCATACCGTAGACGATCTGCTCGGCGCAGAGGGTCACGGTGCAAAACGCATAGATCATGTTGACCAAAATGCCGCTGACCGCGCCGGCGAGAATCCCCAAAAAGGGACTGCCCGTCAGGAAGCAGACCAGAAAGCCGGTGAGGGCACCGAAGGCCATGATGCCGTCCAGACCGATGTTGACCAGCCCTGCCCGCTCGGAGTACAGCTCTGCCAGCGCCACCAGCAAAATGGGCGTTGCCATACGCAAAGTGGAGAGGAGAACTTCTGTGACCAAATCCATGGACATCTTACTCCACCTCCTTTTTTTCTTTTCGCACCCGGGCGAGCCATTGCTTGATCTGGGGGAGCTTGACCACCGCGAAGCCCGCCACGGCAAAGACGATGACCAGCGCCTGAATGATGTCGATCACGCTGGTGGGCACACCGGTGGCCACCTGCATGGTGGTGGCACCTGTCCGCAGTACCGCGAAGAAATAGGCGACGGCGACGGTGGCGAGGGGATTGAGCTGGGCGATGAGAGCCATTGCCACACCGTCGAAGCCAAAGCCCACGGCAAAGCCGCTCATCAGGCGGTATTGGGTGCCCAACAGCTCCACACTGCCGCCCAGACCCGCAATCGCGCCGGAGACAACAAAGCTGAACAAAATGTATTTCTTCACGGCAAAGCCGTTGAACCGGCTGGCGGTGGCATTTAAGCCCACCGCGCGGAGCTGAAAGCCCTTGGAGGTGCTAAATAGAAAATATTGCACCAGGATTGCCACCACCAGCGCGATGACGATGCCCCAAGTGACCCGCAGGTCGGGGAAAATGCGCCCCAGCATGGTGGCGTCCGGCACGGGCGGGGTCTGGGGCACGTTGCCGTCCCGCAGCAGGCGGGTGTATAGCAGTCCCATGAACAGGGTTGCCACATAGTTGAGCATGATGGAGACGATCATCTCGTTCAGTCCCCGGGTGATTTTGAGGATGCCGGGCAGCAGTCCCCAGAGACCGCCCACCAGCGCGCCCCCCAGCAGGCAGAGGAGGATGGCGGGGAGACCGGTGATGCCCCAGCTGGTGGCGATCCAGATGGACACGCAGGAGCCCATGATGAACTGCCCCTCGCCGCCCAAGTTAAACACGCCGCAGCGATAGGCGAAGCAGGCACAGAGCCCGGTGAAAATCAGCGGGGTTGCCTTGACCAGCGTGGTGGCGATGTTGCCACTGCTGCCAAAGGCACCGGTAAAGAGATAGCGGATTGCCACGAGAGGACTGGCACCCAGCGCCGCGATGATGACGGCACCGATCAAAAACGCCAACAGGATTGCCGCGAGGGGGACGAGGATACCCGCCAGCTTGGTTTTCTGTTTCATCCTTCCGTCCCTCACTTTCCTGCCATTGCCAGACTGATTTCTTCAATGGGCGGATTTTTGCCGGAGTAT
>JAVVOA010000086.1:0-1683 GCA_036656515.1 Oscillospiraceae bacterium | reverse complement strand
CCAAGATCTCGTCGAAGTCGGCAGAGATGAGGAGCACGCCGCAGCCCTTGCCCCGGGCGGCAATCATGCTGTCGTGGACAAAGCGGGTGGCACCGATGTCCAGTCCCCGGGTGGGGTGAACCGCCACCAGCAGGTCGGGATCGCCCTCCAGCTCTCGCGCCAGAATGATTTTCTGCTGATTGCCGCCGGAGAGATTGCGGGTCTCCTGCTCCATGGAGGCACAGCGGATGTCATATTTTTTCTGCATGGCATCCCCGTAGTCCCGAATCGCCTTCTTTTTCAGATGCAGGCCGTGGGCCTCGCTGAACTCCGGCTTTTCCGTGGACTTGAGCACCACGTTTTCCTTGACGCTCATGTTGCCCACCAGACCCATTTTGTTCCGATCCTCGGGGATATGGGCCACCTTGTGCTGAATGAAGGCGGCGGGGGAAAACCGGGTGACCTTGGTATCCTGTAGGGTGACCTCCCCGGCATCCGGTGCAAGCACGCCGGTGATGATCTGGGCGAGCTGACTTTGCCCGTTGCCGTCCACCCCTGCCACACCCAGAATTTCGCCCCTGCCCACGGTGAGACTCACGTCCCGCAGTCCGCTGTGCTT
The DNA here is from genome assembly GCA_036656515.1 of Oscillospiraceae bacterium. GTDB lineage: Bacteria > Bacillota > Clostridia > Oscillospirales > Oscillospiraceae > Oscillibacter. The sequence continues at coordinate 1,085 of JAVVOA010000086.1, read as the reverse complement.
CGAGCCCTTGTTAAAGTCCACATGGGAGAGGGCGGCGGCGGTTGCCCCGGGCTGCTCCACCTTTTCATAGTGGGAGGGCACCAGATCCCGACCGATCATCAGATTCGCCAGCTTGGCACCGTCTGTCTCCTCCCGAGTGACGGTGCAGACCGTCTGTCCGGCGCGGAGGATGGTCACCCGGTCAGAGATACGCAGTACCTCGCGCATTTTGTGGCTGATGAAGATGATGCTCTTATTTTCGCCTGTCAGCTTGCGGATGATGTCGAACAGCCCCTCCACCTCGTGGTCGGTGAGGGCGGCGGACGGCTCGTCCAACACCAGCAGCTCCGCCCCGCGATACAGCGCCTTGAGAATCTCCACCCGCTGCTGGGCACCCACGGCGATCTCCGTGATGGGCTTGTCCAGCTCCACGTCCAGACCATATTTTTCAGACAGGGCGAGAATCTCTTGCCGCCGAGCCTCTTTTTGGATGAAGAGACCCTTGGTGTGCTTGTCGCCCAGAATGATGTTCTCAAATACCGTCATGGCCTCCACCAGCATAAAGTGCTGATGCACCATGCCGATGCCCAGTTTGACCGCCTGGGCGGGGGAGTCGATTTTCACCTGCTTGCCGTTTAAGTAAATGCTGCCCTCGGAGGGCTGATACAGACCGAACAGGACGTTCATCAGCGTGCTTTTTCCCGCGCCGTTTTCGCCCAAAAGCGTATGTACCTCGCCCCGTTTTACCTCTAGATTGATGTCTCGATTGGCATACACCTCGCCAAAGCGTTTGGTGATGTGCTCCATTCTCAAAATTTCGTCCATGGGAGCGCCCCCTTCTTTCCTGTCAACAGAATCGCGGCTGAAACCGGAGCGACACCGCCGCCTTGGCGGTAATGTTATCGTATAAGTACCATTTTAAGGGAAGGCCTCTTCAATGTCAAGATAAGTTGTGGGCAAGCATCCCCACCACGGTGCTTTGCCGCCAAAAAATTGCCCGTGCATTTTGAATCCGGCTGTGGTACAATGGGCGAATTGCAGCGCTGCCCCGTTTTACGACGGGACGGCGGATCAAAACAGGAGGAGCCTATGGGACTGAATTGGAT
>JAVVOA010000085.1:4311-4570 GCA_036656515.1 Oscillospiraceae bacterium | reverse complement strand
TGACGGAGCTGCTGTATGACGAGACCATGGCGGACTGGCGCACCCACGACGGCATCGACATCGCCGCCAAGGCGGGCACCGTGGTGCTGTCTGCCGCCGGCGGGACGGTGGAGACCGTCTGTGACGACTATCTCATGGGCACCATGGTGGTGCTCAGTCACCCGGACGGCTATCAGACCGTCTATGCCAATTTGCAGGCACAGCCCAACGTGAAGGCGGGGGACAAGGTCACCGCCGGACAGGTCATCGGCGCGGTGGG
>JAVVOA010000085.1:0-4301 GCA_036656515.1 Oscillospiraceae bacterium | reverse complement strand
CACCTGCACTTTTCCGTCACCTGCAACGGAAAGACCATCGACCCCAACGAATATCTGAAAAAAGGATAGGGGAGAGCCACGGTGCCTCCCCCAAACGGTCAAAGAACCCGACTGATACACAGCCGGGTTCTTTGATCATTTTCGTTTCAGTGGGAAAGGGAGCCCTTACTTTTTCAGCTCGCCGGTGGCAGAGGCGGTGAGATAGGCGTTGATGAAGCCGTCCAAATCGCCGTCCATCACGCCGTTGATGTTGCCCACCTCGAAGCCGGTGCGGTGATCCTTTGCCATGGTATAGGGCATGAAGACATAGGAGCGGATCTGGCTGCCCCACTCGATTTTCATCTGAACGCCCTTGATGTCCGAAATTTTGTCGGCATGCTGCTGCATCTTGATCTCCACCAGCTTGGAGCGGAGCATCCGCATGGCAACCTCGCGGTTTTGCACCTGACTGCGCTCGTTCTGACAGGCCACCACCACGCCGGTGGGCAGATGGGTCAGCCGGATGGCGGACTCGGTCTTGTTGACGTGCTGTCCCCCCGCGCCGGAGGAGCGATAGGTGTCCACCCGCAAATCCTCTGGCCGGATTTCCACCTCTACGCTGTCGTCGATCTGGGGGGTGACCTCCAATGCGGCAAAGGAGGTCTGGCGGCGACCGGAGGCATCGAAGGGGGAGACCCGCACCAGCCGGTGAACGCCGGACTCGCTCTTAAGATAGCCATAGGCGTTTTCCCCCTCGATCACCGCCATAGCGGACTTCATGCCCGCCTCGTCGCCATCTAAATAGTCCAGAATCTTAAAGGTGAAGCCGTGGCGCTCTGCCCAGCGCATATACATGCGAAACAGCATCTGGCACCAATCCTGTGCCTCGGTGCCGCCGGCGCCGGCGTGGAAGTTTAAAATGGCGGGGCTGTCGTCATACTGCCCGGAGAGCAGGGTCGCCAGCCGGGTTTCGGCGATGGTTTTCTCCAGTGCGTCATAGCCGCCCTGTAGCTCGGGCAGCAGGGAGTCGTCGTCCTCCTCCATGGCCATCTCGCAGAGGGTGGTGAGATCCTCCCACTGGGCGATCAGCTTTTCCTGACGCGCCACCTTATTTTGCAGCTGACGCAGACGCTGTTGCAGCTTTTGGGAGCGCTCAAGGTCGTTCCAAAAGCCCTCCTCGTTGCTCTGGGCATCCAGCGCGGCGATCTCCGTCCGTGCGCCGTTCATGTCCAGCGCGGCGGAAAGCGCGGTCAGCACCGGCTCCAGCGCAATCAGCTTCTGTTTATAGGAATCATATTCAATCATAGTTGCCTCTCCGTCGTTTTCAAAAAAATTTCCTTCGTAATCAATTATTATATCCAATCAGACCCGTTCTGTAAAGCGGAAAACGGCGGTTTTCGCAACTTATTTTGCGGCGAGCGAGGGCTGGGAGAAAAAGAATTTTGAAAACCCTGCGATAAAATCCAGCGCTCCCCCGTTATAGGCATGAAAGGACACATAGCGTGTCCAAATAAAAAAAGAGTGAGGAGCTTGATTTTTTATGACAGGGAAAATGAAAATACACGGCAAGCTGATTCTGGGGACACTGGCGCTGGCAATCGGCATCGGCACCGCCGCCTTTTATCTGTTACAGCCGGTCAGATATCTGGCGCTGGACGTGAACCCCAGCATCGAGCTGCACATCAATCGCATGGATCAGGTGATGTCCGTGACCGGAGCCAACGCCGACGCACAGACGCTGTTGCAGGACTATGTGCCGGGCAGCAAAAAAGTCAATGCCGTGGTGGATGAGCTGATGATCCGCCTGATGCAGGGTGGCTATCTGGCGGCGGACAAGAAAAATGACGTGCTGATCACCTCTGGCGACGATGCCGCCTCTCGAGAGACGCTGGCGCAGGTCACCGCCCAAGTGCAGGAGACCTTGCAGTCCCACACGCTACAGGCGGAGATTTTGACCCAGAGCATCCAGCTGAACCCGGCCATGGAGCGAAAGGCGGCGGAGAACCATGTGTCCGCCGGCAAGATGGCAGTGATCGACCGTCTGATGGCGGGGGATGCCACCCTGACGGCAAAGGATTTGGCAGACACCCGGGTGGCTGATCTGGTGACCTATGCCGCAGAGCACAAGCTGTCTCTGGATTTGATGGAGGATCAGCTGGAGAACTTGCAGGCTGTGGACGATACCCGGGAGCTGGATGCCTTAGAGGATGCCTTGGATGAGGCGGAGGATCTGGAAGAGGATGCCGCCGAAGCCGCCGAGGATGCCGCCGACAAGAAGCAGGAGGCCGCCGAGAAGGCCGAGGAGGCCAAGCGCGAGGCCGCCGACAAGGCGAGAGACGAGGCCGACAAGAAGAAGGATGCCGAGGAGGAGGCCGCCGAAGCCGCCGCCGATGCCAAGGAGGACGCAGAGGAGGCCGCCGAGGAGGCAAGAGAAGCCGCCGAGGATGCCAAGGAGGAGGCGGAGGACGTGGACGAGGACGACGAGGACGCAGCCAAGCCCACCGTACCGAGCAAGCCCACGCCGCCCACAAAGCCCATCGGCCCCGCCGATGCGTCCCCCAGAGCGGAGACCACCCCCTCGGCAGATACCGATACCGACCATGATACGGAGGACGAGGGGGAGGACGTGGAGGACTAGTGCCACAGCTGACATAGGATGCCGCGCCATTTGAAAAAAGCGACCGGCTATGTTATGATGGAAAAAACGCAAGCCCTGCGTTCCATCAGAACAGACGGAGGAGGCCGTGCCCATGATTTTTTATATGGTAGCGGAGACGGAGGCCCCACGGGAAAAGCCCAGACAGGGAAAGCTGGACGAAGCGCTCTTGGCGCGCATCGGCAGAGACGACCGGGATGCCTTGGAGGAGCTGTATCTCACCACGGAGCGGGCGGTCTATGCTCTGGTGCTGTCCATTCTGAAAAACCCGGAGATGACCCAGGATGTGGTGCAGGACACCTATCTGAAAATCCGCGCCGCCGCCCACCTCTATCAGCCCCGGGGCAAGCCTCTGGCATGGATTTTCTCCATCGCCAAGAATCTGGCGTTTGACGCGCTGCGGCAGGGCAGTACCTGCATCGCCACCGAGGAGCCGGTGGGGGTGGACGACATCCGCTACTCCTGCGTGTCCGACCCCACCGACCGGCTGGTGCTTGCCGCCGCGCTGGACATTCTGGAGGAGGACGAGAGACAGCTGGTGCTGCTCCACGCGGTGTCCGGCATCACCCATCAGGAGCTTGCCAAGACGCTGGGGATGCCGCTGTCCACCGTGCTCTCCCGCTATCATCGGGCACTGAAAAAACTGAAAAAACATCTGACGGAAAGGGGAGCTTTTTGATGAAAACCAAGGTTACAACAGCACTGCATCGCGCCATCGACCAGCTTCCCCACCCCGACTTTGCCGCCATCGCCGACGCGCCGGTGGAAAAGCTCTCCGCCATGGATGCCATGACCCGGCAGGAGGGCAGCGTCAAAAAAGCCAACCCGGTGCGGCGCTTTGCCCCCGCCCTCGCCTGCTGTGCCCTGCTGCTGGTGCTGGGACTGGGCTGGTGTCGGGAAAATCTGGTGGTGGCAAGCCGCATCACCCTGGACGTGAACCCCAGCTTTTCCATCACCGCCAGCCGCCGGGATCGGGTGCTGACAGTCACCCCCTTAAACGGCGATGCCGTCGCCCTGCTGGCAGACGAGAGCTATCGGGGCAAGACCGTGGACGAAACCGTGGAGGGGCTCATCGCCCGGATGGCGAACAGCCGCTATCTGACGGCGGAGCACAACAGCATCCTGCTATCTGTCCGGGCAGAGAGCGAGACCCACACCCGGGCGCTGGAAAAAGAGCTCTCCCGCCACATCCAGACCGCGCTGGCACCCACCGCCATCCATCCCCACATTGTGCTGCAAATGCTACAGGACAATGACGAGGAGGACGCAGAGACAGAGCGGTATCAGGTGTCGCCGGGCAAGGTGCAGCTGGCGCGTCAGGCGCAGGCGCGGCTGGGCGGCTCGTTGGAAACGCTGACGGCACTGCCCTTGGGCGAGTTGCTGGCGCTGACCGAAAAGCCGGAGAGGCTGGATGACGATATCGACGACATCGACGATATCGACGAAGACGACGACAAGGACGACAAGGACGGCAAAAAGCCCACCGCGTCCCGCCCCGGCACCGTCCAGAGCAAGGACGACGAGCCTGATAAGGACGACGATACGGACGAGGAGCCCGATACGGACGACAGGGACGAAAAACCCGCCACGAAGCCCGAAAAGCCCACGAATAAGCCCGGTTCCTCCTCTGGGAAGCCCGGCAAGCCCACGGGCAAGGGCGACTCTG
>JAVVOA010000084.1:0-4573 GCA_036656515.1 Oscillospiraceae bacterium | reverse complement strand
CCCCTGCTCTGCCTGTTGGGATTGACGAAGCTGCTGGGGGTCTATGGCGTGTTCCTCACCGCCACAGTGTCCGGCGGGATGACCTTTGTGGTGGCGCTGGTCATCTGGAAAAAGGCGGAAAAGCAATACAAATTGGCTGCATAAGCACTTGCAGCAGTCCACACAAGGAAACGGACAAAGGGGCGGATGATATCCGCCCCTTTGTCCGTTTCCTGATAGATGATCTAGCCCTGACGAAACTCTCATTAAAGTTTTTGCCAGGCTTTTTTCAAAAAGCCGCGTACTGAACCCCCCGCGCTATTCGCCGAAGAACTTCTCGTGGATGGCGCGCATGGCGGCATTCACGTCGTTTTCATCCAGCAGGACAGAGACGCGGATCTCGCTGGTGTTGATCATCTGGATGTTGATGCCCGCCTCGTACAGCGCCTCGAACATCTGCGCCGCCACGCCGGAGTTGCTCATGATGCCCGCGCCCACGATGGAGACCTTCCCGATTTTTTCGTCCAACGTCAGGTGGTCGAATTTCAGCGCCGCCTGATTGTCCTGCAAGATCTGCGCGGCCTCCTCCAAATCCTTCTTGTGTACGGTAAAGCTGATGTCCTTGCTGTCCTCCCGCCCGATGGACTGGATGATGACATCCACGTTGATGCCCGCCTTGCCCAGCAGGGAAAAGACCTGAAACGCGACACCGGGATTGTGCTGTAAGCCCATCAGGGCAATGCGGGCGATGGTGGTGTCCTTCGCCACGCCGACAATGTTGGTTTTCTCCACCTTTGTGACCTCCTTCACTTTCGTGCCGGGCTTCCGCTCCAAGCTGGACACGACCTCCATATTGACATGAAATTTTTTTGCCAGCTCCACACTGCGATTGTGCAGAATCTGCGCCCCTTGGGACGCCAGCTCCAGCATCTCGTCGTAGGTGATTTCGTCCAGCTTGCGGGCGTGCTCCACAATGCGGGGATCGGCGGTGTAGATGCCATCCACATCCGTGTAGATTTGGCACAGCGCCCCGTGGAAGGCCGCCGCCAATGCCACCGCGCTGGTATCCGAGCCACCCCGCCCCAGCGTGGTCACGTCGCCCTGCTTGTCGATGCCCTGAAAGCCCGCCACCAGCACAATTTTATGGGCATCCAGCTCCGTCTGCATGCGCTCCTCGTCGATTTTGCGGATGCGTGCGCCGCCGTGGACACCGCTGGTCTGTAGCCCCACCTGCCACGCCGTCAGGGATACCGCCGGCAGGCCCATGCTCTCCAGCGCCATGGCGCACAGGGACACCGATACCTGCTCACCGGTGGACAGCAGCATATCCAGCTCTCGCTTGGAGGCGTGGGGGTTGATCTCCCGCGCCTTTTCCAGCAGCTCGTCGGTGGTGTCCCCTTGGGCGGAGAGCACCACGATGACATCGTTGCCCGCCCGATAGGTGTCTGCGATGATGCCCGCCACATGGAACAGATGCGCCGCATCCCGGACGGAGCTTCCGCCGAATTTTTGTACAATCAAGCTCATTTGTTTTCTCCTACTCTCCCAGCACCCGCAGTCGTGCCAGTACGGATAGATTTTGCGCCCGCGTCGCCGCCTCGGTGGCGGACAGGGGCTGGGTCAAAAAGACAGTCTCCTCGCCCTCCTGCAAGACCTCGATCTCTGAAAAGGCGGCAAGGGCATCTGACAGCCGTCCGGCAATGCGATAGTAAAAGCGCAGGGGCAGACTGTCCGAATCCCGAAAGCTGCTGTCATCCGCATCCCAGTGCAGCGCCGCGCCGCCGCGTACCGCGTGCCCCACGTCCGACAGAACGGCAGAGGCGGTGGGCAGAGCGCCTGCGCCCTTGCCGTAAAACAGCAGGTCGCCGGTGGCATTGCCCCGTACGGTGATGGCGTTGAACACATCGGAAACCGTGGCGAGGGGGTTGCTCACAGGCACCAGATGGGGCGCTACATACGCCGTCCGTCCGCCGTCTGCCAGACGCACCGCCCGACCCAGCAGCCGCACCCGATAGCCCGCCGCCTCCGCCGTCTTCACGTCCCGCAGATCCAGTCCTGTGATGCCCTCTGTGGGCACGGAGGTGGGGGATACGTTTTTGCCGAAGGCAAGGTCGGCAAGGATACAGATTTTGCGGCAGGCATCGATGCCCTCCACGTCCGCCGTGGGATCGCTCTCGGCATAGCCCCTGTCCTGCGCCTCCCGCAGGGCGGCGGCGAAGGACGCACCATTTTGGGACATCTGTGTCAAAATGTAGTTGGTGGTGCCGTTTAGGATGCCCACAACTTCTTCCACGCGATTTGCCGCCATACACTGGGTCAAGGGGTACAGCACCGGGATGCCCCCGCCCACGCTGGCCTCAAACAGATACTGGACACCGTGGCACGCCGCCAGCTCCAACAGCTCTCTGCCGTGCTCTGCCACCAGCTCCTTGTTGGCGGTGACCACGGACTTGCCCGCCGCCAGCGCCCGCTTGGTATAGTCATATGCCGCGCCGCAGCCGCCCATGGTCTCGATCACCACGCGGATGGACGGGTCCTGCTCTATGACTTTAAAATCGTCGGTCATCCGGGCGCGGTAGGCCCCCTCTTGAAACCGACGCACCAAAATCGACTTCACCGCCAGCGGCTCGCCCAATTGCCGCGCCAGCTGTGCGCCGTTCTGGGCGAGCACCTGCGCCACGCCGCCGCCCACCACACCAAAGCCCAATATTGCCAACTGTATCATGTCGTCTCTCCTCTTTTTTTCTAAAAAAATGCCGGGCGATTGTCGAAACCCTGTTCCGCATACAATCACCCGTAATATTGTATTCTCTTAACAGACAGTGGCGGGCTTTTCGCCCGCCATCCTGCCCTTCACGCTCTGCGCCACTGGCTCATCCGGCAAGAATCTCAAATTTCACCACCCCGTTGGCCGAGGCAACGTCCGCGATCAAATCGTCCAGCGTCTCCGCCAATCCGGAGGTCTCCGCCGAGATGGTCACCGCCGCACAGCCGTTGGTGGGAATGCTTTGATTGATGGTCAGTATATTTGCGCCGGAATTGGCAAAGATAGTGAGGACATGGGACAATACACCCGTGTTGTCCTTCAACATGGCATAAAAAGTGATGATATGCCCCGTCTTCATGTCGTTAAACGGCTGCACGGCATCCTTATACTTATAGAACGCACTGCGGCTGATACCCGCCGCCTTGGTGGCCGCGCCCACGGTATCCGCCTCGCCGGTCTGCATCCTGCGTTTTGCCTCTGCCACCTTGATGAAAATCTCCGGCAGAGCCTCTGCCGCCACCAGATAGTACTTCACTGGAATCCCCATTCTGTCCGCCTCCCATGGTCATTCGTTTTTGTCTGTATCTGATGATAGCACAACTGTCCGTCATACGCAAGCACAATTTTTGTTTTTTGGAAAAATTCTTTTTGAGAGGGGCGCGCCATGGATCGGGAGAAGCAAATTGATTTTCTACTGGGGCTATTGACCTGCGGCGCGTCTGTCCTGCTGCTGTGGTTGGGACTGCGGTATTTTTTGCCGTGGACGCTGCCCTTTCTGATCGCCCTTGCCTTGGCGGCGGTGATGGAGCCGGTGATTCGCTGGTGCCGCGTCCGGCTTCGCTTTCAGCGGAGCTTTTCGGCGGCGGTCATGACCCTGCTGCTGGTGTCGCTGTTGACGCTGGGGCTATCCTGGGGGCTGTCACGGCTGTTGCGGGAGGCCTATGCTTTTTTGGAGCAGCTCCCGGCTCTGCTGGAAAATCTGCCCCTCTTGGTGGAGCGGCTCCAGCGGAAGGCGGCGCGATTTTGTGCCGCCTGTCCCCGGGAGCTACAGCTTTGGCTGGAGGCGATGACGGACAGCTGGGCACAGCAGGCGGCGGCGACGGCGGCCACCCTCTCCTCCCGGCTTCTGGGGGAGCTGACCGCCTTCGCCGGCACGCTGCCCCATGTGGGTCTGTTTTTGATCACCACGGCGCTGGCGATTTTTTACACCGCCGGACACTATCCGGACATCCGGGCGTTTTTGATTCGACAGCTGCCCCGGCGCTTTCACCGCTCCGCCCGGGAGCTGCGGCGGAATGTCTTCACCACACTGGGCAAGTGGCTGAAGGCGGAGAGTCTCTTACTGCTGCTGACCTTCCTACAGGTACTGGGCGGGCTGGTGATTCTGCGGGTGGACTACGCCCTGCTGCTGGCGCTTGCCATCGCGCTGGTGGATGCCCTGCCGATTCTGGGGGTGGGCACGGTGCTGGTGCCCTGGGCGCTGCTCTGTCTGCTGGCGGAGAACGTACCCCGGGGGTTGGGGCTGTTGGCGCTCTACGCCATCATTTTGCTGGTACACAGCATCATGGAGCCAAGGCTCATGGCGGCGCAGGTGGGGCTCCATCCCATCGCGGCGCTGTTTGCCATGTATCTGGGCTTTTCCATCCTGGGCATCTGGGGGATGCTGCTCTTTCCCCTGTTTCTGCTGTTGGGCAAGCAGCTCTACGACGATTTTCAAACCGGGCGCTAGGGGGACGGGGGGAACGGGGGACGCCCGCTTTTTGAAAAAATCGGGGCAAAAAATTTACTTGCTAAAGGGAGGGCTTTACTTAGGCCTACGCTTTTTGA
>JAVVOA010000083.1:0-4597 GCA_036656515.1 Oscillospiraceae bacterium | reverse complement strand
TTTTTCGGCCCCGCCTATATGTACTACGGCTTCGGCATCGGCTGGACGGTGGGACTGCTGCTGTCGCTGGGCTACTACGCCTCCGGACGCTGGAAACGCCACGGCAGTCTGGCACTGGACTAGGGGGTACGAGGGAGACGAGAGGCAGGATACGCCCGCTTTTTGAAAAAAGCGGGGCAAAAACTTTAATGAGTTATCTATTTACCCATAGCTCCGCCGGATAGTCTGCGGGCACTGAGGGCGACGTTTGGTTGCCGCCCGGCGGCAAAGGATACGAGGGCAGGTACGCCCCCTTTTTTAAAAAAGCGGGGCAAAAACTTTAATGAGTTATCCAGTTTGCCCCCCGTCCAAGCAGCTGTCCCGTTTCCATGGAGAGATCACAAAGCTTTTTGCGCAGCTTTTTCTCGAAAAAGCGCGTATCTCCCGCGTCTCACGTCCCCCGCGTCTCACGCATCCCCCCGTTCTATGGGTGGGCAGCGCCGCATAGGCTGTCCGTGAGGTGATTGCGGTGAAAGAAAAACGGGACGTGCCCCGCCGTCTGCTGGCGCTGGGACTGTCTGTCGCCACGCTGTGGGCTGTGACGATGACCACCGGCAGTGGGGACTGGCTGTCGGCTCTTTCGGCGCTCCAGTCCGGCACCGACTTTTTGCGTTGGGAGCTGGGGGATTGGGGCGGGGATGATCTGTCCCCCGCCGCGGTGGTGACCTTGGGGCAGGCGCCCCTGCTCCTCTCCGCCCGGGAGGAGGTCACCCGTCTGTGGTCGGTGCCGGAGAGCTCGGCACCAGAGCCCCCCCGGGACGACGATAAGGCACCGGTGGCAGAGACCCCGCTCCAAACCCCCGCCCCCACGGATAACGGCATCCCCGCCCGGACATTGGTGCCCTCGGGCAGTGGGGGCTATACGGTGGTGGGGAGCGTCCACATCAGCAACGGCACGGAATTTTCTCTGGCGGGACTGACCCCCGACACGGCGGCACAGTACGATGCCACCCTCACCGATCAGGAGCCCCAGATTTTGATTCTCCACACCCACGGGAGCGAGGCCTATACCCTGCCCCCGGGTGAGAGCTACGAGGCCTCCGGCAACCACCGCACCTTGGACACCCGGTATAATGTGGTGCGGGTGGGGGATGAGATGGCGGCGATTTTTGCCGAGGCGGGTCTCTCTGTGCTCCACGATCGCACCCTGTATGACTATCCCCAATACAACGGCTCCTATACCCGCTCGCTGGCGGCGACAGAGGCGTATCTGAAAAAATATCCCTCCCTCCGCTTCATTCTGGATGTCCACCGGGACGCCATCGAGGACGGGGCGGGCAATGAGTATAAGGTGGTGTCCCTGATCGACGGGGTGGGCACGGCGGCGCAGGTGTCCCTGATCGTGGGCAGCAGCGGCTCCGGACTGGCACATCCCCGTTGGATGGAAAACCTAAAGCTGGCGACGACGCTACAGCAGTCGGTGCTGACCGCCTATCCCACCCTGATGCGCCCCGTGGTGCTGCGGAACTCCCGCTATAACCAGCACGCCGCCACCGGTGCCCTGCTGATTGAGGTGGGCGCGGCGGGCAATTCGCCGGAGGAGGCGCTTCTGGCCGCCCGCCTGTTCACAGAGCAGATGATCGGCACCCTGACGGCAAAAAACAAATGAGACTGAGGAGATATCCATGAAAACAATCACCATCTATACCGACGGCGCGTGCAGCGGCAATCCCGGCCCCGGCGGCTGGGCGGCGGTGCTGCTCTATGGCGCGCACAGCCGGGAGCTGTCCGGCGGCGAGAAAAACACCACCAACAACCGCATGGAATTGACCGCCGTCATCTCGGCGTTGGAGCTGCTGCGGGAGCCCTGCGCCGTGGAGCTGTACTCCGACTCCAAATACGTCATCGACGGCTTGGAAAAGGGCTGGGCGGCTGGCTGGAAAAAGCGGGGCTGGATCAAGTCCGACAAAAAGCCAGCCCTCAATCCCGACCTGTGGGAGCGTCTCCTTTTGTTGACGGCACAGCACGACATGCGCTATCACTGGGTGAAGGGGCACGCCGACACCGTCTATAACAACCGCTGTGACGAATTGGCGGTGGCACAGAGCCAAAGCTATAGGTAGTGGCATTTTTGCAATTTTGGCTAGGGCTTGTGTGGGTGAAATCGACCATTTTCGTAAATTGATGCAAGTTTACAAACTGTTCACAACAAGTACATGAATCTGCCATCTTTATGCGGTATCTTAGTAACAAGCAAAGGGTCACCCCCCCTATGTGATTTTCTCCCTCCTAAAACACACACAACGCAAAGAGACGACTCGAGAGAGTCGTCTCTTTGTGCGTGCAAGGGAATTGCTTTTTGGAGAAAATCGCGGTACAATTGGGACAAAACAAGTTCGTGCAAAATAAGGAGGCACTTTTTTATGCAAGATGGATTTCTCTCTGTGGCGGTGGGCACACCCAAGCTGCGGTTGGGCGACTGCGATTACAATGCGGAACAGACCTTTCTGCTGTGCCGTACCGCCGAAAAACTGGGTGTCAAGCTGCTGATTCTGCCGGAGCTGGGCTTGACCGGCGCCACCTGCGGCGATTTATTTGACCAGCCCACCCTGTTAGACGGCGCGGTGGAGGCACTGACCACGGTGCTCAAGGCCACCCGTCCTCTGGAGCTGGTCGCCGCCGTGGGACTGCCCCTGCGGGTGGGGGGCGGCCTGTATGACTGCGCCGCCGTCCTGCAACGGGGCAAGCTGCTGGGCATCGTCCCCAAGAGCCGGCTGGCTGTCCGGAGTGGACTGCACCAGACCCGGCATTTTACCCCCGCGCCGGAAACCACCACCACCCTGTCCCTCTGCGGACAGGAGGGCATCCCCTTTGGGGCGGGACTGCGCTTTGCCTGTCGGGAGCTGCCGGACTTTGTGCTGGGGTTGGAGCTGGGCGAGGATTTGTCCGCCCCCAACGCCCCCTCCCTCCGTATGGCGGCGGACGGAGCCACGGTCATCGGCAATCTCTGCGCCGGAAACGACAGCGTGGGCACCGCCGCCTTCCGGCGACAGCTGGTGGCGGCACAGAGCGCCCGTCTGCTGTGCGGCTATCTCTGCGCCAATCCCGGGGAGGGGGAATCCACATCGGATCTGGTCTTCTGCGGACAGAATCTCATCGCCGAGAATGGCGTGATTTTGCAGGAGAGCCGGTTTGAGACCGGGTTGCAGGTGTCGGAGATCGACGTTGCCCGTCTGGCGGGGGAGCGCCGTCGGACACAGATTTTCGCCGGACACACGGCACAGCTCGCCCCCATCCCCTTCCACCTGACGATGACAGCCACCGCCCTGACCCGCTATGTCGCCCCCGCCCCCTTTGTGCCGGAGAGCCGGGAGGATCGGGATGCCCGGTGCGAGGAAATTTTGCTGATTGCCGCCTTGGGTCTTAAACAGCGGCTGGCGCATACCGGCGCAAAATGCGCGGTGGTGGGACTGTCCGGCGGGCTGGACTCCACCCTTGCCATGCTGATCACCATGATCGCCATGCGGCTTTTGGATCGCCCCACGTCCGACGTGATCGCCATCACCATGCCCTGCTTTGGCACCACCGCCCGCACCAAGACCAATGCCGTCCTGCTGGCAGAGCGACTGGGGGCGACCCTGAAAACCGTGGACATCTCCGACACGGTGCGCAGTCACTTCCGGGACATCGGACACAGCTTTGACGATCACAGCGTCACCTTTGAAAACGCCCAAGCCCGGGAGCGCACCCAAGTGCTGATGGACATCGCCAACGCAGAGGGGGGACTGGTCATCGGCACCGGCGATCTCTCCGAGCTGGCCTTGGGCTGGGCGACCTATAACGGCGACCACATGAGCATGTACGGTGTCAACGCCACCATCCCCAAAACGCTGGTGCGGCACTTGGTCGCCTATGTCGCCCACGACAATTCCGGCAAGGATGAGGAACTGGCAGACGTGTTGGAGGACATCCTCGCCACCCCGGTCTCCCCGGAGCTGCTCCCCGCCATCGAGGGGAAAATCTCCCAGAAAACCGAGGATTTGGTGGGTCCCTATGAGCTCCACGACTTCTTCCTGTACCACATTGTCCGTTGGAGCTGCCCGCCCCGGAAGCTGCTCCGTCTGGCAAGTCGGGCACTGGGGGACAAATACGACAGCGCCACCATCCTCAAATGGATGAAAACCTTCTATCGCCGCTTCTTCTCCCAACAGTTTAAGCGGGACTGTCTGCCGGACGGCCCCAAGCTGGGCAGCGTCTCCTTCTCTCCCCGGGGGGATTGGCAGATGCCCAGCGACGCCCAACTCGCCCTGTGGCAGGCGGAGCTGGATACCCTGTAAAAAACCCCAAAAGGACAACCATCGTCTGATGGCTGTCCTTTTTTTGCCCAAGCGGGGGAAAAGCCCCGGGGGAGATGGCTCTCCTCCGGGGCTTTTTGGGGTTTTTACTGGTTTTCTTCCTTCTTGCGCTTGCCAAACAGCAGTCCCGCCATACCGAGGACAGAGGTGAGCGCCAAGCCCAGCCACAGTCCTGTGCGGTTTTCATCGCCGGTGGAGGGCGCGTCGCCCATGGGGACAGCCTCGTCAGGCAGCTCGGTCGGCAGCTCGGCAAGAGGTACTTC
>JAVVOA010000082.1:0-4637 GCA_036656515.1 Oscillospiraceae bacterium | reverse complement strand
TCCCGCCGGGGGAAAGCATCTTTTTCCACGCGGAAAAAGACGCTTTGCAGAAAAAGGCGTACCGCGGGAAAATCCGCAAATCCAAAGGATTTTCGGATTTATCCACGCGTGCGGGGGATGGTTGGCATGGTCTGAAACTGTCAGCTTTCGGGAGACGCGAGGGTGCGGCAAAATGCGGGGTTAGCGAGGGCATAGGACACCCCCTGCCTCTTGCGCCGCTGCCGCTGCTCTGTAGTTCGAATGAGCGGTTTCGTTGGGACGCCCGTCCCCGCCCCCCGTCCCCGCGCCGTATCGGCGCGAACCCCCCGTCCCTCGTCCATCGTCCATCGTCCCAACCCCCGCGCGGATGGCGAAGCACTTCGCCAGAGCGCTGTCAGCGATGGCGGTACTTCGCCGGATGTAGTGAGCGATGGGGCGACAGCCGGAGTACCTCAAGAGAGCAGAAGGAGACGAGGAAATCGCGTCTCAATCTAGCGGTTGGAGAGAAGTCGATGCCGTCTCAAATCGACCGCATCCAAAAGTTTTTCTCTTCCACAAGGTGAATTGTGCCAGTGGCACAAGAGAGGGCACCCTGGGGTGCCGATCAAACGGCGCATTCTCTTTTTTTAAAAAGAGAATGGGGGGTTTGAAACGTCCTTTCGCCCTACAGGGCGAAATCGTCCTTTGCCGCTACAGCGGCAAACCCCCGGCGGGAGCCGCCCCCCCCGGCGGGAGCCGCGACCTATTTACCCCCTCTTCATGGGTGTCAGCGCCAGATAGTCCTCCAAGTCCCCGTTGCGGAGACAGCACTGGATGATCTCTCGCCCCAGGGGATCCAAATCGTCGGTGAGGAATTGGCTGATTTCTTGTTGGAAGAAGTCGGTCAAAATCTTTGCCCCGGCATCATAGCCCGCCTCTCCCAGCTTGGACTGGGTCTCTGGACGGAGGAAGGTCTGGCGGAGGAATTGCCCGTCCAGTTTCATCTCCGGCAGGGCATAGCCAAACAGGGGACAGCGGGCGGGGATGAGATGCCGCACCTGTCCGCTGCTCCGCGCCAGATATTCCCGCGCCACCCACTCGCCCATAAAGCCCACGTTGTACGCGCCGATGTGCTGGTTGGGAATCAGGACATTCAGGGTGTTGGGACAGGCCATGATCTGCCGCAGCAGCAGATTGGCATGGGTGACCTTGCAGCCGGTGGCAAAGGGCCAATAGGAGCCGACTCCCTCGCTTTTCATGCTGCTGCCGCCATCCACAATAGAGGGGTTGTTAAAGCCCCGGGGGGAGACCAGCCGCCACAGCCACGCCAAGGAGCGGGGCACGATTTGCAGCAGACCCATGACACCATAGCCCGGCGCGGCGGCGGTGGAGGGCGGCATCCGCACCCCAAAGCTGCGGACATCCACAAACTGCGGCTCGCTGTGGGGGACGATGCCGTCAATCAGCTCCCGGGGGATGATGACCCGGGGATTGGAGCAGGGCACGCCGGTGGAGTCGGCAATGTGCTCCCAAATCAGACAGGTGGCACCGGGCACGCCGTCCATGTTGAAAAATTCCAGGGGACGCTCCGGGTGGATGGAGATCTTCTCATACCGGGGACTGTTGCCATAGGCATTCATGCCGTCCATCCGCAAAAACCAGCCGTCCTCCGCGTCCAAAATCGCCAGCTTGCCGATCTCCGGGTCTTGGATTTTGGTGTATGCCACCGCCATATCGTCGGCAATGGGGTGGAGCTTGCAGGACTCCCGCAGGGTCAGATGGTATTTTTCCCCGGTGACCACATTGGTGCCCAGCAGGAGACGGGTGTCGTCCTCCCGGCGAAAATCCTCCAGCATTTCGCTTTTTCCGCCGCCGGATGCCCCCTCGTGCATGAAAACCGTCTCGTTTTCATAGGGGGTCTCCACCAGCGCCGCCGAGGCGTGACAGCAGACCCAGCCCTCCTGCTCGCCGATGTCCAGCAGGATGGAGAACACGCCCTTTTTGGCACTGGGGCCGGGATAGAGGTTATAGGCAAAGACCTCGTGGAGACTGGGGGAGCGATGGTGTACCACCACCTGCTTGCCGCCGAAATGGGTGTGGCGGAAGGGGGGTGCCACATAGAGAATCGACCGGGGCACATAGCCCTTTTCGATGTCCCGAATGCTGGTGAAGCCCTGCATATTGGCCAGCCCCAGGGCGAAAAACGCCGCATTCACGGGACAGATCATCAGACTGTCATAGCCGTGGACGCGATCGCCCGCCCGAAAGGGGAGAAGGATCAGGGTCTGGGTGGACAGCCAGTCCAAGGTCTCCTGTCGCAGGGCGGAAAAGTCGCTGCCAAAGCGCTCCCGAAACCGGGGCTTGTCGGTGGGCAGCTCGTCCCCGATGACCATGCTGTGGGGATCCCGGCGGCGCATATAGTCCTCCATAAAGTTGACCACCGGGCCGTTTTTGCAGCGCACCACCTCTGCCTCCTTCACCGTGCGTCCCTCAATTTGATAGGTCACGTCATAGCGGGAGGTGTGGGTGGGGCCATATACCATCTCGTCCAGCTCCTCCCGGGTCTCCACAAAGGCGAGACACTGACAGGCGCGGAGTGCGGCATCCACCTCCGGCGGCAGTGTAAATTTGTCGTAATAACTGTCTGTAAACATAAAAAACCTCCCTGCGCGTGGCGCGCATATTGGGAACTTCTGCATCCAATCCATGGGACGGATGGAAGCAGAGGTTCCCTTGCAATGGACTTCACAGTATACCCTGACGGATTTGCAAATGCAAGGGCAAATCCCTCAAATTTTCATGGGGGCGAAAATTTTTTCTGGCAGCGGGGAAAGCCGGCATAGCCCGGGATAAAAATTACAAAAATGGAAAAGTAATAGATTGCCTGGGGATGAAATTATAGACAAAGTGCGGATGCACTTGACAGTATTCCCCGCCTTCGCTATAATTTGAGCAGGCAAGAAAACAACAATCTATCCGTCCCACGGGACTTTGACCAAAGGCGACTCGAAAGGAGCGAAAAACATGCTTTATTCAACGGAAGTACAGCGGATGTGCCCGGTGGCAAAGGGCGCAAATCACGGCCCCGCCCCCATCCCCGAGGAGGGGAAGTGGGTGCAGGCAAAGGAAATCAAGGACATTTCGGGACTGACCCACGGCGTGGGCTGGTGCGCCCCCCAACAGGGTGCCTGCAAGCTGACCCTCAACGTCAAGGAGGGCATCATCGAGGAGGCGCTGGTGGAGACCTTGGGTTGCTCCGGCATGACCCACTCCGCCGCGATGGCATCGGAAATTCTGGTGGGCAAGACGATTTTAGAGGCATTGAACACCGACCTCGTGTGCGATGCCATCAACACCGCTATGCGGGAGCTGTTTTTGCAGATTGTCTATGGTCGCACCCAGACCGCCTTTTCCGAGGGGGGGCTTCCCATCGGCGCAGGGCTGGAGGATTTGGGCAAGGGACTGCGCAGTCAGGTGGGCACCATGTTCTCCACCCGCGCCAAGGGACCCCGCTATCTGGAGATGGCAGAGGGCTATGTCACCCGGGTGGCGCTGGACGAGGAGGATCAGATCATCGGCTATGAGTTTGTCAATCTGGGCAAAATGATGGAGGCCATCAAAAAAGGTGTCGCCGCAGACGAGGCGCTGACCAAGGCAACCGGCAGCTATGGCCGCTTTGCCGATGCCCCCAAATATATCGATCCCCGACAGGAATAAGAGAGGAGGAACTGGAACTATGGCTCTATTTGAAAGCTATGAGAGAAGAATCGACAAAATCAATGCCGTCCTAAAGCAGGAGGGTATCGAGAGCGTGGAGGCCTGCCGTGACATCTGCGAGAAGCACGGATTCAACGCCTATGACATCGTCAAGGGCATCCAGCCCATCGCCTTTGAAAACGCCGGCTGGGCGTATACCGTGGGTGCCGCCATCGCCATCACCCGGGGGGCGAAGACCGCCGCCGAGGCCGCCGAGCTCATCGGCATCGGCTTGCAGGCCTTTTGCATCGACGGTTCGGTGGCAGAGGATCGGAAGGTGGGTCTGGGACACGGGCGCTTGGGTGCCATGCTCCTGCGGGACGAGACCAAGTGCTTTGCCTTTTTGGCGGGACACGAGTCCTTTGCCGCCGCCGAGGGTGCCATTGGCATCGTCCGCAACGCCAACAAAGCCCGGCAGGAGCCGTTGCGGGTCATCCTCAACGGACTGGGCAAGGACGCGGCGCAGATCATCTCCCGCATCAACGGCTTCACCTATGTGCAGACGAAATTCGACTACTATACCGGCGCGCTGACCATCGTCCAAGAGCTGGCCTATTCCAAGGGGGAGCGGGCGGCTGTCCGCTGCTTCGGGGCGGATGATGTGCGAGAGGGCGTGGCGATTATGCACCACGAGGGGGTGGATGTGTCCATCACCGGCAACTCCACCAACCCCACCCGGTTCCAGCATCCTGTGGCGGGCACCTATAAAAAAGAGTGCATCGAGCAGGGGAAGAAATACTTCTCTGTCGCCTCCGGCGGCGGCACGGGACGCACCCTCCATCCCGACAATATGGCGGCAGGCCCCGCCAGCTATGGCATGACCGACACCATGGGTCGGATGCACTCCGATGCCCAGTTTGCCGGCAGCTCCTCCGTCCCCGCCCATGTGGAGATGATGGGCTTTTTGGGCATGGGCAACAACC
>JAVVOA010000081.1:0-4762 GCA_036656515.1 Oscillospiraceae bacterium | reverse complement strand
CTCCTACTACCTCATCGGCGCTCTGCTGGGGCGCTTTGGTCAGGCAGAGGTCGCCATGCCCGGCGGCTGTAACTTCGGCGTCCGCCCCATCGACCAACACATCAAGGGCTTTACCGCCATGGGTGCCAAGGTGGTGGTGGAGGGCGGCTTTATCCACGCCTCCACCGACACGGGACGGCTGGTGGGCTCCACCGTCTATTTAGACGTGGTCTCTGTGGGTGCCACCATGAACATTATGATGGCAGCCGTGCTGGCAAAGGGCAACACCACCATCGAAAATGCCGCCAAGGAGCCCCACATCGTGGATCTCGCCAACTTCTTAAACTCCATGGGCGCAGATGTCAAGGGCGCGGGCACGGACACCATCCGTATCCGGGGCGTGGAGCGTCTGGGCGGCGGCAGCTATGCCATCATCCCCGATCAGATCGAAGCGGGCACCTATATGGCGGCGGTCTCCGCCACCGGCGGACAGGTGCTGATCAAAAATATCATCCCCAAGCACATGGACTGCATCACCGCCAAGCTGGTGGAGATGGGTGTCACCGTGGAGGAGCAGGAGGATACCCTGCTGGTGCGCCGCACCGAGCCGCTCCAACGCGCCAACGTAAAGACCCTGCCCTATCCCGGCTTCCCCACGGATATGCAGCCCCAGATCACCGCCGTGCTGGTGCTGGCAGAGGGCACCAGTCTGGTGACCGAAAGTGTCTGGAACAACCGCTATCGCTATGTGGACGAACTCAAGCGCATGGGTGCCAGCATTCAGGTGGACGATAAGACCGCCGTCATCGAGGGGGTCAAAAAGCTCACCGGCGCGCCCATTCAGGCCTGCGATCTGCGGGCGGGGGCGGCTCTGGTCATTGCGGCGCTGGCGGCGCAGGGGGAATCGGAAATCAGCTGTGTCCAATACA
Source organism: Oscillospiraceae bacterium (assembly GCA_036656515.1). Lineage (GTDB taxonomy): Bacteria > Bacillota > Clostridia > Oscillospirales > Oscillospiraceae > Oscillibacter. Next base: position 3,854 of record JAVVOA010000081.1, on the reverse strand, counting down.
TCGAGCGGGGCTATGAGGACATTGTGGGCAAGCTCCGTGCTCTGGGCGCAGACATTCAGGCTGTGGAGCTTCCCGGCGGAGCCGAGGAATTGGAAGCCCACATCGGCTAATCATGGATTCTGTCAGCGTCCGCTGCAGAGGGCGGCTGTCCTCCGCGGCGGACGCTATCTTTCTTGGGAGGTACTCTTTTTTGACCGAAGTACATACACTTGCCAGTGGCTCCTCCGGCAACGCGCTGCTGCTCTCTGCGGGCAGTACCCATATTTTGGTGGATGCCGGCATCTCCTGCCGCCGCATGACCAAAAGTCTGGCGGCGCTGGGGCTGTGCCCGGACGATCTCTCCGCCATCCTGATTTCCCACACCCACAGCGACCATATCGCGGGACTGCAAACCTTAGTCAAGCATTTTTCCGCCCCCATCTATGCCAGCAGACAGACCGCCCGGGGACTGTCCCTGCGGGTCGCCGGCATCGACGGGCTGCTACAGCCCTTCGACGGGGCTTGCTTTTCCGTGGGCGACTGCGAGATCGTCCCCTTTCAGACCTCCCACGATGCCGCCGGCAGCACCGGCTACCGCATCGACACCGCAGACGGCGGGGTGGGTGTGCTCACCGACTCCGGCTATGTGACGGATGCGGCGCGGGACGCGCTGGACGGCGTGGCGCTTCTGGTATTAGAGGCCAATCACGATATCGAGACCCTCCGCAGCGGGGACTATCCCTATTACCTCAAGCAGCGCATTCTGGGCAGCGAGGGGCATCTCTCCAACGACGATGCCGCCGCCTTTGCCGTCACCGCCGCCGCAGGGGGCGCGACAGAGATCGTGCTGGCGCATTTGAGTCGGGAGAACAACACCCCCGTCATGGCCTTTGATGCGGTGGCGCGGTCTCTCTCCGCCGCCGGGCTGTCCCCCCGCCTGACCGTCGCCCCCCGGGACTGTCTCAGCGAGGGCTATGGATTGGAGCGGCTATGCAGAAGGTGACTCTGCTCTGTGTGGGCAAGCTCAAGGAAAAATTCTATGCCGAGGGCGTGGCGGAGTACAGCAAGCGGCTCTCCCGCTATTGTCAGCTGCAAATTGTCGAGCTGCCGGAGACCCGGCTGTCCGACAGTCCCTCCCCCGCCGACATTCGACGGGCGCTGGAGACCGAGGCGGCGCTGATCACCGAAAAGCTGCCCAAGGGCGGCGCGGTGATCGCCCTGTGTATCGAGGGAAAGCTGCTGTCCTCCCCCCAGCTGGCAGAGACCGTGACCCGCTTCGGGATTGAGGGCAAACCTCAGCTGACCTTCCTCATCGGGGGCAGTGTGGGGCTGGCAGAGAGCTTGAAGGATGCCGCCGATTTGCGGCTGTCCATGTCCCCCATGACCTTTCCCCACCATCTGGCGCGGGTCATGCTGTTGGAGCAGATCTATCGCGCCTATCAGATTCAGGCAGGCACCAAGTATCACAAATAACTTTTTCCCCCAGCGCGGATTTGTTGAATGGAGGCATCTATGGAAGAACACGCAAAGGACTATTGGGCAATGGACAAACACGATTTGCCCCAGCGCTGGCCACAGGACGGAGACGGTCAGCCGGAGCGGGCGGCGCATCTCACCCTCCAATCCGAGCTGGGCGGGATGGCGGACATCACGCTGGCGATGCTGGAGGGCTATGGCATTCCCGCATTCAAGGACGGCTCTCAGGGGCGGGTGCTCATGGGCTTTGCCGGGCTGGGCGTGGACATCTATGTACCCACCTCCCGCTTAGAGGAAGCGACGGCGCTTTTGGCGACACCCATCGACGAAAACGAGGATACAGAGGAAACGACATAGGCGGAATACGCGGGAATACGCGGCTTTTTGAAAAAAACCTGACAAAAACTTTACTGTTTCACAGTGGCATCCCACTGATCGTAGGAGGTATGTATGGATTACAGACAAGAATATGACAAATGGCTCCACAGCGGCGTGCTGACGGCGGAGGAAACCGCCGAATTGACCGCCCTCGCAGACGATTCCAAGGAGATGGAGTCCCGCTTTTACGGACCGCTGGAATTTGGCACCGCCGGTCTGCGGGGCACCATGGCAACCGGCCTGCACCACATGAATCTCTATGTCATCCGCCACACCACCCAGGGCTTTGCCAACGTGATTGCCCGGGAGGGCGCAGAGGCCTGCCGCCGGGGCGTGGCCATCTGCATGGACTGCCGCAACCACAGCATGGACTTTGCCCGTGCCGCGGCCGAGGTCTTTGCCGGAAACGGCATCTTCGTCCGCATTTTCGACGCACTGCGTCCCACGCCGGAGCTGTCCTTTGCCGTCCGGGAATACGGCTGTCAGGCGGGCATCAACGTCACCGCCAGCCACAATCCCAAGGCGTACAACGGCTATAAGGTCTACTGGTCGGACGGGGCACAGCTGCCCCCCCAGCACGCCGCCGCCATCGCCGCCGAGCTGGAAACCATCGACATGTTTACCGGCATTCGGCGCATGGACTATGACGAGGCGGTACAGGCGGGTCACATCACCGTCATGGGCGAGGAGACCGACCGCAAATTTATGGCGCAGGTGCTGGCGATGATCAACGACCGGGACTCTGTCGCGCAGGTGGCAGATACCTTCAAGATGGTCTACACCCCGTTTCACGGCTGTGGCTATCGGCTGGTGCCAGAGGCACTGCGGGCGCTGGGCATCCGGCATCTGCTATGCGAGCCCCAGCAGATGGTGATTGACGGCAACTTCCCCACCGTGGAGTCCCCCAACCCCGAAAATCCCGAGGGCTTTGCCCTCTGCATCCAGCTGGCAAAAAAAGAGGGGGCGGGCTTCATTCTGGGCACCGATCCCGACTCCGACCGGGTGGGCGTGCTGGTGCGGGACGAGGCGGGCGAGTTCCGACCCATCACCGGCAATCAGACCGGCGTGCTGCTACTGGACTATCTCATCGGCGCTATGGAGCGGGCGGGCAAGCTGCCCCCAAGCCCCGTCGCCCTGAAGACCATCGTCACCACCGAGATGGCGCGTCGGGTGGCAGAGGCACACGGTGTCGCCTGCTACGACACCTTCACCGGCTTTAAGTTCATGGCGGAGAAAAAGGGACAGCTGGAGACCTCCGGCACCGGCAAGGTCATCTTCTCCTATGAGGAGTCCTATGGCTACATGCTGGGCGACTTCGTCCGGGACAAGGACGCTGTCACCGCCTCCCTGCTGCTCACCGAGATGGCGGCGTGGTACGCCACCCAAGGCATGACGCTGTTAGACGCGTTGGAGCAGCTCTATCGCACCTATGGCTACTATGCCGAGCAGACCCACAATCTGGTCATGCCCGGGCTGGACGGCATCGCCAAAATGGCAGAGCTGATGCAGCGCCTGCGCCAGCAGCCGCCGGTGGACATCGCCGGTGTCGCTGTCGCCGTCCGCAAGGACTACAGCGACGGCACCGTGACGGATGCCGCCACCGGGGCGGTCACCACCATGGAGCTGTCCGGCTCCAACGTGCTGCGGTTCGAGCTGACGGATGGCACCGTGATTCTGGTGCGGCCCTCCGGCACCGAGCCGAAAATCAAAATCTATGTGCTGACCCGGGGCGAAAACCACGCCGACTGCGACAGCAATCTGGCAAAATACGCCGCCTGGGCACAGGCACTGTCCGCCTGATACGAGGGATACGCGCGGGGCAAGATACGCGGGGGCAAGATACGCGGCTTTTTGAAAAAAGCCTGGCAAAAACTTTTGTGATCTGTTTCGTCAGGGCTACACAAACGACAGACACTCCTCAGATTTGATCAAAAAACGGACGAAGGGGCGGATGATATCCGCCCCTTCGTTTTGCTTATCACTCGTTTGACAGGGAAATAGCCGGCAGGGGGCGGATGATA
>JAVVOA010000080.1:0-5001 GCA_036656515.1 Oscillospiraceae bacterium | reverse complement strand
GTTTGAACAGGCGATATCGAAAGTAAGGTATCATCTAATGCAGTTTCACCGCCCTGTGAAGCTAAAGCTTGAACGATCGGCGGGACGTTGCTTTGACGCCCCGGGCGGAGCATCTCCCCAATCGTACAGGTTTTGTCGATTGGGGCTTTTTTTCTGCACAGAGCAAAGACCATGGGAAAGGAGGAAGCGCATATGTTTGATTGGGAAAATGAAAAGGATAGGCTGCTGGACGAGATAGAGGAGTTTATCCAGCGAAAACGGTATGGCCAGCTGCGGGATCTGCTGCTGCCCATGGAGGCGGCGGACATTGCGCTTCTGGTGGAGGAACTGCCCCCCGCTATGCTGCCCTTGGCATTTCGGCTGCTGCCCAAGGAACTGGCGGCAGAGGTCTTTGTGGAGCTGGACTCCGGCGAGCAGGAACTGCTGATCACCGCCTTCTCCAACACCGAGCTGAAAGAGGTCTTGGACGAGCTGTATCTGGATGACACGGTGGATATTGTGGAGGAGATGCCCGCCAGCGTGGTCAAGCGGATTTTGCAGCACTCTGACCCGGAGATCCGCAAGAGCATCAACGAGGTACTGAAATATCCCGAGGATTCCGCCGGCAGCATTATGACCACGGAGTTTTTGGACTTGAAGCGGGACATGACGGTGGAGGATGCCTTTCGCCGCATCCGCCGGACAGGGCCGGACATGGAGACCATCAACATCTGCTATGTCATCGACGTGGGACGGCACCTGTTGGGACTGGTGTCCATCCGCACCCTGCTGCTGGCGAACACGTCGGACATCATCGGCGACATCATGGAAAAGAACATCGTCTCCGTCTCCACGCTGGACGATCAGGAGGTCACCGCCCGCTCCCTCAGCAAATACGGCTTTTTGGCGCTGCCCGTGGTGGACACAGAAAACCGTCTGGTGGGCATTGTCACCGTGGACGACGCCATGGACGTGTTGCAGGAGGAGGTCACCGAGGATATCGAGAAGATGGCGGCCATCACCCCCACCGACCGCCCCTATCTGAAAACCGGCACGCTGGACATCTTTAAGGCGCGGATTCCGTGGCTGCTGCTGCTGATGGTCTCCGCCACCTTCACCGGCATGATCATCTCCAAATTCGAGGTGGCGCTTGCCGCCTGCGGGGTTTTAACCGCCTTCATCCCCATGCTGATGGACACCGGCGGAAACTCCGGCTCTCAGGCATCGGTCACAGTGATTCGCGGCATCTCGCTGAACGAGATCTCCTTTTCCGATCTATGGAAGGTACTGTGGAAGGAAATGCGGGTCTCTGTGCTGGTGGGACTGACGCTGGCCTGCGCCAACTTTGTCAAGATGATGCTCATCGATCGGCTGCTGTTGGGCAACGCCGCCCTGACCCCCATGGTGGCGCTGGTGGTGTGTGGCACGCTGGTGTTCACCGTCATCTGCGCCAAGCTGGTGGGCTGTTCCCTGCCGCTGCTGGCAAAGAAAATCGGCTTTGACCCGGTGGTCATGGCAAGCCCCTTCATCACCACCATTGTGGATGCCATCTCCCTGCTGATCTATTTCCGCTTTGCCTCCATTCTTTTGCATATTTGAGTTGAAAAACAAGGGGCGGGGTCTGCATCAACGCAGACCCCGCCCCTTTGCCGCCCAGACAGTCCGTCTGTCCCCGGGTGCATCCGGGCGATTGCATCAAAAAGCGAGGCGACTGCACAGCTGTGCAATCGCCTCGTTCCTGTATTTCCTTATCTGCCGGAGGACCCTCTGCCGCCGGGACGGCGACGGGAGCGTCCGTCTGCCGAGGCAACCAGCCGTCCCGGTGTGCCGGAGGCGTGGCTGCCATAGCTGGAGCGGCTGGGCGCCTTTGGGGGGAAGGTGGGCTTTCCCGTGATGGTCACACCGCCGGGGGCGGTGGGCTTTGCGGCAAAGACCGGCTTTCCCGATGGGGCGGAACGGGGGGCGCTGCGTCCCTGCTGGGGTGCGGGGGTGGGACGAGCAGTACCGCCGGAGCGTCCCTGTTGGGGCGCGGGGGTGGCGCGGACGTGAGTGGGTGCCGCCGGACGGCGATCGTTCCGGGGCGGTCTGGGCTGACGTACCGCCTTGGGTGTGGCCACAAAAATCTCCATGGGCCAGCGGTGCTCCTTGATCTCAGGCACGGCCTTGCCGATGAGCTTTTCGATGTCCTTGAGGAAGGGCAGCTCGTCAAAATTGCAAAAGCTGATGGCGACACCGGAGTGTCCCGCCCGCCCGGTGCGTCCGATGCGGTGGACATAGGTCTCTGGAATATTGGGCAGGTTGTAGTTGATGACGGCGGAGAGCTCGCTGATGTCGATGCCCCGGGCGGCGATGTCCGTTGCCACCAGCACCCGGATTTTCCCGGCCTTAAAGCCCTCTAATGCGGCGACCCGGGCGGTCTGGCTCTTGTTGCCGTGAATCGCCATAGCGACGATGCCGTCGTCTGCCAGCTCCCGCACCACCCGATCTGCACCGTGCTTGGTGGTGGTGAAGACCAGAACGGATTCCAGTGATTTGTCCTGCAACAGCTGCGCCAGCAGGTGGCGCTTGTTTGCCTTGTCGATTTTATAGACGCACTGGTCGATGGCGTCCACGGTGGAGGCGATGGGGGTGACCTCTACCCGCACCGGGTCACGCAAAATCTTGCGGGACAGCTCGGTGATCTCCTGGGGCATGGTGGCGGAGAACAGCAGGGTCTGCCGATTGTCGGGCAGGCGAGCCAAGACCTTGCGGACATCGTGGATAAAGCCCATGTCCAGCATCCGATCCGCCTCGTCCAGCACAAAGTGCTTCACCCGGGATAAATCAATGTGTCCCTGATTGCAGAGATCGTTGAGCCGACCGGGGGTAGCCACCAGAATGTCCACGCCCCGCTGGAGGGTGCTGACCTGAGGTGCCTGTCCCACGCCGCCGAAAATCACGGTGGTGCGCAGGGGCAGATGCTTGCCATACTGGTCAAAGCTCTCCTTGATTTGCAGCGCCAGTTCCCGGGTGGGGGTCAAAATCAGCGCCCGGATGGGCTTGTGTGTGGGGTTGTTTTCGGCGGTCATCTGCTGCAAAAGAGGGATGGCAAACGCCGCCGTTTTGCCGGTGCCGGTCTGGGCACAGCCCACCAGATCCCGACCCTCGCTCACCGGGGGGATGGCTTTTTCCTGAATGGGCGTGGGGCTTTCATAGCCCAGCTCGTCCACTGCTTTTTGAATCTGCGGGAGTAAGTTTAGTTCTTGAAATGTCATAATCGTCCTTTATTTCTTGCAAATAGCATAATTTATATAGTATACACGCTTTCGGCGGGAAATACAACAACAGAATATTTCCCCTCAGGGCTTCTCCACCAGATGGACATTCAAATGGGGATAGGTCATGGAGATGCCCGCCTGATCAAAGCGCTGATGGATGGCGGTCAGCAGGGCGTAATACACCGTCCAATAGTCCTCCGGCGTTGTCCAGCAGCGCAGGCTGTATTGAATGGCGCTGTCGCCATACTTCTCGATTTCCGCCTCCGGGGCGGGGTCTGCCAAAATGTCCGTCCTCCCCGTCGCCGCAAGGAGCAGGGCGGCGCGGACGGTCTCTGGCGGCGCGTCATAGGAGGCGGTGATCAGGTGCTCCACCCGCCGTCGCCCCAGTGTGGTATAGTTGATCATCTGGCTGGCGGACAGCGCCTTGTTGGGCAGCAGCACCCGGCGACCGTCTGTGGTGTCCAGTTTGGTATAGCTGAGGGAGATCTCCGCCACCGTGCCGGAGACACCGGAGGCCTCGATAAAATCCCCCAGATTAAAGGGGTGGGACACCAGAATCACGATGCCCCCCGCCATGTTGGACAGCACCCCCTCCACCGCCAGCGAGACCGCCAGTCCGCAGACCGACAGCGCCGCCACAATGGAGGTGATCTTGACACCCAAACTCTCCACCACGATCAGGGTGCCGACGATGTACAGCAGGATTTTAAGCACATCCGTCACATATTTTTTCACCCGCTCGTCCAGCTTGGAGCGGGCGATGCCCTTGCGCAGCAGATGGAGCAGCAGGCGGATGATCACCAGACAGACCAGTGCCAGCAGCAGGGTCGAGCAGAGCCGCCCCACAGTCAGCGAGCCGATTTTGATACTTGCCAGCGCAGAAAAATCCATGGTATCCCCCCTGCCCTTAGAAAAACTTGGGTGTCATCGCCCAGATGGAGACGCAGTCCTCCTGCCCGTTGTTCAGGTATTTGTGGGGCAGGGTGCTGTAAAAATACATACTGTCCCCGGGGTTTAGGACGTACTCCTCCCCGTCTAACAGCACGGTCATCACGCCGGAGAGCACATAGCCGCACTCCTCGCCCTCGTGTACCACGGTCTCGTTGCGCTCATAGACCTCGCCGCCCTTTAGGGTGATGCGGGTCAAGTCGATGGCGTGCTCCATCTTGTCCGGCGAGAGGAGTTCATATTGACTGGTGCCGTGGTGCAGGGTGATCATTTTGTGGTCGCCCCTGCGCAAAATCCCGAATTCCCGCGCCTTCGGGTCCTCGAAAAAGTAGTTGATGTTGGTGTCCAGCGCCTGGGCGATGCGATAGAGGCTGACCACAGAGGGCACCACCATCCCCCGCTCAATCTGGCTGATCAGTCCGGTGCTCACGCCGCAGGCGGCAGAAAGCTCCGCAATGCTGAGTCCGTTGCTCTTTCTCAGCTTTCTCAGTCGCTCTCCAATTTGTAATTGCATCTGCTGTACATCCTTCCCCTTGCGCGCAAAATAAAATGCCGCAATGCATATTTTCTCACGATACCATATTAAAGCAATTTCCAGAAAAGGTCAACCAAAAAACAGGCAAACCCCGTAAAAATCCCGCCAAAAAGGCGGATACGCGTCCAAAAAGCAGGGGGTTTCCCCGGAAAAAGCCCTGTCCGGCCGAAGAAAAAGGAGAAAATGAAAAAAGCTTCTTTACAATGCCTGAATTTATGGTATAATGTCTACTGTTGGCAAAAACGCCGTCCGGGGACGTAGCTCAGCTGGGAGAGTAAGCAG
>JAVVOA010000079.1:0-5426 GCA_036656515.1 Oscillospiraceae bacterium | reverse complement strand
GTTTTTAGCAATATGCACAAAAAGCTGAAAAGCTTTTAGGACAATCCCCCACAATTCCAAGTGTGGCCTTGCCCAGTCAGATTTTTGTCCGCTCCTGCAAAGAGCTTAGGATATCCGTCCTCCGGCAGCGGTTGCAATTCCCGGCACTACGCTTTATAATGAAACGAACACATGCAAAAAAGCGACGGCGGTCAAATCCGCCGTCAGTCAGTGGGGGAAAACACTTGGGAACGCTGAAAAAAAGAGTGGCGCACATGGGGCTGTATGTCACGGCGCTGGGCAAATGGCTGCTGGTCGCCATTGTGGCGGGGATGGCGTGCGGCGTGATGGGCACGCTGTTCCATCTGGGGGTGGAGAAGGCGACGGCCCTGCGGGGTGTCCATGGCTGGCTGCTGTTCTGCCTGCCCGTGGCGGGACTTGCCATCGCCTGGATCTATCGCCACACACAATTAGAGGGCGTGGGCACCAACGTGGTCATCGAGGCGGTGCATCTGGGCAAGGCTGTGCCCTTTTTACTGCCGCCGGTGATTTTCTGCTGCACGGTGCTGACCCATCTCTGCGGCGGCAGCGCGGGGCGGGAGGGTGCGGCGCTCCAGATGGGCGGCGGCATCGGCCATCAGGTGGGGCTTCTGTTCCATCTGGACGACAAGGATATGCGCATTGCCACCCTCTGCGGCATGAGCGCCTTTTTCTCCGCCCTCTTCGGCACACCGCTGACCGCCGCCTTCTTCGCGTTGGAGGTCATCAGCGTGGGCGTGCTGTACTATGCGGGCTTTGTGCCCTGTCTTGTCTCCGCACTGGTGGCCTTTGGCATCTCTGTCGCCGCCGGGGTATCCCCCACTCATTTCACCGTCGCCGCGCCATCGGTTTCCACCGTCATGCTGGTGCGGGTGGCGATTTTGGGACTGCTGTGCGCGCTGGTCTCCATCCTGCTCTGCGAGGTGCTCCATCGCGTGGAGCACGCCCTCAAGCAGACCCTGCCCAATCCCTATCCCCGGGTGGTTGCCGGCGGCTTTGCCGTCATCGCCCTGACCCTGCTGCTGGGCACCACGGACTACAACGGCGCAGGGATGCAGGTCATCGAGGCCGCCATAGGCGGCAGTGCCCGACCCGAGGCGTTTTTGCTGAAGCTGCTGCTGACCGCCGTCACCATCGGCGCGGGCTTTAAGGGCGGCGAGGTGGTGCCCACCTTCTTCATCGGGGCGACCTTTGGCTGTGCGGTGGGGGCGGTACTTGGGATTCCGCCCGGTTTTGCCGCGGCGGTGGGACTGATTGCGGTATTCTGCGGGGCGGTCAACTGCCCGGTGGCGTCCATCGCACTGAGCATCGAGCTGTTTGGCGCGGAGGGTCTGCTGTTTTTCGCCATCGCCTGCGCCGTCAGCTACATGCTCTCCGGCTATCGGGGGCTATACAGCAGTCAGACCATTCTATACTCCAAGCTGAAGGCGGAGTTCATCAACATCCACACAAGAGAGTACGGCGATGCCAAAAAATAGTGAGCTACTTCACACGCCAAACGCATAAACATAGAGAGAACGCGTTGGGAAAGGGGGTGCTTGCCGTGGATCCGCTCTGTCTGCTGACGGGAGTCAGCACACTGGCAGTCGCCCTGTCCAGTCGCCTGCCGGACGAGGATCTGGCGCTGGCGGCGGCGCTGTTCACCCAGCTGGGCGACGCGCTGGCGGTCATCGCCGTCACCCGCGCCGGGAACGAAAAACCGAAGTAAACGAGGGAGTACGCGGGGGAAGGGTACGCCAACTTTTTGAAAAAAGTTGGACAAAAACTTTAATGCTCAATTTCTGTTGGGCTATTTATTTGAATTGCAATGGAAAATATTAGGGTAAAAGCTACATGGCAGGGGGCGGATAGTATCCGTCCCCTGCGCATATTTTTTCGAAAAAACGAGTGATGAACAAAACAAAGGGGCGGATATCATCCGCCCCTTTGTCCGTTTCTCAATCAATGCTGTAGCCCTATCTAAACTCCCACAAAAGTTTTTGCCAGGCTTTTTTCAAAAAGCCGCGTATCTTGTCCCCGCGCGTAGCCTGTCCCCGCGCTTCGTCTAGGGGCGCTCCAGCAGCTCCCGAGCTGTCCGAACGTTTTGGCTCTCGATCTCCCGGAGGCGGCGGACGGCGCTCTCCTGTGCGGCCTTGTCCCGTCCCTGCTCCACGGCGGCGTCGATCATGCGGGTCAGATCCTGGGCTTGCAGGTTCTCCAAATCCACGAACAGCTCCTGTCCGATGTAGCGCAAAAACGCGCTGACCTTGGGGTCATAGACCACGCCCACCAGCGGAATCCCCTGTCCGGCGGCGAAAATCAGGGCGTGGAGCCGCATGGACACCACCACCTGCATCCGGGACAGCACCCCGATGATGGAGCCTGCGTCGCCGGCATCCGGCAGGAAATGGCAGGGCACGCCGATGTGTGCGGCAGCCAGCTGTGCGGCGGCGGGATCGGCGAATTTTTCCACCGAGACAAAGACCGGTGTCAGTCCGTGGTTGTGATAGGCATAGGCAGCCGCCGCGCCGAACAGCTCTGCCTTTTCGTCAAAGCCCTTCCATTGCCGCAGGGCAAAGCAGATGTATTTGCCGTCTGTGGGGATGCCCGCCCGCAGTAGGGTGCTGTCAATCACCGCGTCCCCCGCCCGGGGCAGAGTCAGGGCAGGGTCGGCAGTCAGCAGGATCTGGGGCGCGGTGACCCCCATGGCGGCCAGCTCCTGTAGGGAGTCCGGCTCCCGCAGGGTGATGGCATCCACATAGCGGTTGAGGGTGTTTGCCGCCAGTGTCCGATGCCGCTCCCGCAGAATGGGCCCGATGCCGCAGCCATACATCTGCACCGCGTTGCCCAATCGCTTCGCCGTGGCGATGTTGCTGAGATAATACCAGAGTGAGCGCCGACTGGTCACGTCCTGAATCAGACTGCCGCCGCCGTTGATATAGAGCTTGCTGTGGCGCAGGGCGTGCCGCCACGCAGGAAGGTTGGAGCGATGGATCGCCCGCACCCGATAGGTCAGCCGGGTGTCCTTGGGATTGCGGGACAGCACGGCGATGGGCATGTCCGGGTCGATGCCCCGCATCTCCTGCAAAATCGCCTCTAAAATCGCGTCGTCGCCGGCGTTGCCCCGACCATAGGCACCGCAGATGACCACCCCGTCCCGCTGGGCGCGGGGTCGGTGAAAGCGGCGCAGAATCTCGTCATAGATGTGCAGTTGGGTGTCCACCGTGTTCTGGATGGAGAATTGGGTGGACGCTTTTTCGTATAGGCGCTCCCCCATGGCGTGGCGCAGGGCATCGTCTTGGGCGAGGGTCGCCAGTCGCTTGCCCAACAGCGCCCAGTCCCGAGGCGGAAAGAGAAAGCCATTCACATCGTCGTCGATGAGATAGGGGATGCCGCCCACGGCGGAGCTGACGGTGGCGAGGTGAAACCGCGCCCCCTCGGTGAGGGCATAGGGGAAGGTCTCGGATAGGGAGGTCAGGCAGTTGATGTCCAGCGCATGGTAAAACCGATCCATGCCGCCGGAGATCCAGCCTGCAAAGCAGACCTGCTTTTCAACACCCAGTTCCTTAGCCAGATCGCCCAGCAGCTGGCGCTCCTCCCCATCCCCGGCAATCACCAGCCGCAGACGGTCACAGACACGATAGGCGGCGGCAAAGCCCCGCACCAGCGTGGACATATCCTTGACGGGATTGAGTCGGGCGGCGATGCCCACCACCACGGACTGCTCGTCCACCTCCGCGCCCAGACTCCGCAGATAGGTGAGGCGATCCTCGTCGATGGAAGACGGCGTAAAGTCGATGCCGTTGTAGATGGCATAGAACTTGTCCGGCGCAAAGCCCCGGGAGATCAGCAGGTTGACCATGGCATCCGACACGCCGATGCAGTAGTCCACCCGCCGCAGTGCCCAGGAATTGATGTTGCCGAAGGTCAGGCGGGACAGGGGTCGCCCCATGTAGTCCAGCCGATAGTCGCTGTGGATGGTGGAGACCACCGGCACCTTTCCCCGGAGAAGCGCGCCGATCATGTTGGCGCGGGAGCCGTGGCAATGGATGATGGAAAAGCCCTCCGTCTCCACATAGCGGGTCAGCTCGCGGCAGATTTTGCCCACGTTGTTGCCGCCCAAAATCCGGGTGGGAATGCCCATGGTGCGCGCCTCGTCGGCAAAGGGACCATCCCGAAAGCAGACCAGCTGGGCGGTGATGGTGCGGTTTAAATTTTGCAGCAGACCCAGCACATGGGTCTTTGCGCCGCCGGAATCGCCGCCGCTGATGAGATGAATAATTTTCATAGTGATGCCTCACAGTAAGATTTGGTCTTGAGAAAGCTGCAAAAGCGTGGTACAATACGCGTGTACACAGCGGCTTTATTATACAGTGCTTGCCCCCACAGGTCAAGCGAAGGAGAAACGCATGGAAAAAAAAGAGACCAAACGCCTTGGCAAATTGAACATCATTGATTTACTCGTACTGCTTCTGGCTGTCGCCCTGCTGGCCTTTGTGGGCTATAAGCTGGCAACCCGGGGCAATGGCGGCGGCGCAGCCAATCGCATCGGCATCACCTATACCGTCAAGTGCGAGGGCGTGGATTCCGCGCTATACGAAACCGCCCAGACCTACATTCCCTCCACCGTCATGGCGGCGGGTGTGCGGTACGATGTGGAGATCACCGGCGTGGAGAAGGAGCCCTTTCTCGTGGTCACCAGCAATGGCACCTGGGTGGAGGATCCCGACCACGTCAACCTGATTTTCACCCTACAGGGCACCGTGGCCAACAACGATGTCATCACCTCCGACGTGGGCGGACAAGAGGTGCGCATCGGCAAGAGCGACTATATTGTCAAGAGCGAATATCTGGAATTCGGCAGCGGCATCGTCACCTCTGCCACCTGGGACAAGCCCGCAGCCTAATGGGCATACAAAAGACGCTCCCCGCCATCTGATGGATCGGGAGCGTCTTCTTTTTGTTCAGTTTTCGTGATACGGGGTCAGGCTTTCATAGAGCAGCATGGCATCATAGGATCGCGCCGGGGTGGTGGGTAAAAGCGAGCAGGCAGTCCCGCAATATTCCGCCTCATAGACTAGGATCCAAGCGGCATTTTCGGTATCTCGCGTTATGCCGCGCGGTCATTGTGGCTGTGTGGTTCGGTGGGGATGCCGTCCTGCTTCTCCTTGCGCTCCTGATAGATTTCAAAATGAATCAGCACCGCCAGCAGCGCCCGGAGCAAAATGATGATGCCCAGCAGCGCCAGCTCGTTTAAATCCCGGACAATGACGGTTTTGAGCAGCTCGCCCGCCATCTTGAAGCTGAGGCTGGTGGCAAGGCCGTTGGCAAGCTCGTACTTGACGCTGTTGCAGGTCTGGTGGGTGGCAACGCCGGCTAAGTAGTGATAAAACGCGGTGATGACGGAGACGGTGACCACAATAATGCCC
>JAVVOA010000078.1:0-6063 GCA_036656515.1 Oscillospiraceae bacterium | reverse complement strand
TGCCTCCTTTCCTCGCAATCCGAACCGGAACTGCTGTAGCTGCCTTCGCCGAGTGCGTCGGCATCCGCCGGTCGGAGTATCAGTCGCTGAAAATGTTTGATTTGGGCAAGGACGAGCTGGGGTATGATTGCGTCATCGTGCGCCGGGGCAAGGGCGGTAAGGCGCAGATGCAAAGGATTCCGCTGAACGATGTCGCGCTGATTCGCTCCTATTTTGACGGCAGTAAGAATTTTGTATTCACAAAAGGGGAAATGGACAACAAGATCAATCTGCACCATCTGCGGCACTGCATGGGCTGGCGTGCCTACCGGGGCTATCTGGATCGTCTGGAGCAGGACGTCACCTATCGCAGCCGGTTGACCGCCGAGGTCAAGGCGCGGTGGGTGCAGTGCTGCAAGCGGCCTTGGAGCGCCAAGGCTGTGCAGGGGCAGTACCACCTGCGGGGTAAAAATCGGGAGTTGGCAGTGGAAGCAGGGTTTCCGGTGACATATGACCGCCTGGCACTCATGGCAGTGAGTGTTTTTCACCTGTCCCATTGGCGTGCGGATGTAACGGTGGACAACTATATTTTGGCGGTTGCCAAGGATTCCCTGCTGCGGGGAGAGGAGCGTTGAAGTTCTGGTACTGTCACATTTCAAAGAAAATGATATGCAGGGACAAATACCAAAAGCGATTCACTTGATTCAGCTTCTGTGATTTGCTTCTTGAAAATTTTTATGATAGCGAGTCGGTAAACTGACAAATTCCACTTGTATACCTCGATTTTTTGATTTATAATATAAGGAAGTTAAAACGCAAGTCAAAAATAAAACGAAAACATAAATTATTTAACTTTTGCTTGAAAATGAGGTGTGACAAGTGACATTTGTTGAGTTAGAGGAATTGCTCAATCGCATACAGCGGCTTCATGCGGAAACCCAGACGCTGGAGCTGAAAGCCGCAGGCAAGGGCTGTCCCACGCGGCTGTACGATACCCTCTCCAGCTTTTCCAACCAGGACGAGGGCGGAACGATTCTGTTCGGCGTGGATGAACAGCAGAATTTTGCAGAGATCGGTGTCTATGATGCCCAGGATTTGATGAAGCATGTGGTGGAGCAGTGCAACCAAATGAGCCCGGTACTCCGACCGGTGTTCACGACGCTGTCCAAGGACGGCAAGGCCTTTTTGGCAGCAGAGATTCCCGGAATTGACGTATCGGATCGCCCCTGCTTTTACGCGGGAAAAGGCCGCCTGAAGGGCTCCTACGTCCGAGTGGGCGATGCGGACGAGCCCATGACCGAATATGAGATTTACAGCTATGAGGCATTCCGCCGCAAGTATCAGGACGACATCCGTCCGGTAGAACGCGCCAGCCTGCAAACCTTGGATGCGTATTTGCTGAAACTGAAAGAGGATCGTCCCAACCTCGCCAAAATGGACGCAAAGCAGATTTGCGAGCTGATGAGCATGACAAAGGATGGCGTACCAACCTTGGCTGCTGCGTTGCTGTTCAGCCCCTATCCTCAGGCATATTTCCCCCAGCTCTGCATCACGGCCATCTCCGTGCCGGGAACAGAGGTTGGACAAACAGGAGCCGCGGGCGAGCGGTTTTTGGACAACCAGCGAATTGAGGGCACGCTGACGCAAATGCTGGACGGAGCGTTGGGCTTTGTCAAAAAGAACACCCGCATCAAAACCATCATCGACCCGCAAACCGGCAAGCGAATGGATCGCAGCGATTATCCCATGGCCGCCGTCCGGGAAGCGATGCTCAACGCGCTGGTGCATCGAGATTACAGCATCCATACGGAGGGTATGCCTGTTCAGCTGCTGCTGTTTGAGGATCGCTTTGAGGTGCGAAGCCCCGGTGGGTTATACGGCAGACTGCGGATTGATCAGCTGGGCAAGGTGCAGCCCGACACCAGAAATCCGGTTTTGGCGGTGGCCATGGAGGTCTTGCACGAAACAGAGAACCGTTATTCCGGCATCCCCACCATGCGCAGGGAGCTGGCACAGGCAGGGATGGCGAAGCCGGAGTTTCGAGAGGAGCGGGGAAGCTTTGTGGTTTGCTTTCCGCGCGGATTCGGTAAGTCGGAAGAAGAAAGGCAACCCATGGATGGCGTGGGTGACGATGTGTATGCCTACGACACCACCGCAGAGCGGCTGCTGCATTTCTGCCAAATGCCCCGCACCCGACAGGAAATTGCCGCGTTTTTGGGAATTAAATCCGTCCCCTATGCAATCAGGGCTCATGTGATGCCGCTGGTGGAACAAGGGCTCATCCGGCTGTCCGTTCCGGATCGACCCAGAAGCTCCAAGCAGCGCTATACTGCCGCGCAGCCTGAATAACGCAGCGGAAGGCTCCTCTATTCGCCCTCACAAATAGATTTCGGCCTGATATGTAGCCGTGAATTGGTGGCTGATTGCGGTTCTGTCCGCCCTCGTAAAGCTCACAGTTCGTATGGGACGCATCTTCTTGACCATCTGGCCGCCCACAGAGCCGGCCTCCTTGGAGGTCAGGTCGCCGTTGTAGCCGTTCTTGAGGTTCACGCCGACTTCGCTGGCTGCTTCCATTTTGAACTTGTCCATGGCGGCGCGCGCCTCAGGGACGTTGATAGAATTCTTGTTTGTCATTTTGTTTTCTCCTTTACACTTCACAATCAAATTGCGCTGCCGGTTTCTTAGCGCAAGCATAGTTTGACCGGGTAAAAGCGTTCTATGAATGGGAAAATCTAGGGCTTTTGGTCGAAAGAAAACAAAATCGTTCTGTCCTCCACAAATACCGCTTGACAAATCCCGGGAATCTGATAGGATAGGTGCGTGCCGGATGGTCAGTTCGGTATGACAGAAGCCCGCCCCGCTCGCAAGAGCAGGGTGGGCTTTTGTGTTGCGACGGGAGAGCGTGCGCCCTCCTTCTTGTGGACAAGAAAGAGGCAAAGAAAACTTTCTGCTCTGCCGCCATCCAAGCTGATCGCAAACGTGTTTGTCAGACTTTTTTCAAAAAACCGCGTCACCCGCTCTTGCCCGCGCCCCGGCGAAACGCATAGTTGTGCCCGCCTGCGCATACAGTTTGCACAGATGGCTGCGCATGTAAAAAGCGGACAGGGGGAGTGGGATGGAAAGCGTATTGCTGTATGAGGGCAAAAAGCCTGTGGGTGAGCTGCGGGCGACCCGAGAGGCGCTCTACACCGACTTCGAGGTTATCTGTCACAGCCCGCCCGGCGGCGTGTACCGCGCCTTTGCCGTGGGGGAGCGGGGACGGCTGTCCATCGGAATATTGGAGCCGACGGCGGGCGTGCTGTCCCTCCGCCGCCGCCTGTCCCAGCGTCTGGTGACACCTGTGGGACAGCTGTTGCGGGGAGAGGTCACCCTCTGCTTTTTGACCGAGGGAGGTGAGCCGGCATGGAAGCCGCTGACCGGACGCTTTTTTCGCCGTGGGGATTTGCAAAGCGGTCTGCGCGGGGCGGAGGGCGCTCTGTGGCGAGAGGGGGAGGACATCCGCTATCTGGCGCTGCCCTTTGCCGCCAATCGACCGTTTCTGTTCACCGAGCTGTTTTGCTTTGCCAAAATCACCGCCATCGAGGGGCGGGACTATGCGGTCTTTGCCTTTGACCGAAACGAAAATCCAACCTTTGCAGGGCGCGATTGAACTGGGGCAGAATGGGGAAAATAGATATTTTTCGTCATTCCGCCCCAGTTCCGCCTGTGGATAACCTGATAGATGCCGTGGATTACGTTGCCTGCGCAAGCCGAATTTCCCCACATAAGCAGCGGAGGAAACCGCCGCCGATGAGAGAGCCGGCGGGGCAAAGGGAGCGAGCCACGCCATTTCACCAAAGAATCTTAAAATTGTCCCGGTTCTTTGGCCGTTCCGCTGATTGACGACAAAATCCCCTGCCCCTATAATGGGAGATGCTGTGTGGAAAGCAATGCCAAGCATTGCCCGTTTCCACGCAAGTATTCTGATTGACTGCAATCAGCACAACGGAGGATTCTATCATGTATCGCATTAAAACGATGAACAAGCTCTCTACTGCGGGTCTAAACACCTTTGATCGGGAAAAATATACGGTGCGCGAGGACTGTACGGACGAGGATGCCATTCTGGTGCGCTCTGCCAAGCTTCACGGCTATGCGTTTCCGAACAGCTTACTGGCAGTGGCGCGGGCGGGCTCCGGCGTGAATAATATTCCCATAGATCGCTGTACTGAGGCTGGCGTGGCGGTGTTCAGCACCCCCGGTGCCAACGCCAACGCCGTGAAGGAGCTGGTGCTCTGCGCCCTTCTGATGGCATCGCGGGATGTGGAGGGCGCCACCCGCTGGGTGCGTGCCCAGATAGAGGACGGTGTAGACATCACCACGGTGGCAGAGAAGGGAAAGTCCGCCTTTGCGGGCCCCGAGCTCTATCAAAAAGCGCTGGGGATCATCGGATTGGGCGCAATCGGGGCGCTGGTGGGCAACCTTGCCCTGTCACTGGGGATGCATGTCTATGGCTATGATCCCTATCTCTCTGTGGAGTCTGCCCTGCGGCTGGATCGCCATATCCATGTGGTGAAGTCACTGGAGGAGTTGTATCGAAAGGCCGATTACATCACCATCCACATTCACTACACACCGCAGACTCGATGGATCATCGACGCTAAGGCAATTGCCGGTATGAAGCGCGGTGTGCGGCTGATCAACCTCGCCCGGGGCGAGCTGGTCAACGACGAGGCCATGCTGGCGGCACTGGAGACCGGCAAGGTGGCTGTCTATGTCACCGACTTTCCCACCAATCAGCTGATGAAAGCCCGCCATGTGGTTGGACTGCCCCATCTGGGCGCATCTACGCCGGAGAGTGAACAAAACTGCGCGGTTATGGCGGCGCAGGAACTGCAAGATTATCTGGAAAATGGAAATATCCGCAATTCGGTCAATCTGCCCAACGCCTCACAGGAGCGCAGCGGTGTCTGCCGCCTGTGCGTCATCCACAAAAATGTGCCTGCCATGCTTGCCAACATCACCGGACTGCTCTCTGGGAGCGGTGTGAATGTGGAAAATCTAAGCAACAAATCAAGGGGCGACTACGCCTACACCATCGTGGATATGAGCTGCTCCATGGATGCGGCAATTCTGGATGCCGTGTCGGCGCTGCCCGGCATCATCCGCGTTCGCGTGATAGAATGAGTGCAGACGCTCTGGGTTGGGGAGCCGGCAAACAGCCCGTCTGTGGCAGATGAATCAGCAGAGAGGGGGGACTGAGGCAATGGAGCATCCGGCAATTTGGGCGGCGCAACTGACCCGCCCCCTCACCGAGAAGGAGCAGGCAATCGGGCTGGATGCCCTGCCCCCTCTGCGCCGGGCGCGATTGCCAAGGAACCGCACCCTCTGGCGGGAGCCCCTCTGCGCCTATGCACTCCTGCGGCTGGCGCTATCCGGGCAGCTGACGGCACTGCCGGAGCTGGCGCATTCGCACAACGGAAAGCCCTATTTTCCGGCGATGCCCTCCGTCCAATTCAGCCTGAGCCACACGGACGGCGGGGTGGTGGTGGCGATTTGGGACAGACCCGTGGGCGTGGACATCGAGCGTTTGCGACCGCTGCCCCCACTGACGGCGCGGCGGCTGGGCGACGTGGACGCAACTGCCTTCTGGACGGACTGGGTGCGGCGAGAGGCGGCGGTCAAGCGGCGGGACGCAGGTCTTGCGGCGCTGGCACACGGCGAAGCGGGGGAGGGCATCCTGCTGGATTTGTTCCCCGGCTATGCGGCGGCGGTTTCCACCGGCGGCACCGCGGACGCGGCGGAGAGGCAGGAAGCCCTGCCGGACACGACGGGGACTGGTCACGCGTGGGTTAAGTACGCGGAGGGGTAAGTACGCGGCTTTTTGAAAAAAGCCCTAGTGCCTGTCTAAAAATGGTCAAAACGCCGGAAGACGGCTCTTTTCCCGTCATGCCGCGTCATTTTTCCTTGGAAGCCACCCAGGATTCCGGCAAAAAAATGCCTTGCCTGACGAAAAAAACCATCGCCTTCCGCCATTCTGCCCATTCCCAGACAGGCACCTGCAAAAACTTTTATGATCAGTTTAGTTAGGGCTATCAGGCAACG
>JAVVOA010000077.1:0-6120 GCA_036656515.1 Oscillospiraceae bacterium | reverse complement strand
ACAAAAACTTTAATGATCAATTTCTGCTGGGCTATTTATTTGAATTGCAATGGAAAATATTAGGGTAAAAACTGCGTTGCAGGGGGCGGATAGTATCCGCCCCCTGCGCATGTTTTTTCGGAAAAACGAGTGATGAACAAAACAAAGGGGCGGATACTATCCGCCCCTTTGTCCGTTTCTCAATCAATGGTATAGCCCTATCTAAACGCTCACAAAAGTTTTTGCCAGGCTTTTTTCAAAAAGCCGCGTACTGAACCCCCGCGCGTATCCTAGCCCCCGCGCGTATCCTGCCCCTATAGCGACTGGATGTCCCGGAGGCAGCGGAAGGTCTCGTCGCTGATATCGTGCTCGATTTTGCAGGCGTCGGCATAGGCGACAGCCTCGCTGACGCCGATGCCCATGAGCAGATGGGCGATGACCTCGTGGCGCTCGTATATTTTCTCTGCAATTTCCCGCCCCTGCTGGGTGAGGGACAGAAAGCCCCCCTCGTCCACCAGAATGTAGCCGTTCTCCCGCAGATGCTTCATGGCGATGCTGATGGTGGGCTTGGAATAGCCCAAGGCATTGGCAATATCGATGGAGCGCACAGCCCCCAACCGGGTCTGCTCCATCAAAATAGTCTCCAAATAGTTTTCGCCCGACTCCAAAAGCTTCATGGAACCCCTCCCGTCGACCTATGGCGATCGTTCTGCCGCCATCCTATAGAGGCGGTATCATCTGCCATCACTATACGCCAAACTGTCGCAAATTGCAATCCCACACCCGGAAAACCGATGTTCACAAATCGTTTACAGAAAGGTCAAAGAAAGTCAAAGATTCCCTGTTGACTTTTGAAACGCCAGTGCTATACTACAACTATCGAGAAGGTCAAAGAAAGTCAAAGTCAGAAAAATAGGAAAAAGAGAGAAGTGAGTGCATGGGAATGTCGGATATGATAGCCGATTTCATCCAAGAGAGCCTGCGGGAGATGGACGGTGTGGTGGAGCTGCAACGCAACGATTTGGCACAGCGATTCAACTGTGTGCCCAGTCAAATCAACTATGTGATGTCCACCCGGTTTTCGCCGGAGCACGGCTATATCGTGGAGAGTCGGCGGGGCGGCAACGGCTATATCCGCATCACCCGGGTGCGGCGGGATCGGCGGACGCTGCTGATGCAGGTCATCGGCTCCATCGGCGAGCAGCTGGATCTGCCCACCGCCCGGGCAATTTTGGAGAATCTGGTGCAGTCCGGCGCAGTGGAGCTGCCGGTGGCACAGGCGCTCCTTGCCGCCATCGGGGACAGCGCCCTGCGATCGGTGCGACG
The DNA here is from genome assembly GCA_036656515.1 of Oscillospiraceae bacterium. Lineage (GTDB taxonomy): Bacteria > Bacillota > Clostridia > Oscillospirales > Oscillospiraceae > Oscillibacter. Next base: position 4,815 of record JAVVOA010000077.1, on the reverse strand, counting down.
AGAGGAGCGGGACGCTCTGCGGGCGGCGATCTTCAAGCAGGTGCTGGTGCAGGTCTAGCGGCAGCGACCCGGGGCGACAAGGGCAGATGCGTCCGCTTTCCCCAAAAAGCGGGGCAAAAGCAATAGCGGTTTTCTTTCGGGATTTGGCAGACGAAACAGGTCACATTGAAATGATTTAAATTTATGAGGAGGTTTGCATGATGAAATGCGAGAATTGTGGAAAGAATGAGGTTAACTTTGTCATGCGGAGCAACAGCAATGGCAGAGTACAGGAGGTACATTTGTGCAGTGACTGCGCAGAGCAGCTGGGCTATACCCAGAGATTACAGGCTGGCAGCCGCCAGATGGAGAGAATGCTCCGCCTTGGCAACTGGTTTGCCCCCATGCCGCTGCTGCTGGCGGCGGGTGGCGAGGACAGCCGGGCTTTCGGCGGGATGGATGATTTCTTCGGGGACTTCTTTGGGGAGTTCTTCGGGGAAACCGGCGGCCTGAACGCCCCCCAGTCGGCCACACAGACCGGGGAAAAGCCGCTGGTATCCGAGGCGGAGCAAAAACAGCTCTCCCGTCAGCGGGCGTGCAACGCCCTGCGGCAGGAGCTGCGGCAGGCGGTGGAGGCGGAGGACTTCGAGCGCGCCGCCACCCTGCGGGATCAGCTCCACGCCAAGGAACGGGAACAGGATTGAGAGAACGGGCGGGGGAGGGCAGTGCCCTCCCCCGAAAGAAAGGAAGGAGCTTCTTATGACAGATCATAAATTTACAGCCCATGCCGAAAATGCCCTGCGGTTGGCGCAGGAGGCGGCAGGGGAATTGGGACACGGCTATGTGGGCAGCGAGCATCTGCTGCTGGGACTCCTCCGGGAGGAGGACGGCACAGCCTGCCGGGTGCTCACCGATTTGGGACTGACGGCAGAGCTGGTGCGGGACGTGATGGTCAAAAGCGTGGGCGCGGGTCTGCCCGGCGGCGATCCCGCCCAAGGACTGACCCCTCTCGCCAAGCGGGCGGTGGAAATCGCCGTGGAGGAGGCGATGCGGGGCGGCTATGGCGCGGTGGGCACCGAGCATCTGCTGCTGGGCATCCTGCGGGAGGGCAACAATATGGCGCTGCGCATCCTGCGGACGGCGGGGGTGGATCCCCGGCGGGTGAATACCATGGTGCTGCAACGGTTAAACGAGATACCCCGCGCCCCCCAGACGGCGGAGGGCAAGGCTGTCCGCGACGACGGCAAGGCGAAAAATCTGAAGGAATTTACCAGAGATTTGACCGCCGCTGCCCGGGAGGGCAAATTGGATCCCGTCATCGGGCGGGAGGAGGAGATCGACCGCACCATCCAGATTTTGTCCCGCCGCACCAAAAACAACCCCTGCCTCATCGGCGAGCCGGGGGTGGGCAAGACCGCCATCGCCGAGGGTCTGGCGGAGAAAATCGCCTTGGCTGACGTGCCGGAGGAGCTGGTGGATAAGCGGGTGCTGTCCCTGGATCTGTCCGGTATGGTGGCGGGGACGAAATACCGGGGCGAATTTGAGGAGCGCATCAAGGGTCTCATTGATGAGATCAAGCGCGCCGGCGACGTGATTCTTTTCATCGATGAGCTGCACACCATCGTGGGTGCCGGTGCCGCCGAGGGCGCGGTGGATGCCGCCAATATCATCAAGCCCGCCTTGGGACGGGGGGAAATCCGCGTCATCGGCGCGACCACACTGAACGAATATCGGAAGTATATCGAAAAGGATGCCGCCTTGGAGCGCCGGTTCCAGCCGGTGCAGGTCAACGAGCCCTCCCCGGAGACGGCGCTGGAAATCTTAAAGGGTCTGCGGGAGCGATACGAGGCGCACCATAAGCTGACCATCACCGACGAGGCGTTGGACGCGGCGGTACAGCTCTCCGTCCGCTATATCGGCGATCGGTTTTTGCCGGATAAGGCCATCGACCTGATGGACGAGGCGGCATCCCGGGTGCGGATGCAGGAGGAGGGCGCGTCCCCGGATCTGCGGGCGTTGGAGGAAAAAATCGCCACCCTCCGCCGGGAAAAGGACGGCGCTGTCGCCGCACAGGACTTTGAAAAGGCGGCACAGCTCCGGGATATCGAGAAAAACTATCAGGAGCAGGTGGAGCTGGAGCGGGAGAACTGGAAGCGGGGACGCAGTCACCCGCCGGTCACCGCCGAGGATATCGCCGCCGTGGTGTCCGGCTGGACAGGCGTGCCCGTCACCCGGCTCACCGAGGACGAGGGCGCGAGGCTCCTCCGCATGGAGGACACCCTCCATCAGCGGGTGGTGGGACAGGAGGAGGCGGTACACGCGGTGGCGCGCGCCATTCGCCGGGGTCGTGTGGGCTTAAAGGACCCCAAGCGCCCCATTGGCTCCTTCCTGTTTTTAGGACCCACCGGCGTGGGCAAAACCGAGCTGTGCAAGGCGCTTGCCGAGGTGCTGTTTGGCGACGAGAGCGCCATGCTCCGGCTGGATATGTCCGAGTATATGGAGCGCCACACCGTGTCCCGGCTGTTGGGTTCGCCTCCCGGCTATGTGGGGCACGAGGAGGGCGGTCAGCTGACGGAAAAGGTGCGCCGCAAGCCCTATTCCGTGGTGCTGTTCGATGAGATCGAGAAGGCCCACGAGGATGTGTGGAATGTCCTGCTGCAAATTTTAGAGGATGGTGTCATCACCGACGCCCAGGGGCGGCATGTGGATTTCAAAAATACCGTCATCGTCATGACCTCCAATGTGGGCGCGAAGAATCTGACCGCCACCGGCGGAAAGCTGGGCTTTGCCGACGAGGCGGACAGCACCGCCGACGGGCAGTTTGCCGCGGCGAAGACCGCTGTGCTAGAGGAGCTGCGCCGCACCTTCCGCCCGGAGTTTTTAAACCGCATCGACGAGACCATCGTGTTCCGCCGTCTGACAGAGGACGATCTGGTGGAGATTGCCGGCAGAATGCTGCAAACCACCGCCCGCCGCATGGAGCAGATGGGGATTCATCTGGACGCGGACGAGGCAGCCGTCCGGCGGCTGGCAAAGGAGGGCGAGGGCATCGCCTATGGAGCCAGACCCCTGCGCCGCGCCATTCTCCGTCTGGTGGAGGATGCCGTGGCAGAGCAGCTGTTGGAGGGCACCCTCCAAGCCGGCGATACCGCCCATCTGGCGGTGGAGGAGGACAAGCTCTGCGTCAGCGCCGGGAAATCTGCGTGAGGACGCAAAAAAGCCACGGGATAGGCATCCCGTGGCTTTTTTCAGTGTTATGGCAGGCTTATCGGACGGCGATGGCCTCGATCTCCACCATGCAGTCCTTGGGCAGACGCACCACTTGGAAGGCGCTGCGGCAGGGATAGTTGCCGGCGGTGAAATAGGTGCCATAGACCGCATTCATGGCGGCAAAGTCGTTCATATCGTGGAGGAAGACGGTGGTTTTGACCACATTGTCCATGGTCAGTCCGGCGGTTTCCAGAATGACGCGGACGTTGCGGAGTGCCTGATGGGTCTGCTCGGTGATGCCGCCGGGCACCAGATCGCCGGTGGCAGAGTCAATGGGGGTCTGACCGGAGACAAACATCAAGCCATCGGTGCAGATACCTTGAGAATAGGGGCCGAGGGCGGCGGGCGCTTTGTCGGTGGAAAAAATTTCTTTCATAATAATCCTCCTCGTATCATCGCAATTGTTTTTGTGGCGGCACCGGCTGAGGGCTGTCCCGATCAAGGACGGCGGCAGACCGATACTTGATAGTATTGTACCATGCGGGACGGGCTTGTCAAGAGGACGATGCGGGGCGGTTTCGATTGAAGCGGGGGAGGGATTGTGCTATACTCAAAAGAGCAAACAGAAATCAAAAAGGGGGAACCGTATTTGGAATCGGGGGAAGCCATACTGACCGAGAGTACCTATAGCCGGGGGCGGACGTTGGACTTTTCCAACTGTGACCGCTGGGGGCGGGCGAGAGTCTCCACACTGCTGAGCTTTCTCGCCGGCGTATCGGGGGAGGACTATGACGCGCGGGGCTTGCCCTATGAACGGCTCTATGCCCTGCGGCAGACGTTTTTGCTGTCCCGGGTCACCCTGCACGTTCTGCGCCTGCCCAGGCTGGGCGAGTATCTGCGGGTGGCAACGTGGGAAAACGGCGCAAAGGGCGTCTATCTCCTGCGGGACTATGAGCTGACGGATGCCGCCGGTGCGGTCTGCGTCGCCGCGCGGAGCAACTGGATTCTGGTGAATCCCGAGACACGGAAAATCCTGCGACCGGAGAGCTTTACCGGCAAGGTGCTGGGCAGGGATCAGCGGGTGCCGGACTGTCCCGCCTGCGGCAAGGTGCTTGCGCCCCGAGACGGGCTGGAGGACTTGGGCGCGCGCACCATGGTCTATTCCAATCTGGATCGCAACGGTCATGTCTACAGCGGCAACTATGGCGACTTTTTCTGGGATGCCCTGCCCCAAGCCCTGCAAGAGCGGGAGCCGGAGACCTTTTCCATCAACTATCACAAGGAGGCAAGGCAGGGCGAGACCCTGCGCCTTGCGGGTGCCCGGACGGCGACGGGCTATCGGATGTCCGGGGAGAAGGACGACGGCCTGTGCTTCACCGCCGACTGCACTTGGCGGGAGAACGGGGAGTAGGATACGCCAACTTTTTGAAAAAAGTTGGACAAAAACTTTAATGATCTGATTAAATAGGGCAATTAGCTCGAACTGCAATGGTAAATATCAGGATAAAAAGCCAGTAGGGTCGGATGGTATCCGACCCTACGATTCTTTTCCAAACGGCTATCGTAAGTAGCTGTCTAAAGCAAGCAAAGGGGCGGATCATATCCGCCCCTTTGTTCGTTGCCTGA
>JAVVOA010000076.1:0-6225 GCA_036656515.1 Oscillospiraceae bacterium | reverse complement strand
TTTGGAAAGGGTGTCGCCGGGGGCGAGGAAATCTGCGGTGCCGCCAGCGGAGCCGTCATGGCACTGAGCCTGCTGGCACCCCACACCACAGTGGACAGTGCTTGGGAAAAGCAGCGGATTTACGGGCTGTCCAAAAAATTGCAGGCGAAGTTCCGGGAGCGCTTTACAGAGCTGCGGTGCGCCGACCTGCTGGCCAGTAATCTGGAGCTTGACGACCGCTTTCCCGTGGCTGGACGGCTGGGCTTGACCAAGCCCTGCGAGGTTTTCATCGCCACGGCGGTGGAGCTGGTGGAGGAGCTGAAGGAGCAGATTCCCACGCTATAGGAAAAAAATAGAGACCCAAAAGGAGAACGCCATGTCTTTCGCCCACTTACATGTGCATACGGAATTCAGTCTGCTGGACGGTGCCTGTCGCATTGCCCAGCTGCCAAAGCGCGTCCGGGAGCTGGGACAGACGGCGGTGGCTATCACCGACCACGGCGTGATGTACGGTGCCATCGACTTCTATCGCGCCTGCCGCGCCGAGGGGGTCAAGCCCATCATCGGCTGCGAGGTCTATGTCGCCCCCCGCCGCCGCACCGACAAGGTGCATGAGCTGGATGCCGAGGCGCGGCATCTGGTGCTGCTGTGCCAAAACGAAGAGGGCTATCGCAACCTGTGCTATCTGGTGAGCGTGGCGTTTATCGAGGGCTTTTATATCAAGCCCCGGGTGGACTTGGACTTGCTGCGGGAGCATTCCGGCGGCCTGATCGCCCTGTCCGCCTGTCTGGCGGGGGAAATCCCCCGCCGTCTGCGGAATGGGGACTATGCAGGAGCCAAGGCACACGCCATGGAGCTGTCCGAGATTTTCGGCGCGGACAACTTCTATCTGGAATTGCAGGATCACGGCATTCGAGAGCAGGCGGTGGTCGCCGCCGGGATTTTGCGGCTCCATCAGGAGACCGGCCTGCCGCTGGTGGTCACCAACGATGCCCACTATCTCCGCAAGGAGGATGCCGCCAGCCACGATGTGCTGCTGTGCATCCAGACCGGCAAAACCGTGGACGACGAAAATCGGATGCGGTACGAGCCCCGCAACTTCTATCTCCGCTCCACAGAGGAGATGGCGGCGCTGTTTCCCGACTATCCGGAGGCCATCGAGAACACCGGAAAAATCGCCGACCGCTGCAATCTGGAATTCACCTTCGGCAAGTATCACCTGCCGGAATTTCAGCTGCCGGAGGGCTATGATTCCTTCACCTATCTGAAAAAGCTCTGTGACGAGGGCTTTCACAAGCGCTATCCGGAGGAGAAGCCGGAATACCGCGCCCAGCTGGTCTATGAGCAGAACATGATCGAGCAGATGGGCTTTACCGATTACTTCCTGATCGTGTCGGACTTTGTCCGCTTTGCCCGTGAGGCGGGGATTCCCGTGGGGCCGGGGCGGGGCAGCGCGGCGGGGAGCATGGTGTCCTATTGTCTGGGCATCACCGATTTGGATCCCATGGAGTACAACCTGTATTTCGAGCGGTTTTTGAACCCGGAGCGGGTCAGTATGCCCGATATCGACATGGACTTCGGCGACACCCGCCGGGGCGAGGTGGTGGACTATGTCCGCCGCAAATACGGCGACGACCATGTGGCGCAGATCGTCACCTTTGGCACCATGGCGGCGCGGGGTGCCATCCGGGACGTGGGTCGGGCGTTGAACATGCCCTATGCCGAGGTGGATGCTGTGGCAAAACAGGTGCCCGCCACCCTGCACATCACGTTGAAGGATGCCCTGCGGCTGTCCAAGCCCCTGGCTGATTTATACAACAACGACCCCAATATCAAGACGCTGTTCGACACGGCGCAGGCGTTGGAGGGGATGCCCCGCCACGCCTCTACCCATGCGGCGGGGGTGGTCATCACCAAGGATCCCGTCTATACCTATGTGCCTCTGGCGAAAAACGACGAGTCGATAGTCTGCCAATACACCATGACCACGCTGGAAGAGCTGGGCTTGCTGAAAATGGACTTTTTGGGTCTGCGGAACCTGACGGTTTTGGACGACGCAGTGACCATGGTGCGGGAGCAGACCCCGGACTTTTCGCTGGAGGACATCCCCAAGGGCGATCCAGAGACCTTCGCCATGCTGACGGCGGGACGCACCTCCGGGGTGTTTCAGATGGAGTCCACCGGCATGACCGGGGTCTGCATCGGCTTAAAGCCCCAGAGCATCGAGGATATTACGGCAATCATCGCCCTGTATCGCCCCGGTCCCATGGAATCCATCCCCCGGTTCATCGCCTGCAAGCAAAATCCCAAGCTGATCACCTATCAGCACCCGTCCTTAGAGCCGATTCTCTCCATCACCTATGGCTGCATCGTGTATCAGGAGCAGGTCATCGAGATTTTTCGGCGGCTGGGCGGCTATTCTCTGGGGCAGGCGGACATGGTGCGCCGCGCCATCTCCAAGAAAAAGGCCTCCCAGATCGAGAAGGAAAAAGAGGCATTCATCCGGGGAGACAGCGACCGGGGCATCGCCGGCTGTGTGGCAAACGGCATCCCAGAGCAGACGGCAGAGGCCATCTATCAGGAGATTTACGATTTTGCCAACTATGCCTTTAACAAGGCGCACGCCGCGTCCTATGCCGTGGTGGCCTATCAGACGGCGTGGTTTAAGTGCCACCACACCAAGGAGTATATGGCGGCGCTGTTGACCTCGGTGCTGGACAATTCAGACAAGGTGTCGGAGTACATCGGCGAGTGCCGGGACTGCGGCATCCGTCTGTTGCCCCCGGACGTCAACCGCTCACGGGACAGCTTTACCGTGGAGGAGGACGGCATCCGCTTCGGGCTGGTAGCCATCAAAAACATCGGACGGGGCTTCATTCAGGCGCTGATGGAGGAGCGGGCACAGGGGCAATTCACCTCCTTTTTCGATTTTTGCGAGCGGATGTACGACAAGGAGATGAACAAGCGGGCGCTGGAAAACCTCATCCGCGCCGGCGCGTTTGACGCTATGGGTGCCAAGCGCTCCCAACTCATCGAGGGCTTTGAGCGGACGCTGGACTCCATCGGCGGCAGCCGGCGACAGAATGTGGAGGGGCAGATTGACTTTTTTGGCACCGCCACCGGTACCGGCGAAAAGAATCGGCTGGCGGATTTGCCCGAGTTTACGTCGGCGGAGCTGATGTCCATGGAGAAGGAGGCCACAGGGCTCTATCTCTCCGGTCATCCCATGAACGCCTATCGGGGCGCGGCGCGGAAGCAGGGCGCGGTGCCTATCGCCGCGATTTTGCAGGATTTTGCCCAAGAGGGCGGCGCGGTGCGGTTTGCCGACGAACAGCGGATCTGCATCGCCGGTGTGGTGACTGCCAGCAAAACCAAAACCACCAAAAACAACAGCCTGATGGCCTATGTGACCGTGGAGGACGACAGCGCCTCCATGGAGCTGCTGTGCTTTAGCCGCACGCTGGAGAACTACGGCAGCTATCTCCGGGAGAATCAGGCCATTTTAATCAAGGGGAAGCTGTCTGTGCGGGACGAAAAGGCACCCCAGATCCTCTGCGACGGCATCAAGCCCCTATCGGCGGCGGACGCAGATCTGCCGGAGGAGCCAATCCCGGCGGGGAGCAAGCTTTTGCCGGGCAAGATTCTGTATCTGAAGATACCCGCCGTGGACAGCCCGGCATTTGCACACATCAAACTGGTCTTGCAGATGTTTCCCGGGGAGACCCCCATCAAAATCCGGGTGGCAGACACCGGAAAGCTGCTGGGAAATGGCAGCTGCCTCCTCCACCGCGCCCTGGTGCAGGAGCTGCGGGAGACCCTGGGCGAGGTCAACGTGGTGGTGTCCTAGGACGGGGGCAGGCTACGCGCTTTTTCGAGAAAAAGCTGCGCAAAAAGCGGGGGACGCGGCTTTTTGAAAAAAGCCTGGCAAAAACTTTTGTGATCAATTTTAGATATTCCATCGGGAAACGGACAAAGGGGCGGATCATATCCGCCCCTTTGTCTTGTTTCAATAACTACATACGATAGCCGTTTGGGAATTGACGAAGGGGACGGATATCATCCGCCCCCTTCTGGCATTGCCATCGAAATATGCGCCGCGCCGATTCCAATAAATTGCCCCATCATTTGATCATTAAAAGTTTTTGCCCAACTTTTTTCAAAAAGTTGGCGTATCCTCGTATCCTCGTACTCTCGCGTCCCTGTCCTACTCCGGGGTGGACTTCTTGGGTGGAGTGGGCTCGACGGTGGTGGCGAACAGGGCTTCTAACAGGGCGTTGTACATCTGCTCCGGGGCTTTTTCAAACCGGGCGGTCAGCGCATTTGCCATATCCTCCTTTGCCACCATCATGTCCAGCTCCAACAGGCTGCCCACATCATCGCTGAGGGAGAGACTGACGGTATAGGTGCCGTTGGGTCGCCGCACGGTCTCTGCCTTCACCTGACTTTTGCGGCGGAGCTTGCGGTTGCAGGCGGTCAGATTCTTGTCCGTCCGCATCCGGACGGAATAGGGCAGTCCCGACTCGCAGATCTCGCTGTTGCGCCGTCCCTTCTCCGTGATGGCATACAGCCCATCGGGGGAGAGGGTCAGATGCTCGGTGCGCACCAGATCGGCCAGACAGTCAGAAAAGTCGAAATATTCAATGGCATCGTCGCAGAGGGTGAGATCCAGCACGGTCTCAAAGGGCACTGCCTCGATGACCCGCGACAAGATATAGAGAATGAGAAACTTAATTTCCAGCCGATCGCGGATGAAACCATAACCCATGGGAAACCACCTCCTGTCCCTTGTTTTTCTAAACTCATCCCATTATACAGCAAAATGCTGGGTTTTGTACAGCATGAAATCAAAATTTGCCGTTTTCTTCCTTGACGGCAGGGGCGTTGTCTTGTTATGATAGAAAGAAAGGAAAAACCGCGATTTTGTGTGTAAATTGGGGAAGGGTGGTGGCGCGATGAAAAAGAGAGCGCTGGGTTTCCTGCTGGCAGGCTGTTTGCTGCTGACCGCCTGTGGCGGAGGAGAAACGGTGACACCGTTTGTGATAGTGGCACCGAAGACGACGGCAGAGGGGTCTGTGGAGCCTGCGGAGCGTGAGACGGAGACCGTGACCAATCCGCTGACGGGTCTGCCCATGTCGGCATCTCTGGAAAACAGACGTCCTGTGGCGGTGATGCTAAACGATCTGAAGGCCGCGCTGCCCCAATTGGGCGTGTCTCAGGCGGACATCATCTATGAGGTGCCGGCAGAGGGCGGCATCACCCGGATGCTGGCGCTGTTTTCAGACATCGAAACGGCAGGCGCGCTGGGCAGCGTCCGCAGCACCCGCAGCTACTATTTGGAGCTGGCGTTGGGACACGACGCGATTTTGGTACATGCGGGCGGCAGTCCCGAGGCTTATGCCGACATGCCCCGTTGGGGTGTGGATCATCTGGACGGTGTCCGGGGCGGGACAGACGCGGATATTTTCTGGCGTGATCCCGAGCGGCGCAAAAATGCCGGCTATGAGCACAGTCTGCTGACCGACGGGGGCAAGGTCTCCGGCTATCTGGAGAGCAGCGGCCTGCGCACCACCCATGAGCCGGGTCATACAGACGGACTGTGCTTTGTGCAGGACGGCACGCCGGCGGGTGAGACCGGGGCGAAAGAGGTATCGGTGCGGTTCTCCAACTATAAGACCGGCACCTTCCACTACGATGTCTATGGGAAGCTCTATCAGGTGGGGCAGTATGGCAAGCCCTACTTAGATGGCAACACCAACACGCAGGTGAGCGTGACCAATGTGCTGATTCTGAAAACAGGGGTCAGTCTGCTCTCCGGCGACGCGGAGGGACGGCTGGCGGTGGAGATAGACGGCACAGGAGACGGCATCTTCTGCTGTGGCGGCCGGGCGACAGACATCCAATGGAGCAAGCCCGGGCGTGAGGACGCCATCACCTATGCCCTGCCAGACGGCACGCCCTTGGCACTGGGCGCGGGCAAGACCTATGTCTGTGTGGTCAATACAGGCAGTCAGATAGAGATCTCCTAGGGCAACACCCCCTGCGTCCCCCCTAGTATATCCTATAGTGTATCGTTCATAAAAGTTTTTGCCAGGCTTTTTTCAAAAAGCCGCGTACCCCCCGTATCCCGTATCCCCGTATCCCACTGTGTGACAACGGAAAAGCGTCTCGAGCAGCTTGTGCTGCTTGGGGCGTTTTTTTTGCTGTCCGGCAATTGAGGGGCACATAGGACAGGGCAGTGACATATTC
>JAVVOA010000075.1:0-6344 GCA_036656515.1 Oscillospiraceae bacterium | reverse complement strand
CTGCCGCGCGGCGGATCGACGGCCACGAGGACGACATGACCGCGATGGCGGCAGTCGTTCGCCCGGGATAGCCGCTCCCGTTCGCGGGGGGGGCGGGGGGGGGGGCGGGAGCCGCGGGAGCCGCGGGAGCCGCAGGAGCCACGACCACCTTGCCGGTGACGTCCACGATCAGCTTGCGGGGGCACTTGGACACGCAGGTGCCGCAATTGGTGCACTTGGTGTAGTCGATCTTGGCACAGTTGTCGGTGACCACGATAGCGCCGGCGGGGCAATTCTTCTCGCAGAGCTTGCAGCCGATGCAGGAGACCTCGCACGCGGCCTTCGCGGCGACGCCCTTGTCCTTAGAGGAGCAGGCGGCGACGATGTGGGAGGCGGCGGGGACGGAGATGATCAGATGACGGGGGCAGGCGGCGGCGCACTTCAAGCAGTTGGTGCACTTGTCGCGATCCACCTCGGCCACGCCCCGGTTGTTGATGTGGATGGCGTCGAACTGGCAGGCCTTGACGCAGGAGCCGAAGCCCAAGCAGCCAAAGGAGCACTCCAGCGGGCCGGCGGCGATTTTGGTTGCGCCGGTGCAGTCCTCCACGCCCCGATACTCGTACTTTTTCACGGCGCGGGTACCGCCGTTGCACTGGACACAGGCGACCATCTTTTCGGTCTTGACCGCCACAACACCCATGACCTCGGCAATCTTGTCCGCCGAAGTCTCGCCGCCCACAGGGCAGGCATTGACGGGGGCGGTGCCGGCGAGAATGTGGTTGGCGCAGTCCGAGCAGCCGGCAAAGCCGCAGCCGCCGCAGTTTGCGCCGGGCAGGGCTTCGACGATCTGGTCGAAGCGGGGATCGGTTTTTACAGCAAACACCTTGGAGGCAATTGCCAAAATGAGTCCGAAAACCGCGCCCATGATGCTGAGAACCAGTGCGGCAGCAATTATGTTATTCATTGTGCAATCTTCCTCCTTACCAAACCTTCAAGCCCGAGAAGCCCATGAAGCTGAGCGCCATCAGACCGGCTGAGATGAGTGCGATGGGGAAGCCATCGAAGGCCTTGGGATTTTCCGCGAACTGGCAGCGCTCACGCACGGCGGAGAACAGGACAATTGCCAGCAGGAAGCCCAGACCGCCGGTGATGCCATAGACCACGGATTCCATGAAGTTGTATTTGCTCTGGATGTTTAAGAGTGCCACGCCCAGCACGGCGCAGTTGGTGGTGATCAGGGGCAGATAGATGCCCAGTGCAGTGTACAGCGCGGGGACGGACTTTTGCAGGAACATCTCCACGAACTGCACCAGCGCCGCGATGACCAGAATGAACACCACGGTCTGCATGTATTCCAGATGGAAGGGCACCAGCAGATATTCGTTGACGATCCATGTGAAGGCAGAGGCGAGACCCATGACGAAGGTCACGGCGACACCCATGCCCACGGCGGTGTCCAGTTTTTTGGACACGCCCATAAACGGGCAGATGCCCAAGAATTGCACGAGGATGAAGTTGTTCACCAGGATGGCACCCAGTGTGATGGAAAGCAATTTTGTAATGTCCATTAGTTACTTTCCTCCTTCTTCTTGGAGTTGGGGCGAGTCGTTGCCCACTGCATGGCGGCGATCAGGGTGCCCAGCAGCAGGAAGCCGCCCACAGGCAACACCAGCATCAGCGCCGGCTGATAGGAGGCAGGCATGATCTGGATGCCCGCCAACGTGCCGTTGCCGAACAGCTCGCGGATGATGCACATGACCAGCAGCACCAGCGTATAGCCGATGCCCTGACAGATGCCATCCACCGCAGAGACCAGAATGCCGTTTTTAGAGGCAAAGGACTCTGCACGACCCAGAATGATGCAGTTGACGACGATTAAGGGCAGGAACACGCCCAGCGCCGTGGAGATCGCCGGGGCAAAGGCCTGTAGCAGCAGATCGACCATGGTCACGAAGCCCGCGACCACCACGATATACACCGCGATACGAATCTTATCCGGGGTGAATTTCCGCAGGGCGGAAATGGCGATGTTGGAGCAGGTGAGGATGATCAGCACAGAGACGCCCATGCCGATGCCGTTGGAGATGGTGGTGGTGATTGCCATGGTGGAGCACATACCCAGCAGCTGGACCAGCACCGGGTTGTTGGTGACAATACCCTCTTTGAGTTGTTTCCCAAAATTCATTTTTCAGCTCCCCCTTTCTAACCTAACAGGGACGTGACGCTAAGCGCCGCGTTCACGCCACGGGTAACTGCCTTGGAGGAGACTGTCGCGCCGGAGATGGCATCCACGTTGGACTTGACGACCAGCTCGCCATCCGCCGCGCTCTTGCCGACAAACTGATCCAAAACGCCATTGGTATTGAGCATGACTTTGGAGCCGACACCCGCCGTCTCCACGTTTTTGATGATGGAGACACCGGTGATGGCACCGTCCATGTCCAGACCCACCACCATGTCGATGTCGCCGCCGAAGCCGGAGGGGACAACCTCGCAGACATAGCCCGCTTGGTTGCTGCCGCTCATGACCTTGGAGACAGCCTTGACACCGCTCTCAAAGGTGAGACCCGCGTCGATGAACTCCTGTGTGACCTCTACCGGCTCGAAGGTGCTGGCGGGGTCCTCTACGACAGCGGACATGGCGGTGGCGGTTTTTTGCTCGTTAAATGCGATGATTTTATCCGCGGTAATGCTGTTGACAAAGCCCAGCAGGACAGCGACCACCAGACAGACCACCAGAAGCTTCAGGGTCAGTTCCAGCAGATACTTGGGGTCCATGTCGATTTTTTCCTTGGTCTTCACTTCTTTACTCATTTCGCAGCCGCCTCCTTCTTTGCGGATTTGGTCACGCCGAAGCGCGCGGGCTTGACATATTTGTCAATCAGGCAGGCAAGGATGTTCATGACCAGAATGGAATAGCACACGCCCTCGTTATAGGCGCCGAAATACCGGATGAAGATGGTGAACAGACCGCAGCCGACGCCATAGATGAGCTGTCCCTTGTGGGTGATGGGAGAGGTGGCATAGTCGGTTGCCATAAAGATGGCACCCAGCATCAGACCGCCGCCCAGCACGTTGTACAGCATCCATTGCAGGGGGTCGTTGCCCATGGGGAACACAAACGCCAGCACGGCAACCGTGCCGATGAAGGCCACCGGGATGTGCCAAGTGATGACCTTGCGGATGATCAGCCATGCGCCGCCGATTAAGAGGCACAGAGCGGAAACCTCGCCCAGAGAGCCGCCGATATTGCCCAGGAACATATCGGTGACACTGTACTGCGCCTGCACGCCGGCCAGATCGCCCACATGGAGATAGCTCATGGGGGTGGCGGCGGTGACGATGTCGGCATTGGCACCCATGATGGCGGCCTTGATGCCGGGGGCTGCAAAGGTGGTCATGATGCCAGCCCAGCCAAACAGGAAGGCGCGGGCGGCGAGGGCGGGGTTTAAGAAGTTCTTACCGATGCCGCCATAGAGCTGCTTCACCAGCACGATGCCGATAAAGTCGCCCACCAGAATCAGCCAATAGGGGGCGGTGACGGGGCAGACAAAGGCGATGAGCATACCGGTGACCACCGCGGACAGGTCGCCGATGGACTGGGGACGCTTCATCAGTGTGCGATACAGCCACTCGAAGAAAATGCAGCCGATGACGGAAAACGCCGTGACTGTGAGCGCGCGCATGCCGGAGGTCCAGACCGCCCAGCCCAGTGCGGGCACCATGGCGATGATGACGTCCAGCATGATGGACTTTGTATTTTCATTGGAGCGGATATGGGGGGAGGAGGTGACTACCAGCTTCAAATTTTTATAATCTGTCATCGTTTACGCCTCCTTCTTTTCTGCTGCGGCGGCTGCCTCGGCGGCCTTCTTTGCCGCTGCCTTGGCTTCGCCCAGCTTTTGCTTGCCGGTTTTAAACATATGCACCAGATGCATCCGCGCCGGGCAGATAAAGGTGCAGGCACCGCACTCCATGCAGTCCATGATGTGGGCGTCCTCCAGCTCGGTCAGCATGCCCTTGGCGGCATATTGATACATCATCAAAGGCTCTAAATGCATGGGGCAAACGCCCACGCACTTGCCACAGCGGATGCACTGGGGCTGCTCCACGGTCTGCTCCTCGTTTTCGCAGAACGCCAGCATAGCGCCGGTGCCCTTGCCCACGGGAACAGCGGTGGTGTACTGGGCCATACCCATCATGGGTCCGCCCATAATCAGCTTATAGGTCTCGTCCTTCAGTCCGCCGCAGGCATCGAACAGCTCGGAAACCGGGGTGCCGATGGGGCAGTCCAGATTCTTGGGGTCGATGACGCCGGAGCCGGAGACGGTGACGATTTTACGCACCACCGGCATGCCCTGATAGACCGCACGGTAGATGGCGCAAGTGGTGTTCAGGTTGAACACTGCACAGCCAACCTCGGAGGGCAGTGCGCCGGGAGGCACCTGACGGCCGGTGATCGCCTGAGACAGCTGTTTTTCAGCGCCCTGGGGATAACGGCAATGCAGCGCGTCGATCACCACGGGTGCTTTTTCGTCTGCTGCCAGCTTGGTCAGCAGCTCGATGGCATTTTGCTTGTTGTCCTCGATGCCGATATGTACCTTGTCCAGTCCGAACATTTTCGCCAGCAGCTTTGCGCCGCCGATGACCTGCTCCGGACGCTCCAGCATGGTGCGATGGTCGGCGGTGAGATAGGGCTCGCACTCTGCGCCGTTGATGATCACCGTGTCCACCTTGCCGATGCCGCCTGTGATTTTGATGTGGGTGGGGAAGGTCGCTCCGCCCATGCCCACGATGCCGGCGTTTTTCACAATGTCCGCCAGCTGCTCGGGGGTCAGGCTCTCGGGATTCTCAGCGGGCTTGACCTCGTCGCTGAGTTCGTCCGCAAAGTCATTCTCGATGACTACGGACATCATGTTTCCGCCCATGGAATAGGGTCTGGGCTCCACCGCCACAACGGTGCCGGAGACGCTCGCATGGATAGGCGCGGATACGAATCCGCCGGGTTCGCCGATTCTCTGTCCCAGTTTCACTTTGTCGCCCACTGCAACGATGGGTTTACAGGGCGCGCCAATGTGTTGAGACATGGGGATGACCACCTGTGCCGGCGGTGCCAGCTGTTCGATGGCCTTTTCATTGGTCGCGGCTTTCATATCGTTTGGATGAACGCCGCCAAAGAAAGCTTGTGCCATTGTCTTCACCTCATTTTACTCCCGGACAGCGTAATGCTGCCACATACTGCATGAAAGTTTACACCTAAAATGCTCTGTTGGCAAGTCTCTATCCGTGGATTTCCCAATAATTCGTGATTTTTTTATCAAGATTTTTACAAAAACGGGCAAAACCAACGGACAACTCTGGGTTTTCCTGTGAATATTGCCCTAAATTCTTCCCAAGAGGGAAAAATTTTCCGCGCTTCCACATCTGTCTTTTTTCCAGCTGCTCCGTCGGGCACGGACACTTGCGCATTTTCCCCAACCGTGCTAAACTATTTAGAAATCGACAGGTTTGTCGATACTTGGGAGGAACTGAGTTATGGTCGCAGTCAATCGAACACAAATCAAGGCGGAGGCGAAGCGTCTCATCAAAACGGCGCAGGTGCCCGCGCTGGCATTTACCGCCCTGTATCTGGTTTTAACGCTGGTGCTGGATACCATCAGCAACATCACCACCGGCGACGCGCCGGTGATTTGGGAGGCCGGGCTGCTGCCGGTTTTTGTATTTTTACTCATTATGCTGGTGGAGACGGTGCTCCACGCGGGCTATGTACTCTACTGTCTGGGGATACGGCGGGGCGAGCGGCTCTCCTATCTCTCCCTGTTCGACGGGTTTTCTCTGGCGGGGAAGGTAGTGATGCTCTCGATTTTGGAGTACTTTTTTGTCATGCTATGGAGTATGCTGTTTGTCGTGCCCGGCATCATCGCCCTGTACCGCTATCGCTTCGCGCTATACAACCTCTGCGAGAACCCCGCCCTCAGCCCCCAAGAGGCGCTGAATCAGAGCAAGGCGCAGACAAACGGCTACAAGCTCCCCCTGTTCGTGCTGGATCTCTCCTTCTTCGGCTGGATGATGCTGACCACCCTGCCCTATGCCGTAGTGGATGCAATGCTGCTTCAGGGCATCGAAATCCCCCTGTCCACACCGGTGCTGACACTGGCGCTGGGGCTGTTCACCGGGATTTTCAACATCTTCGTCCAGCCCTATTTCACCCTCGCCGATCTGGGCTATTTCGACGCCGCCAAGCACAGCAGCGGCGTGGGTGTCCTGCCCGGCGGGGACAACATGCTCCCCCCAGCCGACACGTTTTAGACGCGGGGGCTGAGTACGCGCGAGGGCTGAGTACGCGGCTTTTTGAAAAAAGCCTG
>JAVVOA010000074.1:2286-6456 GCA_036656515.1 Oscillospiraceae bacterium | reverse complement strand
CAGCCGGACACTGGTGAACAGGCGCTGGAAATCACCGAGGCGCTGGTGCGCTCCGGTGCCATCGACGGGGTGGTGGTGGACTCTGTGGCGGCGCTGGTGCCCCGGGCAGAGATCGAGGGCGACATGGGCGACAGCTATGTGGGCTTGCAGGCGCGGCTCATGAGTCAGGCGCTGCGGAAGCTGGCGGGTGCCATCAGCCGCACCAATTGCATCGTGGTGTTCATCAACCAATTGCGGGAAAAGGTGGGCATTGTCTATGGCAATCCCGAGGTCACCACAGGCGGTCGGGCGCTGAAATTCTATGCCAGCGTCCGCATCGACGTGCGCCGGATCGAAACCCTGAAAAACGGCACAGAGATGATCGGCAACCGCACCCGCGCCAAGGTGGTCAAAAACAAGGTCGCCCCCCCCTTCCGGGAGGCGGAGTTTGACATCATGTACGGCGAGGGCATCTCCCGAGAGGGCGAGCTGGTGGATTTGGGTGCCAAATTGGATTTGGTGCAGAAGTCCGGCTCCTGGTTCTCCATGGGCGAGACCCGTCTGGGACAGGGCAGGGATGCCGCCAAGAAATATTTGCAGGAAAATCGAGAGGTCGCACAGAAGCTGGAGGAGGACATCCGGCGGGACTTTCACAAGCTGATGAGCAATCAGTCCAAGATCGCCGCCCGTGCCGCCGGTCGCGCGGTGGACGTGTCCGCCGACGACTTCACCGATGAAGATTGAGAAAATTGAGGCATCGAAGCACATCACGGGACGATTTCTCCTGTATTTGGAGGGCGGCGATCCACCGCTGAAGGTCACGGAGGCGGAGATGCTGACCTTTGACCTCCACCGGGGGCGGGATTTGGACGAGGCGACGCTGGCGGAGCTGTCCGAGGCGGGGACGCTGTCCGGCGCAAAGGGACGTGCCGCCGCCCTCATCGGCAGCCGTCCGCTGTCCAAGCAGGCGCTGATCCGCCGACTGACGGACAAGGGCGAGACGGCGGAGCACGCCGCCGCCGCCGCCGACTGGCTGGAGGAAATCGGCGCGGTGAACGATGCCGACTATGCCGCCCTGCTGGTGCGCCACTATGGCGAGATGGGCTATGGTGCCCGCCGTCTGCGGGAGAAATTCTATGAAAAAGGCGTGCCCAAGGAGCTGTGGGACGATGCGCTGTTGGAGCTGACTGACCCGGCGGAGCAGATCGACCGCTTTTTGGCGTCCAAGCTCCGGGGACGGATCCCCGACGAAAAGGAGCGGAAGCGCCTGTCAGACGCGCTGTCCCGCCGGGGCTATGACTGGGGAGATATCCGCGCCGCCCTCCGCCGGGTGGCAGAGACCGAACTTACAGATTGAGAGGAAAAATATCGTGGGAGTAGTGGCATTTATTTCTTTGGGCTGTGCCAAAAATCTGGTGAATACCGAGCAGATGATGGCGTTGTGCCGGGACGCGGGGTACACGCTGCAAACCGAGCCCGAGGGCGCGGACGTGGTGGTCATCAACACCTGCGGCTTTATCGACAGCGCCAAGGAGGAGGCAATCGACCATATTTTGCAGATGGCGACGTTGAAGGCGGCAGGCGGGGTCAAGAAAATTCTGGTCACCGGCTGTATGGCCCAGCGCTATGGCAGCGAAATTTTGCAGGAGCTGCCGGAGGTGGACGGTGTCTTAGGCACCGGCAACTACGGCGACATTGTCCGGGCGGTGACAGAGGTGCTGGCAGAGGGAAAACCCTGCTGGTTTTCCAGCATCCACGGGCCGGTGGACGAATTTGACCGGGTGCTTACCACCCCGTCGTACTACGCCTATCTGCGGATTGCCGAGGGCTGTGACAACCACTGCGCCTATTGCGTGATCCCCTCTCTCCGGGGCAAGTATCGCAGCCGCACCATGGAAAATGTGCTGGCAGAGGCACAGAAGCTGGCGGATGCCGGCATTCGGGAGCTGATTGTGGTGGCGCAGGACACCACCCGCTATGGCATCGACCTCTACGGCGAGCGAAAGCTCTCTGCCCTGCTGCGGGAGCTGTGTAAAATGGACTTCCACTGGATTCGCCTCCACTATCTCTATCCCGACGAGATCACAGAGGATTTGATCGACGTGATTGCAGAGGAGCCCAAGCTTCTCAAATATATCGACCTGCCCATCCAGCACTGCAACGACGAAATCCTGCGGGCGATGAATCGGCGGGACACCAAGGCAGAGCTGCTGACCCTGTTTGCAAAGCTGCGGGATCGTCTGCCCGGTCTGGTGCTGCGCACCAGTCTGATCGCCGGACTCCCCTTCGAGGATGAGGCGGCGTTTGAGGAGCTGTGCGACTTTTTGCGTCAGGTGCGCATCGAGCGGGCGGGGGTGTTCGTCTATTCGCCAGAGGAGGGGACAGCCGCCGCCAAGATGCTCAATCGAGTGGACACCGACGAGGCAGCCCGCCGCGCCGAGCTGATCGAGGACGTGCAGTCCGGCATCATCGACGACTATAACGACTCCCTGCTTGGCACCGTCGCCGAGGTGCTGTGCGAGGGCTTCGACGGGCAGGCGCAGGCCTTTGTGGGGCGGAGCTATGCCGAGTCCCCGGACATCGACGGCAGAATCTATTTCACGGCAGAGGTGGATCCCGCCCCCGGCGACTTTGTGCAGGTGCGCTACACCGGCGTGATCGACGGCGAGCTGACCGGCGAACGGGTGGATACGCCCGCTTTTTGAAAAAAGCGGGGCAAAAACTTTAATGATCAGATTTATAAATCCAGCGGGATACGAGGCCGGGGATACGCCCGCTTTTTGAAAAAAGCGGGGCAAAAACTTTAGTGATCAGATTTGTAAAATGCATTCAAGCATGAACGGGACAGAACTCTGATTTTCTGCCGCAGGGCGCGGCGAAAGGAATGGTATCTATGACAACAGCCAACAAGCTCACCATCGCGCGGATCATCATGATCCCGATTTTTCTGGTTGTCCTGTATATGGACGCTGCCGGCAGCGCCTATTTGGCGACGGTGATTTTTGCCCTCGCCAGCCTGACGGATTTTGTGGATGGCTATATCGCCCGCCACTACAATCAGGTGACGAATTTCGGAAAATTCATGGATCCCTTGGCGGACAAGATGCTGGTGGTCGCCGGGATGTGCTGGTTTGTGGAGCAGGGACAGATGCTGGGCTGGATTTTGGCGGCGGTGCTGCTGCGGGAATTTGCGGTGTCCGGTATGCGTCTGGTGGCGGTGGAGCAGGGGATTGTCATCGCCGCCGGCTGGTCGGGCAAGGTGAAGACCGCCGTCACCATGATCGCCATCTGTGTGATGCTGCTGGTCAACGAGCCGTGGATGCCCATGCCCAGCGTGGTCAACATGGTCTGCCAGCTGTCGATTTTGGTGACCACCCTCTATTCCGGCGTGGAGTATTTCTATAAAAACCGCACCGTCTTTCAAAGCGCGGACTAGGGCAACCGCTGATTCCATTCACGGCGTTATGGTCTGCAAAAGAAGGGCAATCCAAGCTTACTCATTCAAGTTTTTGGCAGGCTTTTTTCAAAAAGCCGCGTTCTTCCGCGTTCTCCGCGTCCCCAATTTGCCGGGCTTTTTTCAAAAAGCCGGGGCTTCGCGGCAAAAGTCACTTGACACGGGGGACAAAGCCTGTTAGTATAATGCATCATTAGAGGAAACCGCGAGGATCGGAAAGAGTAGCAATCCACCCAAAGCACAGAGAGGGCGCGTCACCGGCTGAAAGCGTGCCTGCGGCAGGGAATTGTGAAGTGCGTCCGGGAGCGGGGAGGGGCAATGCCCTCCGTCTGACCCGCGTCAAGGGTCATTCGAGTGAAAATGAGAGTGGAACCGCGATACGTCGCCTCTCGTACTATGTGTACGAGGGGCGATTTTTTTGATTGGCCTCTCGTGTACCTGCAAAATGGAGAGGAGCCTTTCTATGATTGGATTGATGGAAACCCTGCGCGCCTATCAGGCGCGCGACCCCGCCGCCCGGAGCAAGCTGGAAATTTTTCTGCTGTATCCCGGCATTCACGCCACCTTGGACTATCACCTCGCCCACTGGCTGTATGGCCGCAACCTGCGGTTTCTCGCCCGATGCGTCTCCCAGTGGAGCCGTTTTTGGACGGAGATTGAAATCCACCCCGGTGCCACCAACGGCAGACGGCTGGTCATCGACCACGGCGCGGGCAACGTCATCGGCGAGCCCGCCC
>JAVVOA010000074.1:0-2276 GCA_036656515.1 Oscillospiraceae bacterium | reverse complement strand
CGTGACCTTGGGCGGCACGGGAAAAGATAAGGGCAAGCGCCACCCCACCATCGGCAACAACGTGATGATCGGCTCCGGCGCCAAGGTGCTGGGTCCCTTCCGGGTGGGGGACGGTGCCCGGATCGCCGCCAACGCGGTGGTGCTCACCGAGGTGCCCGCCGGCTCCACGGCGGTGGGTGTCCCCGCCCACATTGTGGGCGCACCGGCAGACCGGGAGGATTTTGCCAAAAACGTGGATCAGATCCACATGGAGGATCCCATCCAAAAGGAGCTGCTGGCGCTCTCCATCCGCATGGAGGAGCTGGAGCGCCAACTGCTGATGGTGCAGGCGATGGCCTCCTGACGCGGATACGCGTGGGCAGGATACGCGGCCTTTGAAAAGGTCTGGCGAAACTTTTCGTGAGGATTTAGAGACTGCGCACCCAACTCTGTTCAAAACTGCACACGCACAAACCAACAGACCAGCACTACCGAAACTGTTTTCAGACAAAACGAAAGAGAGGCTTGCATGATGCAACTGTATAATTCCGCCACCCATAAAAAAGAGGACTTTGTCCCCAACCACCCCGACATTGTGAAGATGTACACCTGCGGCCCCACGGTCTATCACTTCGCCCATATTGGCAACCTGCGCTCCTATCTCATGGAGGATGTGCTGGAAAAATATATGCGCTATGTGGGCTATAACGTCAAGCGCGTCATGAACATCACCGACGTGGGACACCTGACCTCTGATGCCGACACCGGCGAGGATAAGATGCTCAAGGGTGCCAAGCGGGAGCACAAGTCCGTCATGGAGATCGCCAAGTTCTACACCGACGCGTTTTTCGACGACTGCGCCAAGCTGAACATCAAGACACCGGACGTGGTGGAGCCCGCCACCAACTGCGTCGGCGAGTATATCACCATCATCACCAAGCTGCTGGAGGATGGCTACGCCTATCGCGCCGGCGGCAACGTGTATTTTGACACCTCCAAGCTGGAAAAGTATTATATCTTCAACGACCACAACGAGGACGATTTGGCTGTGGGTGTCCGCGAGGGTGTGGAGGAGGACGAGAACAAGCGCAACAAGGCGGATTTCGTCCTGTGGTTCACCAAGTCCAAGTTCGAGGATCAGGAGCTGCAATGGGACTCCCCGTGGGGCGTGGGCTATCCCGGCTGGCACATCGAGTGCTCCGGCATCTCCTTAAAGCATCTGGGCGAGGATTTGGATATCCACTGCGGCGGCATCGACAATGCCTTCCCACACCACACCAACGAGATTGCCCAGAGTGAGTCCTATCTGGGACACCACTGGTGCAACTTCTGGTTCCATGTGCTCCATCTGAACACCAACTCCGGCAAGATGAGCAAATCCTCCGGCGAATTTTTGACGGTGTCGCTGTTGCAGGAAAAGGGCTATGACCCGCTGGTCTATCGCCTGTTCTGCCTCCAATCCCACTACCGCAAGTCGCTGGTGTTCTCCTATGAAAATCTGGACAATGCCGCCGTGGCATACAACAAGCTGGTGGCGCGGATCGCCGCCCTCCATGCCGGGGACGAGGCCATCGACGAGGCGGCTGTGACCACCCTGCGTCAGGCGTTCCGGGACGCGCTGGACAATGACCTGAACACCTCGCTGGCGCTGACCGTGCTGTACGATGTGCTGAAATATCAGACCAACGACGCCACCAAGCTGGCACTGCTGGCGGAGTTCGACACCGTGCTGGGTCTGGGACTGCTGGAAAAAGCCAACGAGACACCCGCCGCACCCGCCGCGCAGGAGGGGGATGCCGACATCGAGACCGCCATCGCCGCACGCCTCGCCGCCAAGCAGGCGAAAAACTGGGCAGAGGCAGATCGCATCCGCGACGAGCTGAAGGCACAGGGCATCGAGCTGCTGGACAGTCCCCAGGGAACCACCTGGAAACGGAGCTGACAACGCGACGGGAGTACGGGGGTACGAGGGTACGAGGAGTACGCCAACTTTTTGAAAAAAGGTGGACAAAAACTTTAATGATCTGTTTATGATGGGCGTTCCCCTTGAATTGGAATGGCAAATATGAGGGCAATGCTGCGTTGCAGGGGGCGGATGGTATCCGCCCCCTGCCGGCAATTTCTCACGAAACGGTATTCTAACAAAACAAAGGGGCGGATGCTATCCGCCCCTTTGTGCGTTACCTGTAGCCCTGACTCAACTCTCATAAAAGTTTTTGGCAGGCTTTTTTCAAAAAGCCGCGTCCCCTCACGTCTCCTCGCGTCCCTCGTCGTCTGTGTAGCCCTGACTAAACTCT
>JAVVOA010000073.1:0-6763 GCA_036656515.1 Oscillospiraceae bacterium | reverse complement strand
ATGGGGCACGGCAAAGTTCACCCTCTACTATGTCAGCGGTGTGGTATTGACCCTGCTGGGCACCATCCTCACCTCCCTGCTCACCGGTTTCTCCATGCCCATCTCCGGCACCGCCTATATCAACCTGTCCATGTTCTTTGCCTTTGCCGTCCTCTATCCGGACATGCAGGTACTGCTGTTTTTCATCATCCCCCTCAAGATGAAGTGGCTGGCGTGGCTGGACGGCGGACTGTTCGCCATCAGCATTATCCGCAGTCTGCTCCACGGCGACTTTGTGGGTATGATTCTGCCCATCCTCGCCCTGCTCAACTTTGCGGTGTTTTTCGCGCCCAATTTCTTCCACTTTGCAGAGAAGGAAAAGTACCGGCACTCCCGCAGTGCCACCCAGTTTCGCAATGCCGCCGCCCAAAACAAGCAGGCGGAGTCCGCCCACTATCACCACAAGTGCTGTGTCTGCGGACGCACGGACGTGGACTCCCCCCAATTGCAATTCCGTTATTGCTCCCGCTGTGCCGGCTATCACTGCTTCTGTCAGGATCATATTTTCAACCACGTCCACTTCGAGGAATAGCGGTTGCGCCCTTCCATGACGGGGGCATTCGCCCCACAGCCGCAAATCCCCCGCCCGGGAGGGCGCAAAAAAGCTCGGTCACAGTGCTTTGTGACCGAGTTTTTTCCTGTTTGTTTATTTAGAGCGCTTTAAAATTTCGACGGTCAGCGCCCAAGTGCGCTGCACAGAGACGATGCTCATCCGCTCGCGGACGGTGTGAATCTGCATCAGATCCGGCCCATAGGAGACGCAGTCCAGTCCCGCCAGCTTGCCGGAGAAAATGCCGCACTCCAGCCCGGCGTGGACGGCCTCGACCCGGGGGGCGTGTCCATACTGCTCGGTGAAGATATCCACCATCAGCTGCCGCAGTTCGGAATCCGGATTGAATTCCCATGCGGGATAGTCGCCCACCAGCTTGACCTGTCCGCCCAGCAGTTCCACGAGGGATGTGATGCGCCGCACCAGCATCTCTTTCTGTGTGGCAACGCTGCTGCGCACGCAGAAGGAGGCGGATACCGCTGTCTCGCCGGTGGTCAAAATGCCCAGATTCAGCGAGGTCTGTACCAGACCGGGCAAATCCGCGCTCATCTCCTGGATGCCGCCGGGCAGATTCAGCAGCAGGGTGATGACCCGGTCAGTATCCTGCTTGGGAAGCACCATCGCCACACGGACGGGGCGGCGCTCCACCCGGACAAACACGTCGGGATCGCCGGTTCTGTATTCGTTGCGGAAGGCTTTTTCCATGGTCTCTGCCACCGCAAGCACCGCCTGGGGATCCTCTGCCAGCAGCTCTGCCACAGACTCCCGGGGGATGGCGTTGTCCTTCAAGCCGCCGTTTGCAGAGATGAGTCGCAGGCTGGTTTTTTGCGCCGCCCCATCCAGCAATCGACCCATGAGCTGATTGGCGTTTGCGCCGTGCTTGTCAATCTCTGCGCCGGAGTGACCGCCCTTTAGGCCGCCCACCGTCACCACCAGTGTCTCACCCCGGGCAGACTCCCGCCCGATGGGCAGCACGCATTCGGCGCAGACACCGCCGCAGCAGCTGACGGTAAACACACCCTCCATCTCCGAGTCGATGTTCAGCAGCTTGCGCCCCTGCAACAGAGAGACATCAATGGCGGTGGCGCCCAGCATGCCGATCTCCTCGTCCACGGTAAACACCGCTTCAATCCGGGGATGGCTCAAATCCTTTGCATCCAAAATCGCCAGCGCCATTGCCACGGCGATGCCGTCGTCGCCGCCCAGCGTGGTGCCTTGGGCATAGACCCAATCGCCGTCGATGGCAAGCTGCAACCCGTCCTTGGTGAAGTCGATGGTGCTCTCCGGCGTTTTTTCGCAGACCATGTCCAGATGTCCCTGCACGATCAGGGGCGCGGCCTGCTCATAACCGGCGGTCGCCGGTTTGATGATGATCACGTTATTGGCTGCGTCCTGGTGGTATTCCAGTCCCCGCTGCTTGGCAAAGTCCACACAGTAATCGCTGATTCTCTTGGTGTCGGTGGAGCCGTGGGGGATGGCACACAAATCCTCGAAATAGGTAAAAACCGCCTTGGGTTCCAATTTTTCCAGTGGTCGCATGATAAAATACCTCCTATAATACCTTTAAATTCCGCCGTCCAAATTGCGACGCGCTCCAAAACAGGGAAAAACGGCCGCCCGCGCTATGGTTTGCGTGCGACCGGGTTTTGGTGGATTCAGGCTGCCAGCAGAGCCCTGCCGGAGTCGCTGAGAAAGGGCTTTAAAAACGAGGTGGAGAGGGTGAATACCTGAGGGCCGGCGGCATAGCACGCCAACTCATAGGGGGAGAACGCCACCACCATGCCCTCCTCTGTAAAGGACACCGCATAGTTTGTCCACTGTGCCACAGTCTCGGCATAGTCCTTCCAAAAATATTCTGCGGTGGGCAGTCCCCCCGCCTTGGCTACGCAGTCCATCTGCCGCAGAAGCTCGCCCGTCACCGCGTCGGTAAAGGCCAAATCGTCCTTGGCAATCACCGTGGGGGGGACAAAGCTGCCGCTCTTTAAATCGTAATTCCACGCCCACAGGGTGGTGTTGGGGTGCGCCCCGCCGGTATCGGCATACACCGTCGCCGCGATGCTGACCAGCTGATCGGTCTGATAGGCGGTATAGGTGAATTCATCCCAATAAGAGATCTGCCACTTCTCCCCCGCCGCCGTCATATCCGCATAGGACTGACGCGCCCAGTCCGCCATCTCGCCAAAATCCGCATCCACCCAAGCGCTGAATTTCTCATTGAAGGCGGTGAGCGAGGCATCCTCCTGCACCGTGCCGTCGGCATCCCGCGCTGTCAATCGGGGCAGCTCATAGTGATAGGTCGCCAGCAGGGTGCCGTCGTCCGCGGTGACACTGTCCTCGTTGATGACGGTATCTAATGTATAGGTCAGCTTTCGGGAGGACGTGGTTTTCTCTGCCTCTACATTCGCCGGAGGTATCTGGGTTGCCGTGGGAGGCACGGCATCGCCGCAACCGGTCAGCAGGCAGAGGATCAAGAGCAGTGGGAGTATTTTTTCCATGGGTCATTCTCCTTTTCCGTTGCAGGGGAGTCAAGCTTTTACAACATGACGGGGCTGGTTTTCCACTCCGCGCCGCCCTCTGCCGCCTCTAAAGACGGAAATGCCAGCGTATAGAGATCGGTGGCGCGTGCCTCCTTGGCAAACAGCGCCCGTGCCTCGGGAGACAGCTTGCGCACATCCGCCGGTTTCACCAGAACGGGGCGCTTCGCCGTTTTGCGCAGGGTGGCAAGCAGCTCTCTGCCCCGGTCGTTGGCCGCCAGCACCCGCAGATAGGGGGGCGCGTCCGGGCGGTCTGTGGGCGAGATGCCCAGATAGACCCACAGCAGCATCCGACGCAGACGGGCGGTGGCATAGCGCTTGGTTTTCACCGTCTCCAACAGACCACCTATCGACGTGGCTGTCCGGGCGGCGGCATAAAATCGGTGGTACAAGCCCTCTCCCCCGTCGTCCACGGCGGCAAAGTCGGCCTCATCCAGCAACCGCAGTCGCGCCAGCACAGCGCGTTCGCAGGTTTGGAGACTCACCGGCGCACGACCGGCTTTTTCCTCGGCAGCATAGAGCGCCGCCATCGCCGGAGGCAGGGACGCCGTCTCTCCCCCCAGCAGCCGCTTTCGGATGGCGGAGGCCGACGCGATGCCGTCTGTCTCCTCTCCATCGTGTGCCGCGCCCGTGCGCTTGAGGGCAAGGGGGCGCAGGGAGAGCTTGTATCTGGCGATTGCCTTGCAGTATTCGATGCCCAAAATGTCGTTTGGCTGACGGAGCAGCTCCGCATCGTCGCCCACCAGACGGGTCATCGCCCGCTGACGCGCCGCCGCAAAGCTGACACCGTGGGACAGCTCTTTTTTCAGCAGGGCGGGAAAATCCGGGTGCAGCAATCCCTCTGCCACCCGACACAGCGGGGCAGTGTCGCCGCATTCGCTGCCGAACACCAAATCGGTGACCAGACCGGTGGCGGCGAGAAGTTGCACGCCCCCCGCCGCAAAGCCCTCTGCCGAAGCCGTGGCCCAAGGCAGGGGCAGCTCCAGCACCAAATCGACACCGCTGGAAATCGCCGCCTGAGCCCGCGCCTGCTTGCGCACAACGGCAAAATCGCCCCGCTGGGTAAAGTTGCCGCCCATGGCGCAGACGATGGCGGTATCCTCGCCCAAGAGGGCGCGTATCTGCTCCAACTGGCGCAGATGTCCCCAATGCAGGGGATTATATTCTGCTATGATACCAGCAATTCGCACCGGATTTCTCCCTTCAAATATGACAGTAAAATGACAATTTGGTAAAATAAACGGACTGCGTACGCAAATCTACGCAAAACATGGTAAAAAAGCGGTTGTATCTGGAAAATTATTTGGTATAATAGAGGTGCTGTGCCCCGCTATCTCCCGCCCATGGGGGGAAACAGCTTGGGCAATTCTGCACAAGTCCGCCCCAAGCTTTCTGGGGTATTGCCCTAAAATGTAGTTTGATTCTAACCCAAAATCGGGCAGAATGCAACTGTCCGCACAAAAAAAGGAGTCGTACCTATGAATATTCTAGTGATTAACGCAGGCAGTTCCTCCCTCAAGTATCAGCTTTTGAACTCGGACACCGGCGCTCTGCTTGCCAAGGGTCTGTGTGAGCGCATCGGCATGGACGGCCAAATTACCCACAAGCCCACCGGAAAAGACAAATATTTTGCCCAGATTGCCATGCCCACCCATTCCGAGGCGATTGCCACCGTATTGGAGCTGTTGGTCTCCCCGGAGCACGGCGTCATCGCCTCTGCCAAGGAGATCAATGCCGTGGGGCACCGTGTCGTCCACGGCGGCGAGGCCTTTGCCTCCTCCGTCATCATCGACGACTCCGTGATGCAGGCGATTGAGGATTGCATCCCTCTGGCACCTCTCCACAACCCCGCCAACATCACCGGCATCCGCGCCTGCCAGAAGGTCATGCCCGGCGTGCCCATGGTCGCCGTATTCGACACCGCCTTCCATCAGACCATGCCTGCCGTGGCCTATACCTATGCCCTGCCCTATGAGTACTATCAGAACGACAAGGTGCGCCGCTATGGCTTCCACGGCACCTCTCACAAATATGTGGCGGATCGCGCCGCCGACATGCTGGGCAAGTCCCTGGACCAGCTGAAAATCGTCACCTGCCACTTGGGCAACGGCTCCTCTGTCTGCGCCGTAAACCATGGCAAGTCCGCCGACACCTCCATGGGCTTCACCCCTCTGGCTGGTCTGCCCATGGGCACCCGCTCCGGCGATTTGGACGCAGGCATTCTGGAATACCTGATGGACAAATACAAAATGGACATCCACGAGATGCTGAATGTGCTGAACAAGAAGTCCGGCGTGCAGGGCATCTCCGGCGTATCCTCCGACTTCCGGGATCTGGAAGCCGCCGCAGAGAAGGGCAACACCCAGGCCGCCCTCGCCATCGAGGTCTTTGAGTATGGTGTCACCAAGCTGATCGGTGCCTATGCCGCCGCCATGGGCGGCGTGGATGCTGTGGTGTTCACCGCCGGCGTGGGCGAAAACTCCGCCGATATGCGCGCCCACATCACCGCCGGTCTGGGCTTTATGGGCATCACCATCGACGCTGCCAAGAACAAGGTACGGGGCGAGGAAATCGACATTTCCGCCGCCGGTGCCGCTGTCCGCACGCTGGTGATTCCCACCAACGAGGAGCTGATGATCGCCAAGGAGACCGCCGCTCTGGTGGGCTAAGTCCTCCCAAACTCAACAAAACAGAACAGAGGGCGGAGGCGGCTGCCTCCGCCCTCTCTGTATAAAGGAGCATTCTATGAAAGTCGGTCTTTTGGTCGCCATGCCCGTGGAGCTGCGGGGTCTGCCCACGGATTTGCCTGCGCCGGAGCTTGTGTCCGGCGTGCCCTTTTACGATTTGGGTGAAAACCTCCTCGCCTGTGCCGGCGGCGTGGGGAAGGTCAACGCCGCACTGGCAACCTCCCTGCTCTGCGACCGCTTTGGGGTGGATTTGGTGCTGAACATCGGCATCGCGGGCAGCCTGCTGCCCCTCCCCACCGGGACACTGGTGCTGGCATCCGATTTCGTCCAGCACGATGTGGACACCTCTGCCGTGGGCGATCCCGTGGGGCTGGTCTCCACCGTCAACCGCTTCTCCTTCCCCTGCGACAATCTGGGGCTGGCCAAGGAGCTGCTGGGGGACAAGTCTGTCCTGACCGGGCGGGTCGCCAGCGGCGACTGGTTCGCCGTGGACAGTCCCCGGGCACACGAGATTGCCCGCATCTTCCACCCCACGCTCTGTGAGATGGAGGGCTGCGCCGCCGCACAGGTCTGCTTCCGGGCGGGCGTCCGGTTTATGGCGCTGAAAGCCGTGTCTGACTGCATCTTTGCTGAGGGACAGCTGGGTGACTATTTCGATTTCGGTCAGGCGATCGCGCGCCTCGGCCGGGTGGCGCTGCCCTTCGCCCGCAAGCTGGCGGCACTGCCCCGGTGAGGACGCGACGGGGCGGAGTACGCGGTGGCAAGTACGCGCGAGGGCAAGTACGCGGCTTTTTGAAAAAAGCCTGGCAAAAACTTTTGTGAGAGTTTTGTCAGGGCTGTACCATTCTATCAGGCAACGGACAAAGGGGCGGATGGTATCCGCCCCTTTGTTTGATCAGACAGCTCCATACGACAGCCCTTCTGAAAACGAACGTAGGGTCGGATAGCATCCG
>JAVVOA010000072.1:3991-6972 GCA_036656515.1 Oscillospiraceae bacterium | reverse complement strand
GTAAGGCAACAGCCCAACAGAATTTGATCATTAAAGTTTTCTTTGCTTCTTTCTTTTTCAAAAGAAAGAAGGCGTACCCCGTATCCCCCGCGCTTAGGATTTCCCGTGGATCTCGCCGCCGCACTTGGGGCAGGTGATGACGATTTTGCCCTTGCCCACCGGCACGCGGCAGCGGGTCTTGCAGTTTTTGCAGGTGAAGTATTTGTGCTCGTGATCGTTGCGACGCTCCTTCGCGCCGGTAAAGTGTCCCTTGATGCCGTGCCAAAAGCCCATCCAGCGTCCGTTTTCACCCTGCCGCCGATAGACATTTTTAGAGAACATACGGAACAGCACCACCACCCACAGCAGCAGTCCCCCATAGGAGAGGAGCGTGGCGGCGATTCCGTCCACAAAGCCGGAGACAAGACTTAAAATCAGGCTTGCCCAGACCATGGCAAAGCCCAACTGATCCACGCCGTTCCGCCCATACATAAAGCGGGCGATGGCAGACCCAATTTTGCGGAAAAAATTCATACGCACGTTAACCCCTTTGCAGTCCCGTCCACGCCGCCGGGCGGAGGAATCGGGCAATTCATCTATAACAGTCCCATTCTACTCGCAAAAAGCCGCCGCGTAAACCGTTTCTCTGCGGAATTTACAAATTGGTCATTTATTAGCGGCGCGAGGCGTGCTATACTTTTAGTGAACAAAACAAAAAAACAAGAGGAGTGTGTATCTTTCATGGCAAAAAAGCAATTCAAAGCAGAATCCAAGCGACTGCTGGATTTGATGGTCAACTCCATCTACACCCATAAGGAGATTTTTCTGCGTGAGCTGATTTCCAACGCCAGCGATGCCTGCGACAAGCTCTGCTATCGGGGTCTCACCGACGAGACGGTGGGTCTGACCCGGGACGATTTTAAAATCCAGATCTCCTGCGACAAGGACGCTCGCACCCTGACCATCTCCGACAACGGCATCGGCATGGACAAGACCGAGCTGGAAAACAATCTGGGCATCATCGCCGCCTCCGGCTCCTATCAGTTTAAGCAGGAGCTGGGCGAGGATGCCGGCGGCACCGATGTCATCGGTCAGTTCGGCGTGGGCTTTTACGCCGCCTTTATGGTGGCAGAGCACATCACCGTCCTCACCCGCAAATTCGGCGAAACACAGGGCTATGCTTGGGAGAGCGACGGCGCGGACGGCTATACCGTGACCCCCTGCGATCGGGAGACCGTGGGCAGCGACATCATTCTGCGGTTGAAGCCCGACACGGACGAGGAGAACTACAGCGAATACTTAGAGGGGCATCGTCTGCAAACGCTGGTGAAAAAATACTCCGACTACGTCCGCTTCCCCATTCGGATGGAGGTCTCCAAGACCCGCCGGAAGGAGGACGCGCCCGCCGACAAGCCCGAGTACGAGACCTATACCGAGGTGGACACCTTAAACAGCATGGTGCCCCTGTGGCAGCGGAAAAAGGCCGAGGTCACCGAGGAGGAATACGCCGAGTTCTATCGTGACAAATTCATGGACTACAATGCGCCCCAGACCGTCATCACCGCCGCTGTGGAGGGTGCAGTCACCTATCACGCCCTGCTGTTCATCCCCGGCGCGGCACCCTATGACTTCTACTCCAAGGACTTCGAGCGGGGCTTGCAGCTCTATTCCGGCGGCGTGCTGATCATGGACAAGTGCGCCGACCTGCTGCCGGAGCATTTCCGCTTCGTCCGGGGCGTGGTGGACTCACCCGATCTGTCCCTCAACATCTCCCGTGAGCTATTGCAGCACGATCGCCAGTTGAAGGTCATCGCCAACAGCTTGGAGAAAAAGATCAAGTCTGAGCTGGAGCGGATGGAGAAGGACGACCGACCCGGCTATGAAAAATTCTTCCAGAACTTCGGGCGGCAGCTGAAATACGGCGTGGTGTCCGACTATGGTGCCAACAAGGACAGCCTGCAAGACCTGCTGCTGTTCCACTCCTCCACCCAAGAGTCCCTGACCACGCTGGCGGAATACGTCAGCCGGATGCCGGAGAGTCAGAAGTGCATCTACTATGCGGCGGGCAGCAATCTCTCTGCCGTGGACAAGCTGCCCCAGACCGAGCTTTTGAAGGACAACCACATCGAAATCCTCTACTTTACCGACGAGGTGGACGAGTTCGTGGCACAGGGACTCCACACCTATCAGGAAAAAGAACTCCGCTCTGTGGTGGATGGCGATTTGGAGCTGGACGATGCTCCCAAGGACGAGGAGAGCGAGGACACACATCGCGCCACCCTCGACTTTGTGAAGGAGACCTTGGGCGACTCCGTCAAGGAGGTGCGGGTGTCTCGCAAGCTCAAATCCCACCCCGTCTGCCTCACCGCCGGCGAGGGGCTGTCCTTTGAGATGGAGAAGTATTTCTCTGCCACCCAGCCCGACGGCGGCATCAAGGCGGAGCGGATCTTGGAGCTGAACACCACACATCCCGCCTTCGTGGCGCTGGAACGCGCTATGGACGAAAACCCGGACAAGGCCAAGCAATACGCCCAGCTCCTGTACCATCAGGCGCTGCTCATCGCCGGCCTCCCGCTGGAGGATGCCTCCGCCTATGCCGATCTGGTCTGCGGCCTGATGGACTAAGGCACGCGGGGACACGGGGGAAAGGTACGCCAACTTTTTGAAAAAAGTTGGACAAAAACTTTAATGATCTGATTATGTGGGCTGATATCTTACTTCGGCTCGGCACATATGAGGGCAAAGCTATCGTGCAGGGGACGGATGGTATCCGTCCCCTGCCGGTTATTTCTCGACAAAACGCGTACAAAATCAAGCAAAGGGGCGGATATTATCCGCCCCTTTGTTCATTGCCCGATGGAAAGCTGTCGCCCTGACTAAACTCTCATCAAAGTTTTTTGCACAGCTTTTTTTCAAAAAAGCGCGTAACTTGTCCCCCCGCGTACTTCGTCCCCCCGTGCGTGCCTCACTTGCGGGAATCGCTGAGGCGGCGGAGCTCCTCC
>JAVVOA010000072.1:0-3981 GCA_036656515.1 Oscillospiraceae bacterium | reverse complement strand
CGCGCGTATCCTGTTCCCGCGCGTCCTCGCGTTTACTCCGCCAGCAGGCCATCCAGGGCGGCGGTGAAGGCGCTGGCGGGCTGGACACCCACCCGGCGGCTGACCTCCTTGCCGTCCTTGAAGAAGATCACGGTGGGGATGCTCATGATTTGGAACTGGGCAGCCAGTGCGGGTTCTGCGTCCACGTCCACCTTGCCCACCAGCACCCGTCCGTCGTATTGGGTCGCCAGCTTTTCGATGGTCGGTGCCACCATGTGGCAGGGTCCGCACCAAGATGCCCAGAAATCCACCATAGTCACCTTGGAGCTGTTGATTGTTTTTGCAAACATGGGAGTCGATACATGTAATAAAGCCATATTCAAAAATTCCTTTCCGTTTGTGTGTTGTGATTGCATGCAGTTATTGTGTGGGTTCAAAACGCGTGGGAACCCGGTCTCAGTGTAGCTCGGCATAGGCGGCGGCGCTCTGTCCCGCGATCTGCCCCTCGCCGGTGGCCTTTGCCAGCTGTAAGGGTCTGCCTGTGCAGTCCCCCGCCGCGAACAGGCCGGGCAGGTTGGTCTCCATCCGCCGATTCACGGACACGAAGCCGTCCTCGGTGTCCAGTCCCGGAAACAAATCCGTGGGTGCCACGGTGGGTCTCAGGATGAATACGCCATCCACGGTGAGCTCCTCGCCCTCCACAGTGATGCCATCCAGCTGTCCCGCGCCCCGGATGACGCAGTGTCGAGGCTTCTCGAAGTATCGGACGTTGCAGCCCATGCCCCGGAGAAACTCCGCCTCCCGCCTTGCGCCGCTGTCATAGCCCAGCACCGCCACGGTCTTGCCCCGATAGAGCATCCCGTCGCAGGTGGCGCAGTAGCTGACCCCCGCCCCAAGGTGCTCCTCCTCCCCGGGAAACTTCTGCCCTCTGGCGACACCGGCGGCCAAAATCACCGCCTTTGCCTCCACGATGTCCATGCCCACAGAGAGCATCCAGCCGTCGTCCATCGCCATGGCAGTCAGGACTTTTCCCGGCAGAATCTGTACCTCCATTGTCTCGGCGTGGGCGCGAAAGCCCTCTAGCAGCTCCTTGCCGCTCTCGCCGGGCAATCCCAGAAAATTATCCACCCGCTCCGCCTTCCACAGGGGACTGTCCGCCGGGTCGTTGGTGATGACCGCCACGGTCTTGTTCCGTGCCCGGGCATTGATGGCGGCAGAAAGTCCCGCGGGTCCTCCGCCGATAATCGCAATGTCAACCTGCATATGGGTTTTCCTCCTCTTTCAGCAGCGCCGCAATCAGTCCCGCCAGCGCCGGAGAGGCGTGATAGTACACCTCGTTGCCCTGCCGCTCCGCCGTCACCGCGCCCACCGCCCGCAGACGGTTTAAATGCTGGGAAATGCAGGACTGGGACATCCCCGTCCCCCGCTCGATGCAGCCCACGTTGTGACAGCCCTCCCGCAGCAGGGTGTGGACGATCCGCAGCCGCACCGGATGCGCCAGCGCCTTTAGTAGCGCCGCCTTCTCGGTATAGTCGATCTCCTCCATGTCCGTCCCCCCTCTCGCTCTGTTTTTCTATGACATTAGAATATCACAATATGCGCATATTGAAAGTAGTATTTGCAACAATCGAAAAATTTATGAAAAAATGTCCCCCGGCCTGTCCCCTTCTGTTGCATTTCCCCGCCGATTTTGATACACTGATACACGGATATCTATGCCCCGCAACCGTTGCCCGTTGACCAAGGCGGGAGCCGACAGGCGTACACCCATCGGCTCCCTATCTGAAAAGCGGCAAAGGCGGGGCATGGAAATTGCGCGAGTGTTTGAAATTTTGCATGGCTCCTGCCGCTTACCGCATCCTATGCGGCGGGGGCATATCCCGCCACAGCAGCCCCCGGAAAGGCCTGAAAGGAACGTGATCTCCCATGATTAAAATTGCACCCTCGATTCTCTCCGCCGATTTCGCCCATTTGGGGCGGGATATCGCCCGCATCGAAACCGCCGACTATGTCCATGTGGACGTGATGGACGGCCTGTTTGTCCCCAATCTCTCCATCGGCATCCCGGTGGTCAAATCTGTCCGCAAGGTGACGGCTCTGCCCCTGGACGTGCATCTGATGATTGTCCGCCCGGTGCGGTATGTGGAGCAGTTCTGCGACGCGGGGGCAGATCTGGTGACGGTGCATGTGGAGGCGGACACCGAGGATGAGATCCACGCCGCCATCGAGAAAATCCACAGCAAGGGCAAGCGTGCCGGCGTGGTCTTAAAGCCCGCCACCCCCATGGAGGCGGCGCTCCCCTTTCTCCACGAGGTGGAGCTGATTCTGGTGATGACCGTGGAGCCGGGCTTTGGCGGTCAGCATTTTATGGCAGAGCAAATGCCCAAGGTACGCGCCCTCCGCGCCGCCATCGACCGGGAAAATCCATCCTGCGAGCTGGAGATCGACGGGGGTGTCGCGCCGGACACTGCGCCCCTCTGCATCCGTGCCGGGGCGAATGTGCTGGTGGCGGGCAGTGCCGTCTATGGCGCGGCGGACATCCCGGCGCGCATTGCCGCCCTGCGGGGCTGAATCTGAAATAACAGGAGCTGTGACCCATGAAAAACTTAAATGAACTGCCCCGCCTGTCTCTGGGCATCTATCCCACCCCCCTGACCAAGCTGGAACATCTCAGCCGCCGGGTGGGGCGGGACATCTGGATCAAGCGGGACGATCTGTGCGGGGTCGCTCTGGGCGGCAACAAGGTGCGCAAGCTGGAATATCTGCTGGCAGATGCCAAGGCGCAGGGCTGTGACACCGTGTTTACCACCGGCGGTGCCCAGTCCAACCACGCCATGCTCACCGCCGCCTGCGCCGCCCGTCTGGGGATGCAGACCGTTCTGGTGCTGAAAAAGCGGGGTGTCACCGACCACCGGGGCAATCTGGTGCTGGATGATATCTATGGGGCAGAGGTGCGCTTTGTGGACAGTGACAGCTATGACGACGTGTACGCCGAGATGGCTCGGCTGGCGGCAGCGCTGGAAAAGCAGGGGCACAAATGCTATCAGATCCCCGTGGGCGGCTCCACGGCGCTGGGCTCTCTGGGCTATGTGGGCTGTGTCCGGGAAATCGCCGCACAGGCGCGGGACGCAGGCATCCGGGTGGGCAGCATCATCAGCGCCACCGGCTCCGGCGGCACCACCGCGGGACTGGTGCTGGGCGCAAGCTGCTATCTGCCGGGCACCGGCGTGCTGGGCATGGGGGTGGATGACGACGATTTTGACACCATCGTGCCCCAGCTGGCTCACGAGGCCGCCGGTCTGCTGGGTGCCTCCCTCACCCTGACCCCCGCCGACTTTGCCATGTCCTATCACTTCGGCGCGGGATACAGCATCCCCAACGCCGCCGACACCCCCGCCATGCTGGCGCTTGCCCGGGAGGAGGGCATCCTTCTGGATCCCATCTATACCGGCAAGGCCTTCGCCGGTATGCTGGAGCTGTTGGAGTCCGGCTATTTCCCCGGGGACGATCCACTGGTCTTTGTCCACACCGGCGGCGCTGCCGCCCTGTTCGCCGTGGATTTGGCCTAGGGACGGAGTACGCGGGTACGCGGCTTTTTAAAAAAAGCCTAGCAAAAATTTTAATGCATATTGGAAAGAGGGTTGACCCTATGGAATATTTTCCCCCACCGCTGGAAAAGCTGGTGGAGCAATTTGCCCGTCTGCCGGGCATCGGCGGCAAATCCGCCCAGCGGCTGGCGTTCTTCATTCTCAGCTTGCCCATGGCAGAGGTGCAGGAATTTGCCTCTGCCCTTGTGGAGGCCAAGACCGGTGTCACCCTCTGTCCCCAGTGCCAAAACTTCACCGCCGGTGGGCTGTGCCCCATCTGCGCCTCCCCCAAGCGGGAGTCCTCCACCCTCTGCGTGGTGGCCGACCCCCGGGACGTGGCGGCTTTGGAGCGTGCCCGGGAATTCACCGGCCGCTATCATGTGCTC
Organism: Oscillospiraceae bacterium; assembly: GCA_036656515.1. Classification (GTDB taxonomy): domain Bacteria; phylum Bacillota; class Clostridia; order Oscillospirales; family Oscillospiraceae; genus Oscillibacter. Next base: position 29 of record JAVVOA010000072.1, on the reverse strand, counting down.
CACGGGGTGCTGTCCCCCATGAACCATGT
>JAVVOA010000071.1:0-7091 GCA_036656515.1 Oscillospiraceae bacterium | reverse complement strand
ACGTTTTCGGAAAGCTGCAAAATATAGGCTGAACCAGAATCCCTCGCCCGCGTGGATAAATCCGGCTTGCCCGGATTTTCCCGCGGTACGCCTTTTTCTGCGGCGCGTCTTTTTCTGCGTAGAAAAAGATGCGTCCCCCCGGCGGGAGCCGCCCTGCCCGGGAGGGCACCCCTGCGGCGGGTCGCCGCAAACCCCCGGCGGGAGCCGCCCTGCCCGGGAGGGCACCCCCGGCGGGAGCCGGGGAGGGTGTCCCCCTCCCTATTTGCCGGTCAATTCAAACTTATAGCCCACGCCCCAGACGGTTTTCAGCGCCCACTGATCGCTGACGTTTTCCACCTTTTCCCGGAGGCGCTTGATGTGGACATCCACCGTGCGGGAATCGCCGAAATAGTCAAAGCCCCAGACCTCGTCCAACAGCTGATTGCGGGTATAGACCCGGTTGGGTGTCGCCGCCAGATGGTATAGCAGCTCCAACTCCTTGGGAGGCGTGTCGATTTTCTTGCCATCCACCGTCAGCTCATAGGAGTCCAGATTGATCACCAATTTGTCAAAGCTCAACCGCTTTCTGGTATCGTCTGGAATCTCTGTGCGCCGCAGGACGGCATTGATGCGGGCAATCAGCTCCTTCATCTCGAAGGGCTTGATGATGTAATCATCCGCCCCCATCTCGAGGCCGGTGATTTTATCAAAAACCTCGCTCTTGGCGGTGAGCATGATAATGGGCTTTTGCGAGGTCTCCCGGATTTTCGCACAGACCGCCCAGCCATCCATGACGGGCAGCATAATATCCAGCAGAATCAAGTCCGGCTCCGCCTGATAAAATTCCTCTAACGCCCGCCCGCCGTCTGCGGCGATGCGCACGTCAAAGCCCTCCTTCACCAGATACATCCGGATCAAATCCGAAATATTGGGGTCGTCTTCCACAACCAATATGTTCCGTGCCATGGTGTCTCCTCCTATCAATGCCCGTCTTCGGTTCTGTGGAACCCTCTGGGCAATCCCGCGCAATTCCAAGCACTGCCCAGTCTTACCTTAGTATACCCTATTTTTCCCCGGGGTGTTGAATATTCTGTGAATCCTATACGGTCAGCTCGTTGATGGGCAGCAGCCGCGCCTGTGCCGTATCGGCGGCGGTGAGAAACGCCTGCATGCCCCCCGTCGTCACCGGTCCGTCCAGATAGATCGTCACGCCGCCCCGCTTGGCTCCCGCGCGCCGCAACAGGTTGGCGGCACCGTTTTGGGTGGTCAGTGCGGCGGCGGTGATCCGGGGTGTCAGGATGCAATAGCCCGCCGCTGTCACCTGCTCCGCCGTCTCCACCGAGGCATTTTCCAGCACCACCAGCCGGGTCTTGCCGCCGGTGTTCCGCGCCAGCAGACGATTGCCCTCTCTCAGCTGTGCCAGCGTCTTCTCCGCCCCGTCGGCGGCATCCACCGCCAGACCGATGGTCTGCCCCATGGCGGTCATGCGGCGGGTCAGCTCCCCTGCGTTCTCCAGTCGGGCAACCGGGAAATAAAACGTGACCGCGGCGGCGCGGCGCTCCAAAATGCTCTGCAATTCAGCGATGTTCTCCCCAGCCAAAAGACTGAGATACAGCCGCTTGCCCACATCGGCGGCGGCCTCATCGGCGGGGGTGGCGGGGGTGACAGTCTCTGCCGCAGGGCTCTTTTTCTTCTGATAGGCGTGATAGCGGTTGGCGATCTGGGGCGCTGCCGCATCCAAAAACACCGCGTCGGTCAGACTGGCGGCGGGGCTTTTGATCCGAATCAAATCGCCATAGGCGACCTCTGTCTTGGTATAGGTCAGTCCGAAAAAGGTACACACCAGCGCCACGGGCAAAAACGTCCGTCCGCCCCGGGTGATGGCACCCGGCACATAGATATTGTTCTCGCCGTCATAGGCGATGTCCTCTTTCAAATCAAACACCAGCGCCCGGCTGCCGGTATAGAGCACCATGGTCTTCTTGGCGCTGCTCCACGTCTGCTTCACAGCGAAGCTCCCCAGCTCCTTGCCGGAAAACACCGTGGCGGGCACATAGAGATAGCCCCCCGACCAGACGGGCATGGTGCCATCTGACAGAGCCAGAATATATTCGTCCACCGCCGTAAAGGTGACGGAGCCCGCCGCCCGTGCAGCCGTCCCGGGCGGTATGGGCGCGGACAGCAGCAACAAAAACGCCAGCAGCAGCGCCCCCATTTTTCGTCTCATATCCCCGCCCTCTCTCTTTTTTGATTTTGTCAGGGCAACGCGTGCCCGTACATGCTTACCCTGTAGTGTACCACAGGTTTCGACCCTTTGTAAAGCGGGTTACGTCCCCTGTTTGACCGGCAAAACCTCGGTGGTATAGGGCCTGATGGTAACGCCGGTATAATAGTGGGTAATAATCTCCCGCCAGGTGGCACCATCCGCCGCCATTTGGTTGGCACCGTACTGGCTCATGCCCACCCCATGCCCATAGCCGGTGACGAAAAACACCAGCTTTTTCCCCTGCACCTCCGTCTCGAACGCCGCCGACCGCAGAGACAGAATGCTCCGCAGCTCTGTGCCCCGGACGGTGACACCCCCCACGGTGACGGTATCCACAATGCCGCCCGCCTCCACGGGAGCTTGCAGCCAGCCGGTCATGTCGCCGGTCAAATCCGCCTCCGGGTGTTTTTTCAGGAACAGGGTCTTAAATTCGTCGGCAGTAAACTCCGCCCGGCTGTAGTAGTTGGGGATGGCCTCCCCCGCCTCGGGACTGTCCACCGCCCGGAGATAGGGCAGGTCGCTGACCCAGACCTCTCCCGAGCTGCGGGTTTTTCCCGCCGAGGAGGAGTGGAACACCGCCAGAATCGGCGCGCCGTCATAGAGGGCGGTCTCGCCGTCGGTGGCAGCCACGGCATTGTCGATTTTCGCCTCGTTGTTCTCCGCGTTTTTGCCCCAGTTTTTGGCGGCGGCATCGGCGGACAGATACGCCTGACAGCAGGTGTGGTCGCCGCAGATGTCCGCGTCCGGGTGATTGCCGCCGGTGGTGATTTTATATAGGGTATAGGTGCGCGCCGCCACCGCTTGGGCACAGAGCGCCTCCTGGGCAAAGGAGGCGGGCATCTCCGCCCGCACCACGCCCTGCAAATAGGTGTTCATGGGCATCTCGGTGACGGTGTCCCCCAGCTTCACCCGGATGGTGGCGCTGCTGTCCATCGCGCCGGGGGGCAGGCGCTCAATGCGGGTGATCTCCTCCTCGCCCTCGCCGATTTTCGGTGCCAGCCACAGCAGGGGCAGGGCAAAGAGGAACAGCAGCAGCACCAGCGATACGCCAAAAATCTGCCAAGGGGGACGGGTTTGCCGTCTGGTCTGTCGTCTGGTCTGTCGTCTCATGGAAGGTTGCCTCTCTTTCTCGGGTCTTTTCGATTCTCTACTCTATGTGGAGTTTGTCCCAAACATGAGTTGTCTGCGGATGGACAAATTTGTGTAAAAGTGGTATACTCAGTTTTCTATGGTTGGCAAATCCAACCCTGATTTTGAATCCGAAGGGACGTCGCTGGATGAAAACAAAAATGCTTGCTCCTATTTTAGCACTGATTGGCGGAGTTGTGGGATTTTTTCTGCGTCTGCTGCAAAATCGTTTTGGCTTTGAGGCAGACACCGGTCTGCCCGTGATCGGCTCTATTTGGACCATCGCCCTCCCCCTGTTTCTGGCGGCGCTGTGTGTCCTGTTTTGGTTTGCGCTGCGGAGCATGCCCCGGGGACAGGAGACCACCTCCTTTACCGACTGCTTCGCCGGGGACAGCCCCGGCCTCACCTGCGTGGTGCTGGGCGCTCTCCTGCTGCTGGTGGGCGGCGGTGTGCAGCTCTTTCGCGGCATCACCACCCTCCTGTCTCAGCCAGAGGTCGCCATCAGCGGCGGGGGACAGCTGGTTCTCCTCTCCGGGGGCAGTTGGATCGGACTGCTGCTGGACGGTTTGGCGGTCATTTGCGCCGTCTGTCTGCTGGCTATGGCCAAATGCTGCAAGCGGGGGGACAGACTCTCCGGCGGACTGCCTGTGGCGGCGGTGGCGTGCTATGTGGTCTTTTTGGTGCAGACCTATCGGCAGTCCTCTGTCAATCCCACCCTCGCCGCCTACTACATCGAGATTTTGGCGGCGGCGGCGCTGGTGCTCTGCTTCTATCGACTGTCCGCCTTTGCCTTCCAGAGCGGACGCACCGGACGCTTCACCTTCTGTGCCATGGCGGCGATCGTGCTCTGTCTCACCGCGCTGGCAGACCGTCGCCCCGGCGCTCTGCTGTTTTACGGCGGCAGTGCTCTGGCGGCGCTGGGCTTTCTGCTGTGCCGTCTGGCGGGGAATCCCAACCCGCCCCTGCTCCGGGATGCCCGGCATCTGGCGGGCGGCGACGGGGCGGAGGACAGCCGTCCGGCAGGCGGCACCCCAGAGGAGGGGGGAGAGGGCTTCGATTTGGACTTTCGCCTCTCCATGCTGCTGGGGGACGAGGAACAGGCTGAAACAAAGGAACCCGAGAAAAAGGCAGAGGAATAGTCCCCCCTTTTTCTTCGGAAATAGAAACAAGACCGACAGCATTGTCGGTCTTGTTTCTTTATTGTTTGGAAGACTGGATGAAAAAGAAGTTTTGTCTCTTGCAAGATTAAGAATACAAAATTGGTGTTAACAAAAACAGTGCCAATTGTTACAAAAGTCTAAACTCTATGGAGACAGCCCTCCGCCGCCGGGAAAACCGCCCGGATGCAGCGCTTCCTCAGGGCTTTTCCCCCTCTCGCTGTCGCAGTTCCCTGAAAAATGCCGTCAGCACAGCGCGGCAGTCCTCTGCCAGAATGCCGCCCACCAAGGCGGGGCGGTTGGGAAAGTCCTCCATAAACAGGTTGCAGACCCCGCCGCAGGCACCCATTGCGGTGTCCCGCGCGCCATAGAAGACCTTGGGGATCCGGGCGTTTAAAATCGCGCCGGCACACATGGGGCACGGCTCCAGCGTCACATACAGGGCGCAGTCCTCCAGCCGCCAGCTGTGGAGGGCGGCGTTGGCTTGGGCAATCGCCTCGATTTCGGCGTGGGAGAGGGCGGATTGCTTCTCCTCACGAAAATTCCGTCCCCGCCCCACGATCTCGCCCCTTCGCACAATGACACAGCCCACGGGGATCTCCCCTGCCGCCGCCGCCTCCCGGGCAAGGGTCAGCGCCTCTGCCATCCAAATTTCCTCCATCTGTCCTGCCCTCCTGTGATTAGAATTTGGAATACTTGTCTAAACTTTCCCGTATAGTTCTCTGTACGGGATACGCCGTCCGCCGGCAGGCAAGGAGGGAATCGCCCATGTGGCATGGTCATCATCACCCCCGACCGGATTTTCAAATGCAGGAGCTGCTGTCCGCCCTGCAACACACCCAGATGGAGCTGTCTCTCGCCTATCGCCAGTTCAATCTGGTCACCGATCCGGAGCTGATCGAATCCTGCATCTATCAAATCAGCGCCCTCAAGGCGCGGTATAACTATCTCATCCGCACCATGAAGGCCGCCCATCCCGAGGGTGTCGCCGCCGGCAGTCCGGAAGGGCGGGCGCTATGGATGTGACGATGAAAGTTCTGCTGGGGCTCCTTGCCGTGGTGCTGTTTGCGGTGATTGTGCGGGTGTTTCGCACGCCGCTGGCACTGCTGCTGAAGCTGCTGGTCAATACGCTGCTGGGCTTTTTTGCCCTGTATCTGTTGCAATTGACCGCCGGCTTCACCGGCTTTGCCGTGGGTCTCAGCCTTTGGAACGCGCTGACCATCGGCATTTTGGGGCTGCCGGGGCTGGGTCTGCTCCTGCTGCTGCAATGGATTCTCTAAGGCTACATATTCTCCCCCTTGCCCGCGGCGGTTCTTGTGAACCTGTCGCGGGCAATTCTGCATCTTTGGCATACGCAATATCGAACGGAGCATTTGGAAGCAATGACGAGCAAATCGAAGAAAACAGAAGCTTTATAGGCGGTAAGTCATTTTGACGTTGACATCCCCCGTCCGCTGTGGTATAAATATAGCTGTTCCGATTCTACAGCGGAGCCTTTGGTTTGTAAAGCGCAATTGCGCTGCAAAACGATAGATTCAATCATAACGGAGGAAGAAATCATGTCCACTTTTATGGCAAACAAAGCCAACATCGAACGCAAGTGGTACATTCTGGACGCAGCGGGCAAGCCCCTGGGCAAAACTGCTGTCGTCGCCGCCAACCTGTTGCGCGGTAAGAATAAGCCCACCTTCACCCCCCACGCCGACTGCGGCGACTGCGTGGTCATCATCAACGCCGGACAGGCTGTGTTGACCGGCAACAAGGGCACCCAGAAGATCTACCGCACCCATTCCGGTTGGGTGGGCGGTCTGAAGGAAACCCCCTATCGCATCCTGATGCAAGAAAAACCTGAGGTTGCCATGCGCGTTGCTGTGCGCGGTATGATGCCCCACAACACCGTGGCGAAGGATTCTCTGAAGCGCCTGCACATCTACGCCGACGCCAATTACGAACAGCAGGCACAAACGCCTGACGTTTGGACCGTAGAATAAGGAGGAGAAAGAGAATGTATCAGTCTAAAAAACCCTATCTGTATGGCACAGGTCGTAGAAAATCCTCTGTTGCCCGGGTCCATCTGTTCCCCAACGGCACAGGTGCTATCACCATCAACGGTCGCAACATTGATTCCTATTTTGGTCTGGACACCCTGAAAATGGTCGTCCGTCAGCCCCTGGTCTCCACCGACAACGTCGGTAAGATGGACGTGGTCGCCACCGTCACCGGCGGCGGTGTGTCCGGCCAGGCCGGCGCTCTGCGCCACGGCATCTCCCGTGCCCTGCTCCTCGCCAGCGAGGACTATCGCCCCATTCTGAAAAAGGCGGGCTTCTCAAACCCCGGGACTCGCAAGATTCCCGGGGATTTTGCATTTTCTGCCATTGCTCGTCAAAGGTTGCCGACTTTCAATCAAATAAGCAAATGCTGGCATTTTTGTTGTGCAACTGCTATACTGTGGGAAGAAAATATTTTGCTGACGGGCGTGCAGAATTTTTGAATGGTCTGCTGTTGCAAATATTCAGGGGATACCGTCCTCCCACTACCAGAAAGGGGCAAAAAGATGTTGT
>JAVVOA010000070.1:0-7094 GCA_036656515.1 Oscillospiraceae bacterium | reverse complement strand
CATGGGTTTTCCTCCTTAAATTTGGCTGTTTCCGGGGCTTTTTTAGAAGCTTTTTGGATGCTATCGTGTAACTCCCCAAGAAAAACAACCAAAGCCCTGCAAATACAGAGGAAAACCGAATCGGATTGGTAGCCAGCAGGCGAAAAATGGCTACCAAATAAAAAAGAAACCGCTGTACCCCTGATGCGGCAAGGGATACAGCGGTTTTGAGCGGTAGCCGATTGGTAGCCAGTGGGATAAAACCCCGTTTTTGGGGGTAAAATCGGGGAAAAAGCCAAAAAAGGGAGAACTGGCTACCAAAAGAGACTATACAAAACAGAAAAATTTTGCTATAGTAATTGTACGGAATGACGAAAAAAGAAGGAGGATTGACAAAATGCCGAGAAAAACCCTGCAAAAAAACCTCTCCTATGACACCCAGCGCAAGCGTTACTATGCCATTTTCTGCGATGGCGTGGACGAAAACGGGAAACGTGTGCGTCATACACAGACATTCACCTCCTATCAGGAGGCGGTGACCGCCCTCCACGCCGCAAATCCCACGGAGGAGACACCGCCCGCCGCGTCCTATACCGTGGAGGGCTGGCTGAACTATTGGCTGGAGGGCGTGATTGCCCGGCAGCGGGCCGTGAGCACCATCTATGGCTATCGCAATATCATGCGCTGCCACCTGATTCCCGCGCTGGGCGGTCTCCCGCTGGACGAGCTGTCCCCCATGCGGCTACAGGCCTATGTGGACGACAAGGTGCGGGGCGGACTGTCCCCCAACACCGTGCGCAAGCACTATATTTTGCTGACCGCCGCCCTGCGCTATGCCGTCCGTCTGGATGTTTTGGAGCGCAATCCCATGGAGCGGGTGGACGCGCCGGTAAAGGTGCCCCAGGAATACAGCTTTTATTCCCCCATACAATTGCAGCGCCTGTTTGCGGCGGCGGCGGGCACGGTGCTGGAGCTGCCCGTCAAGCTGGCGGCGTATCTGGGCTTGCGGCGCAGTGAGATCTGCGGCCTGCGCTGGGGCAATGTGGATTTGCAGAACTGGGTCATCACCATTTGCGATGCCCGCACCGAGGTGGGCAGTCTGGTGGTGGACAAGGATCCCAAAACCGCCACCTCTCACCGCCGACTGGGCATCGCCGGACTGCGGGATTTGCAGAAGATGCTGCTGGCGGCACAGGCACTGCGACCGGGGGAGGACGACCGGGACTATGTGATTCTCCGGCAGGACGGACTGCCCCTCTTTCCCCACGAATTGACCGACGGACTGCCGGCGCTGGCGCGGAAATACCAGCTGCCCCACATCACCATGCACGGACTGCGCCACTCCTTTGCCTCGGTGGCAAACAGCCAAGGGGTGCAGATGTATGCCATCAGCAAGACCTTGGGACACAGCTCCATCGGCGTGACCAGCGGCATCTATACCCACCTGTTCGACGATACCCAGCAGATGACCATCAGCGTGGTGGGACAGGCGATCGAAAGCGCGGGGCAGACCCCCCAACAGACATCGGTGTAACTCGCCTGACGGGTTTCACCGATTTTTTTATGTTGCGAGGCTCCCTAGCCCTTGCAGATATCCGTGTTGCGAAACTGGATGGCCTCTGCCAGATGGGCGGCGTCGATGGCGGTCGCGCCCTCCAAATCCGCGATGGTGCGGGCGACCCGCAGAATGCGATCGTGGGAGCGGGCGGTCAAGCCCAGCCGCAAAAACGCCCCCCGCATCAGGGACTCGCAGGCGGTGTCCAGCGCGCAGTCCTGCGCCAATCGGTTGGGGGGCAGATAGGCGTTGCAGGTGACGGCGCTGCCGGCAAATCGCTCTGACTGGATTTTGCGGGCGGCATCCACCCGCGCCTTGACGGTGGCGGAGTCCTCCGGCAGCTCCCGGCGGCGCATGGCCTCGTACTCCACCGACGGCACGGCGATATGGAGATCAATGCGGTCCAACAGAGGGCCGGAGATCTTTTGAACGTATCGCTCCACCTCTTTGTCCGAGCAGGTGCAGCGCCCGGAGGGATGTCCCCGCCAGCCACAGCGGCAGGGATTCATGGCGCAGACCAGCATGAAGCGACTGGGCAGACGCAGGGTGCCGTTTGCCCGCGCCACCGTCACCTCCCCGTCCTCCAAGGGCTGCCGCATGGCCTCTAGCACATCCCGATGAAATTCCGGCAGCTCGTCCAAAAACAGAACGCCGTGGTGCGCCAGAGAAATCTCCCCGGGGCGCAGGGCGGGGCCGCCGCCGGTCAAGGCCGTGGCGGACACCGTGTGGTGGGGACTGCGGAAGGGGCGGCGGGTCAGCAGGGGATGGCGGGAATCGGTGAGCCCCGCCACGGAGTAGATGCCAGAGGCCTCCAATGCCTCTGCGTCGGTCAGGGCGGGGAGGATGGAGGGCAGTCGCCGCGCCAGCATGGATTTGCCCGCGCCGGGAGAGCCGATGAGCAGGATGTTGTGTCCGCCGGCGGCGGCGATCTCCAGCGCCCGCTTCACATTTTCCTGCCCCATCACGTCTTTAAAGTCCGGCAGTGCCGTGGTCTCCGGCTTGGGGATCCAGCGGGTGGCGGGGACGATGGGTCTGCCCCCCTGCAAATGCTCCACCAGCGTGTCGATGTCCGGCACGGGATAGACGGTCAGCCCGTCGGCAAGGGTGGCCTCGGCTGCGTTTTCCGCCGGAACAAACAGCTGGCGGATGCCCATTTTCACCGCCGCCAGCGCCATGGGCAGCACGCCGCAGACCCCCCGCAGGGTGCCGGAGAGAGACAGCTCGCCCAAAAACGCCGCGTCGCCGGGGATGTCCCGCAGGGTCTCGTCGGCGGCGAGAATGCCCACCAAAATGGGCAGGTCGTATAGCGTCCCCTCTTTTTTCTGCCCGGCGGGGGCGAGATTGACGGTGATGCGGGACACGGGAAATTTCCCGCCGCAGTTTTTCACCGCCGCCCGCACCCGCTCTCGCGCCTCACGGACAGCGGCATCCGGCAGCCCCACAATGTCAAAGGCGGGCAGTCCGCCGGAGAGAAAGCACTCCACCGAGACCTCATAGCCGGAAACGCCCTGCAAGCCCATCGAACGGATTGTCACAACCATGGTCAGATACCTCCGAAAAAATCAGTGCCGCCCCGGCCTAAAAAAGAAAGCAAAATAGTGAGATACCATCAGTTTAGCACAAAAGCGTCGAATGGGGGAGCTTTCTTTTTGGAATTGGATGATTTAGGAAAAAATTTCGCCAGATTTTGAAAACTTGTACAAAAACGGGGGACGCTTTTGGCTTTAACGCAGAAAAACCCGGGAATGCAAAAGAATTAACAAAGGCAGGTTTACAGGGGGGGAGGGGGGTGTTATAATGTGATGGTATGCGAAGAACAAAACCTTTCAGCATCTGCGCAAACGCTGCTGTCAGGCAGCAAAAATAATAGGAGGTTAGTTTATGGCAAGAAAATTTAAGACCATGGATGGTAATAACGCAGCGGCATACGTGTCCTATGCGTTTACCGAAGTGGCGGGCATTTACCCCATTACGCCTTCCAGCCCCATGGCGGACTTGGTTGACCAGTGGTCTGCTGCCGGTCAAAAAAACATTTTTGGAAACACCGTCCGCGTGTGCGAAATGCAATCTGAGGCCGGTGCCTCGGGTACGGTGCATGGCTCCTTGGCTGCCGGCGCTCTGACGACGACCTATACCGCGTCTCAGGGTCTGCTGCTGATGATCCCCAATATGTACAAGATCGCGGGCGAATTGCTGCCCTGCGTGTTCCACGTTTCCGCCAGAACAGTCTCCACCCATGCGCTGAACATCTTTGGCGACCATTCCGACGTGATGGCCTGCCGCCAGACCGGCTTCGCTCTGCTGTGCGAGACCAACCCCCAGGAAGTCATGGATCTGGCTCCTGTGGCCCATCTCGCCGCCATCGAGGGCCGCGTGCCCTTTGTCAACTTCTTCGACGGGTTCCGTACCTCCCACGAGATTCAGAAGGTCGCTGTCTGGGATTACGAGGACTTGAAGGAAATGTGCGACATGGATGCCGTCGCGGCATACCGCAAGCACGCCCTAAACCCCGAGCGTCCCATGACCCGCGGCTCTCACGAAAACGGCGATATCTTCTTCCAGCATCGCGAGGCCTGCAACAGCTTCTATGACAATCTCCCCGGTGTCGTGGAAAAATACATGGGCAAAATCAATGCCAAGCTGGGCACCGATTATCAGCTCTTTAACTATTACGGCGCGGCAGATGCCGAGCGCGTGATCATCGCTATGGGCTCCATCTGCGACGTGGCAGAGGAAGTCATCGACTATTTGACCGCCAAGGGCGAGAAGGTCGGTCTGGTCAAGGTTCGCCTGTATCGCCCCTTCTCCGCGGATAAGCTGTTGGCTGCCATCCCCGCCACCGCCAAGAAGATTGCCGTTTTGGATCGCACCAAGGAGCCCGGCTCTCTGGGCGAACCTCTGTACATGGATGTTGTCACCGCGCTGGCAAACGCCGGTCGTCAGGCAGACATCATCGGCGGTCGCTATGGTTTGGGCTCCAAGGACACGCCCCCCGCATCCGTGTTCTCTGTCTATACCGAACTGGCGAAGGCCGAGCCCAAGCGTCATTTCACCATCGGCATTGTGGATGACGTGACCCACCTGTCCCTGACGGATGAGGATGCCCCCAACACCGCAGCAGCCGGCACCATCGAGTGCAAGTTCTGGGGTCTGGGCGGCGACGGCACCGTGGGCGCAAACAAGAACTCCATCAAGATCATCGGCGACCATACCGACAAATATGTCCAGGCCTATTTCCAGTACGACTCCAAGAAGACCGGCGGCGTCACCATCTCCCATCTGCGCTTTGGCGACAAGCCCATCAAGAGCCCGTACTACATCAATAAGGCAGACTTTGTGGCCTGCCACAACCCCTCCTATGTCCTAAAGGGCTATCCCATGGTGCGGGATGTCAAACCCGGCGGCGTGTACATGATCAACTGCCAGTGGGATATGGCAGAGCTGGAAGAGCATATGCCCGCCAGCGCCAAGCGCTATATCGCCAAGAACAACATCCAGCTCTATACCATCAATGCCATTGATCTGGCCATTGAAATCGGCATGGGCAAGCGCAACAACACCATTTTGCAGTCCGCTTTCTTCACACTGGCAAAGGTTCTGCCTCAGGCAGAGGCCATTGGCTATATGAAGGAAAAAGCAACCGCCTCCTACCTGAAAAAGGGTCAGGACGTGGTGGACATGAACCACAAGGCCATCGACTTGGGCGCGACTGCGTTCAAGAAGATCGACGTTCCCGCCTCTTGGGCAACCGCCGCGGACGAAGCCGATACCGTGGTGCGCGCCGGCAAGCCCGAGCTGGTCAAGATGGTCAAAACCATTCTGGATCCCGTGGGCAAGATGGATGGCGACAGCCTGCCCGTCTCCGCCTTCGTGCCCCATGTGGACGGTCAGTTTGAGCTGGGCGCTGCCGCCTATGAAAAGCGCGGCGTTGCCGTCTCCGTCCCCACATGGGATGCCTCCAAGTGCATCCAGTGCAACAACTGTGCATATGTCTGCCCCCATGCCACCATTCGCCCCTATGCCCTGACCGAGGCCGAGGCAAAGGGATTGCCCGCCGCCGCCAAGGTCGTCCCCGTCAAGGCGGGTGCCGGCAAGGGTGTCTATTCCTTCACCATGGCCATCTCTCCTCTGGATTGCATGGGCTGCGGTGTTTGCGTGGGCGCGTGCCCGGACAAGGTTCAGGCACTGACCATGGTCTCCATGGAGGGCGAGCTGCCCCAGCAGGACGTGTTCAACTACTGCGTCGCCAATGTGGCTGAGAAGCCCGAGTTGCAGGACAACACCGTCAAGGGCAGCCAGTTCAAGACCCCGTTGCTGGAATTCTCCGGCTCCTGCGCCGGCTGCGCCGAGACCTCCTATGCCCGCCTGATCACCCAGCTGTATGGCGATCATATGTACATCTCCAACGCCACCGGTTGCTCCTCCATCTGGGGCGGCCCCGCTGCCACCTCCCCCTATTGCACCGACAAGAACGGCCACGGCCCCGCATGGTCCAACTCCCTGTTCGAGGATAACGCCGAGCATGGTCTGGGTATGTTCTTGGGTCAAAACGCCATCCGCGTGCGGCTGATCGGCAAGCTGGAAGAAATCAAGGCGGGTGCCAATACCCCGGCCGAGACCAAGGCTGCCATCGACGCATTCATCGCCAGCAAGGACGACGGCGCAACCAATGCCGCCGCTGCCAAGGCACTGATCGCCCTGTTGGAAGTCGGCGCTGCTGCCGGCTGCCCCGACTGCAAGGAAGTCCTGGTGGACAAGGAATACCTCGCCAAGAAGTCCATGTGGATCTTCGGCGGCGACGGTTGGGCATACGACATCGGCTTTGGCGGCGTGGATCACGTCCTCGCCTCCGGCAACGATGTGAACATCTTTGTCTTCGATACCGAGGTATACTCCAACACCGGCGGACAGGCGTCCAAGGCCTCCAACATCGGTCAGGTGGCGCAGTTTGCCGCAGCCGGTAAGGAAGTCAAGAAAAAGAGCCTGGCTGAAATCGCCATGTCCTATGGCTATATCTATGTGGCACAGGTCGCCATGGGCGCAGATCCTGCCCAGACCCTGAAGGCCATCACCGAGGCCGAGGCCTATCCCGGCCCGTCCCTGATCATCGCCTATGCCCCCTGCGAGATGCACAGCATCAAGGGCGGCATGATGAACTGCCAGAAGGAAATGAAGAAGGCAGTGGATTGCGGCTATTGGAACAACTTCCGCTACAATCCCACCGCCACTGGCGACAAGAAGTTCATTCTGGATTCCAAGGCACCTGCCGGCGGCTATCAGGACTTCCTGATGAACGAGGCACGGTACAGCCGTCTGACCCGCGAATTCCCCGATCGCGCCTCCCGTCTGTTTGCCAAGTCCGAGGAAGCTGCAAAGGATCGCTATGCGCATCTGCTGAAGCTGAAGGAAATGTACGAGAAATAACTTTCCACAAAAAGAGGGAGAGGAACGGTAACGTTCCTCTCCCTTTTCCTATGCTGGGGGTGTCCCGGCTCCCGCCGGGGGTTTGCGGCTCCCGCCGCAGGGGTGCCCTCCCGGGCGGGGCGGCTCCCGCCGGGGG
>JAVVOA010000069.1:0-7628 GCA_036656515.1 Oscillospiraceae bacterium | reverse complement strand
AATGGCGACCATCTCCTGCCCGGTGATGGTTTCCTTCTCCAGCAGATAGGCGACCACCTTGTCCATATCCTCTCGATGCGCCTGCAAAATCTCCACGGCGCTCTTGTAGCAATTGTCCAAAATGCCCCGCACCGCCTCGTCCAAGGCGGCGGCGGTATTGTCCGCGCAGTCGATGCCGAAGCCGCCGTCCAGATACTGGTTGCGGCGGGAGGCCAGCGCCATCATGCCAAACTGATCGCTCATGCCGTACATGGCGACCATGGAGCGGGCGATGCCCGTGGCATCCTGAATGTCCTGTGCCGCGCCGTTGGTCATGGTGTGGAGCACCACCTCCTCCGCCGCGCGACCGCCCATGGAGACGGCGATTTTCGCCAGCAGCTCGTCCCGGGTGCGCAGCTCGGTCTTGTCCTCCTCCGGCATCAGCAGGGTATAGCCCAGCGAGCCTTGGGTGTGGGGGACAATGGTGATTTTCTGCACCGGCTCGGTATTTTTCTGCCCATAGGCCACCATGGCGTGCCCCACCTCGTGATAGGCCACCAAGCGTTTTTCAAATTCCGTCAGCACAGAGCCTTTTTTCTCCGACCCGGCGATGACCATCTCAAAGGAGGCCAGCAGGTCGTTTTGATTGACCGCCTTCCGCCCCAGACGGACGGCGCGGAGTGCCGCCTCGTTGACCAGATTGGCCAGATCCGCACCCACGGTGCCGGCGGTAGCCAGAGCGATCTTCCGCAGATTCACATCCTCGGACAGTCGGATATTGCGGGTGTGTACCTCCAGCGTCGCCAGCCGTCCCGCCAGATTGGGGCGATCCACGGTGATGCGGCGGTCGAACCGACCGGGGCGCAGCAGCGCCTTGTCCAGCACCTCGGGACGGTTGGTGGCGGCGAGGACGATGACGCCCTTGCTGGGGTCAAAGCCGTCCAGCTCTGCCAATAATTGGTTGAGGGTCTGCTCCCGCTCGTCGTTGCCGCCGCCATAGCGGGAGTCCCGGGTTTTACCGATGGTGTCGATCTCGTCGATGAAGATGATGCAGGGGGCGACCTTTGCCGCCTCCTTGAACAGATCCCGGACACGGGACGCGCCCACGCCCACAAACATCTCCACAAAGTCAGAGCCGGAGATGGAGAAGAAGGGGACCTTTGCCTCGCCTGCCACGGCCTTTGCCAGCAGGGTCTTGCCGGTGCCGGGAGGGCCCACCAGCAGGGCTCCCTTGGGCAGCTTCGCACCGATTTCGGTGTATTTGCCCGGGTTGTGGAGGAAGTCGATGATCTCCACCAGAGATTCCTTGGCCTCGTCCTGCCCCGCCACATCTTGGAAGGTGATGCCGGTGGATTTTTCCATATAGACCTTGGCGTTGGCCTTGCCCACGTTGCCCATGCCGCCGAAGCCGCCTCCGCCGCCGGATTTTTTCGCCATAAAGCGCATGACCAGCGAAAAGACCAGCATGATAACCAGGAAGGGCACAATGGTGGTGATCAAAAAGGACAGCATGGGGGACATCTGGGGGGTATAGGGCTGGGTGTATTTCACATGGTGCTCGTTGAGCAGCGGCAGGAGGCTTTCGTCCCGCAACTGGGTGGTGTATAGGGTCAGATCGCCCTCATAGAGCTTGCCCTCTTTGTCGGTATAGGTGAAGCCCTTCACCGGGGTGATCCGCGCCAGCGTGTCCTCAAAGGTGACCTCGACCACCTTGTCGTCCTTGACCAACTGGATAAATTCGCTGTAGAGAATCTCCACTTTTTCAGAGGTCTCCGCCTTTTGTTTCATGTAGGAGCTGGTATAGCTGAAGATAACGGTCAGCAGCAGTGCCCACGCCAGCAGGGAGAGCAAGCCCCGCCAATTTTGATTTTTATTGGGCGGCCCACCCGGTTTTTTGTTTTTGTTTTGATTCGGATTCATTGCAGAAGCTCCTTTCGGTGTACAGAACATCCTCTCGGGGACAGCCCGCCGGGCGGCGGACGAGATCCTTAGGGAAGCGCAAGGGGCAGAAAGCCTGTCACCCGTGCCCCGGGCGTGGTTATGCAAAGTAATTGGCAGTATATCACAGAAACCGGGGCGCGACAAGAACGGGCGGTGTATTTTCTATGAAATTTCTGTGAATTTACTTTATATTGTGTCCGGTCTATGCTATAATACGTCCCAGTCGAGTGCATACAAATTTTGACACCCGCCCCGGTTTTCAGAGGGCGGGGACGCAAGGCCTGTTCGCTCGGTCAAACTGCCGCTCTGCGGCTACGGAGGTACCCATGGATAACGAGACCAAAAAAGACTTACTGGAAGCGGACGCCGACGGCATTATCGAGGGACGCAACGCCGTCATCGAGGCACTGCGCGCCGGTGTGACCATTGATAAAATCTATCTGGCAAAGGGCGAGACCGATCGCACCTTGGGACACATCGCCTCCACCGCCCGGGCTGCCGGCGTGGTGGTGGTCGAGGCCGACCGCCGCAAGCTGGACGGGATGAGCCGCACCCATGCCCATCAGGGTGTGATTGCCCTTGCCGCCGTCCGGGAATACGCCACGGTGGAGAGCATTTTGCAGATTGCCGCCGACCGGGGGGAAAAACCCCTGCTGGTGGTCTGCGACGAGATTTCCGACCCCCACAATCTGGGGGCGATCATCCGGACGGCGGAGTGCGCCGGCGCGCACGGTGTCATCATCCCCAAGCGGCGGAGTGCGGGCTTGACCGCCATCGTCGCCAAGACCTCGGCGGGTGCGGTGGCACATGTCCCGGTGGCGCGGGTGCCCAACATCCCCACCCTGCTAGAGGATTTGAAAAAGCAGAACATCTGGATTTTTGGCACCCGGGCAGAGGGGACAACCCCCCTCTATGGCGCGGACTTCGCCGGTGCCGCCGCCATCGTCATCGGCAGCGAGGGCGAGGGGATGAGCCGTCTGGTGGCAGAGCATTGCGACTTTTTGGTCAGCATCCCCATGCGGGGCAAGCTGTCCTCCCTCAATGCCTCGGCGGCGGCGGCAATCCTGCTGTACGAGGCCGTGCGCCAGCGGGAGACCGGAAAAAACTAAGGCAATCTCCGTTTCCATCCGTCCCATAGATTGGCGAGGGGCGGGATGGATGCAACGATTTCCCAAACAGACATAGCACTTTCGAGAAAGCGGGCGCGGTGGCGCGCGCTTTTTCGGACGATATCACAGAGCATAGGGTGAAAACAAACATGGGTCGAAACAAAGAAAAAGACTTGCATACCACTTCTGCGAACTTGGACGAGAATCTGCCGGACGGGGCGGACGTCTATTCGCTGGAGGATATTTTGCTGGAATTTGGCAATGGACAGACGTTGGAGGAAAAGCTGACGGCTCCCGCCGAACCGGCAGAATTGCCCATTTCTCCGCCTGTCGCCCAGCCGATAGCGCCCCATCGGGTTGGACTGCGGCTTCTGCACAAAAAGACGGCGGACAGCCCCGTCGAGGCAGTCCCCCCGGAGGACGAGACGGCTCCCCCAGAGGTCGAGACAGTCCCGACAGAGGTCGAGGCGGCGGACAATCCCGTCGAGACAGCACCCCCGGAGACCGTCCCGGCAGAGAGGGAGACGGCGGACGAGGGCGGCATCTCCATCGAGGAGCTGCTGTTGGAGGATTTGCCCCACGCGCCGCGACCCATCTCCATGGAGGAGGTGGTGGGGCGCACGGTGGATTCCGTTTTGGCGGAGGGCGAGGAGCTGTTGCCGCCCCGGCGCTTCCTGTTCTCCCGGCGACCGATGCCGGACACCGAGCAAATGTATGACACCCCCAAGCCACCCCCGCCCCCGGAGCCGGAGCCTCCCCTGTCAGACAGCATGGACGATTGGCGGCGGCTCCGCGCCAAGTGGCGGCGACCCCTGCCCTTCACTGCTTTTTTGACCCTGCTGCTGCTGATTCCCCCTCTGTTAGAGGAACGGGGCATCACGATTCCCTATTGGACAGGGGATTTGCTGCTGCAATCCGGGGTGCTGCTGGTGGGACTGCTGCTGGCCTGCCTGCTGGCGGGACGGGTGTTTGTCCGGGCGTGGCAGGGACTGCTGCGCAAGCGCTGTACGCCGGAGCTGCTGATCGTCCTATCGGCGGCGGTGGCGGCGGCAGACTGCATCGCCCGCCCCTTTTTAGAGGGGCGCTGTCCCGCTGTGCCGCTGGCGGCGGTGTCCTGCGGGGCACTGACCTTCGCCCTCTGGGGCGGCTTGCAGGAGGCAAAGGGCATGTACGACAGCTTCCGTCTGGCGGCGCTGGACGACGAGCCCCCCTACTATGCCACAGATGCCAAGGACGGTGTCTGTAAGCGGGTGGGCAGGGTGGAGGGCTTTACCCGCATCAGCTGGTGCGACAGCACCTTTGCCCGGCAACAGGCGATTTTGCTGCCGGTGATTCTGGTGGCGACGGTGGTCTTTGCCCTGCTGGCCTCGGTGGGGAATCAAAAGCCCCAAAACTTTCTCTGGTGCTGGTCGGCGATACTGACCGCCGCGTCCGCCTTTGCCCTGCCCATCAGCTATTCCCTGCCCTTTGCCAAGCTGGCGCACCGTCTGCAAAAAAGCGGTGCCACGGTGGCGGGCTATGCCGGGGCAGAGCGACTGGGCAGAAAAAAGACCATCATCGTCACAGACAGCGATCTCTTTCCCCCCGGCGCGGTGACCCTGAAGGGCATCAAGACCTTCGGCGAGGAGAATCGCAAGGTCATCTCCTATGCCGCCAGCTTGACCCGCGCCTCCGGCAACGGACTGGTGCGCCTGTTCGACGGTCTGCTCCGCAGCGAGGGCTGTTTTTTGGAGACGGTGGACGATTTCAGCTTTTACGAGGAGGGCGGTGTCTCCGGCACCATCCACGGCGAGGCGGTGGTACTGGGCACTGCGTCCTTCATGCGGAAGATGGAGGTGCGGATCCCGGGCAACCTCACCCTGCGCACCGGTGTCTTCTTGGCAATCGATCGACAGCTGGCGGCGGTGTTCGCCGTGAAATACATGGCCTCTGAAAACGTGGAGTGGGCACTGCGCACCCTGCGCCGGGCACATATCACCTCTGTCCTCGCCGTCCGGGACGGCAACATCAATCAGGCGCTGCTGGGTCGGAAATTCCGCACCAAGGCGCGGGTGACCTATCCCCCGCTGGCCAGCCGTCTGGCGCTGTCGGCGCAGGAGAAGGACGAGGGGCGACCGGATGCCCTGCTCCTGCGGGAGGGCTTGATGCCCTATGCCGAGCTGGTGGCGGGCAGTCGGCGCTATGCCAAGGCGGCGCGGCGCAGCAATTTTCTGGCACTGCTGGGCAGTGTGTGCGGCGCTCTGCTGGCGTTCTATCTCACCTTTTCCGGCGCTTATGTCACGCTGACCCCCTCCCTGCTGCTGCTGTTTCTCCTGCTGTGGACCCTGCCCGCGCTGCTGCTGGCTGGTCTGGTGAACCATATCTAAGGAACCTCTGCGCTCCATATCCGCCCATAAAAGTTTCAAAAAAAGCCCTACGGGGCTTTTTTTTCGTGCCGGAAGCCCACCCTGCATTTGATTTGCCGAAACTGACAAAATTGCAGTTGTATTGGTCGGCAAAATGATGTATAATTCCTATATTGGACGGTCGGCGCGCAACCGATTGCGTACAATCGCAAGGACTTTTCACCGCGGCAACTAATCGAAGGGAGTACATATCATTATGACTGCAAAGGATATTCGTAACATCTGCCTGCTTGGCCACGGCGGAAACGGCAAGACCTCTCTGGTGGAGAGCATGCTGTATCTAACCGGCGGCACAGACCGTCTGGGAAAAGTGACCGACGGAAACACTGTCTGTGACTATGACCCCGAGGAGACTCGGAGAAGAATTACCATTTCGATGAGCGTGGCTCCCATTGAGTTCAAGGGCTGCAAAATCAACGTTTTGGATACCCCGGGCTATTTCGATTTCTCCGGCGAGGTGATGGAGGCGCTCCGTGTGGCAGATGCCGGCATCATTGTCTGCTCCGCCAAGGGCGGCATCTCCGTGGGCACCGAAAAAGCGTGGAAATACCTGCAAGATCGCAATATGCCCCGCGCCATCTACATCTCCAAGACCGATGAAGAGGGCGGCGACTTCAATGCCGCGTGGCAGTCTCTGCGGGAAAAATTCGGTCGCACTGTGGCACCTCTCGAAATGCCGCTGTGGGACAAGGACAAGAAAATCGACGCACTGCTGGACATCGTCTATAAGCGGGCGTATAAGCTGGGCGACAATGGCCGCCGTCAGGAAATTCCCATCCCCGCCGACAAGGTCGAGGTGGTGGAGGAGCTGTATCAGCAGCTCTGCGAGTCCGTGGCAGAGACCAGCGACACCTATATGGAAAAATTCTTCGGGGGCGAGCCGTTCACCGAGGAGGAGATCATCACGGGACTGCACAACGGTGTCCGGGATCTGACCCTCTGCCCCGTGTTCTGCGGCAGTGCCTTCACCGGCATCGGCACCCAGACCCTGCTGGATGCCGCCGTCAAGCTGTTCCCCAACCCCGTGGAGATCCCCAACCGCAAGGGCGTGGATTTGGACGGCAACCCCGTGGAAATCGAGCTGACCGAGGATGGCATCCCCTATGCCTTCGTCTTTAAAACCACCTCCGATCAATACGGAAAATACTCCTATATCAAGGTCATCTCCGGCAAAATCACGGCGGACATGACACTGGTCAACGCCCGGACGGGCAATGCCGAAAAGCTGGGGCATCTCTATGTGATGCGGGGCAAAAAGAGCGTAGAGGTCAAGGAGCTCTGCTGTGGCGACATCGGCGCGCTGGCAAAGATGCTGGATGTCAAGACCGGCGACTCCCTCTGCTCCGCGAAAAACGTGGTCAACCTCACCGGCATCCCCTTTGCCGAGCCCTGCTATTCCATGGCGATCCTGCCGAAGACCAAGGGGCAGGAGGACAAGATTGCCGCCGGCCTCATCAAGATGAATGAAGAGGATCCCACCTTCACCATCGAAAACCGGGCCGAGACCCGCCAGATGGTGCTCTCCGGCGCTGGCGACATCCAGATGGATGTGCTGGTGGCAAAGCTGAAGGGTCGCTTCGGGGTCGAGGCACAGCTGGTGCCCGCCCGAGTGGCCTACCGCGAGAAGATCCGCAAAAAGGTCAAGGTACAGGGACGGCACAAGAAGCAGTCCGGCGGACACGGTCAGTTCGGCGACGTGTGGATCGAGTTCGAGCCCCAGACCGAGAGCGAGGAGCTGATTTTCGCCGAGAACGTCTTTGGCGGCAGTGTGCCCAAGAACTTCTTCCCCGCCGTGGAAAAGGGTCTGCGGGACTCCGTGCAGCACGGCGTGCTGGCGGGCTATCCCGTGGTGTACCTCAAGGCCACGCTGGTGGATGGCTCCTATCACCCGGTGGACTCCTCTGAAATGGCGTTTAAAACCGCCGCCAGCCTTGCCTATAAGGCGGGTCTGGAGCAGGCGAATCCCGTGATGCTGGAGCCCATCGGCGAATTGAAGGTCGTGGTGCCGGATGCCTATACCGGCGACGTGATGGGCGATCTGAACAAGCGGCGGGGTCGGGTGCTGGGCACCAATCCCGCGGGCGAGGGCGAGCAGGAGATCGTCGCCGAGGTTCCCATGGGCGAGATGGGCAGCTATGCCATCGACCTGCGCTCCATGAGCCAGAGCCGGGGCAGCTTCACCTTCCACTTCACC
>JAVVOA010000068.1:0-8141 GCA_036656515.1 Oscillospiraceae bacterium | reverse complement strand
GGGGTGCCAGCAGGTCGGTCAGCGCGGTTTGATGGAGCTCTGTCAGCCGCAGGGAGAAAATCGGCTCTCCCACCAGCGCCAGACCCAGCGCGCAGGTCGCCACCGGCTCATAGAGATTGAGGAGCGCGTCCCGATAGTCCGGGCAGTTTTTTGCCAGCAGGCTGGTCACAGTCTCCGCCGGAAACTGGCGCACCAGATGGTTTTCCAGAATCAGGCGCGACAGATAGTCATTGATGTAGGCGATGCCCTGCAACTCGTCCGACACCGGCACCGCCAGCTGATAGTCCAGCTGACCGGGGATTTGGTGTGCAAAATAGTGGAGATCATAGACCTTGAAAAACCGGTCGATGCCCCGCAGCGTATCGGTCAGCGCCCGATTGGCCGTCGCCGGAACGCTGAGGCAGGCGGTCTGATACAGCCGTTTGCCGTGGGCGACCTTTTTCTGTGCCAGCGCCAGCGCCCGAGCCAGCAGGGCGGTGGGCTCCTCTGTCACCAAATCCCGGAGGCACTTCCCCTCCTCCTCCAGACAGAGGCGGAGTAAAAAGCAGAGGGAGTTCATCAGCTCCTCGCCGGTCTCCACCCGGAGTGAGCTGTTGTCGCCGGCGGTGTATAGGGCGATGCGACCGGTCAGCAGCTGCCACAGCTTCTGCCTGATCGCCGCCTCCTCCGGCGGGGTCAACACGTTGCCGGGCAGATTTTCCGCCCCCCGGGGAATTAAGCTATATCCGTTCATCCCGCGCCTCGAAGGGACTGGCATACCGATCGCCGTCATCCTCTGTCGCATAGCCATAGCGGGTGTTGCGACACAAATCCTCCAACAGGGTGCCGGAGAGATAGTCGATGCTGCCCTGCGCCGCGCCGTGGAACAGCCGGTGCAGGATGGCAATCAGGTCGTCGTCTGGAATCCGATCCTCGGACTCGTTTTTAAAGTAGTAAAAGGACTCCTGCAAGCCCAGCAGGGTATCCTCGTAATTCTCTTGGGTCAGATAGGGGGAATCGCAAAAGGCGATGATCAGCTTTTTGAGAATGCCCTCGCCCAGCTCCATCCTGCCCGTCGCCTTTAGGGCTTCAAATCGCGCCGCCACCAAGGTCTGCACCTGAGGCTCGGACAGGCGCAAGCCAAACTGCGCCGTAAAATCATTGCAGTCCCGCAGCTCCTGCGCCGCCGCCAGCTGCTGCATTTTCAGGGGTTCCAAGAAAAAATCATCTGCCATTGCCGTCACACTCCTATTCTTTTTCAGGGCATCCGCACACAGAGCCGGACTTGCCCAGTCCGCTTTTTCATCCGCCGATGGCGGGGACAAACAGGCAAAGCTGTGGCAGGGGGACAGCCGTGCTCTGTGGGGTATTGTCCTAGCATACCCGCATGGAGGCGGGATTACAAGTCTTTTTCTTTGTGTCATTTTGTGCTATACTATTTTTAGAAAATAAAAAACCACCGATCCCCGGCGCTGCCATAGGCGAAATTTGAGACACTGCCAGACATGCAGTGTCTCAAATTTCTTGTATGCTCCCAATATGCCACGCAACGCATGGCAGCGGGGCGGGATCGATGCAGCGGTTCCCCGGTATTATGGTCGAGACGACGGTGTCCAGAGGATGTCGTGGGCGACGGGTGTGTAGAACAGTCGCTCGATCTCTTTCTTCGCCCGGGTCTGTCCCAGAATCCACATCAGCTTCGCCACCACCGCCTCGGTGGTCATGTCGTATGCCTCTAACACGCCCAGACCGTTTTTCAGCCGATTGCCCACATGGTACACCGCCAGATCGCTGCCCTCGTTCTGCACCTGTGTGGTCAGGACGATGGTCTTGCCCTGCTCCTTGCCCCGGCGGATGCTGTCATAAAAATCGGCGTTTTCATAGGAGGGCAGGCCGCCCACACCGAAGCTCTCGATAATCAGCGCGTCGTTTTGAGAGAGCATATAGTCCAGCAAATCCAAGGCCGTGCCGGGAATCAGCTTTAACAGCCCCACCTTCGTCTCCAAATTCCGATAAAACAGCGGGGTCGCACCGCAGTCCTGCCGGATATAGCGGAGGAGACAGCCGTCCTGCAACACGCCCAGCAGGGGATAGTTGATGCTGGAAAACGCCTGAAAGCTCTTGGAGTGGGTCTTTTTCGCCCGGGTGCCCAGAATCACCTTGTTGTTGAACACGATGGAGACACCGGGCAAGTCCTCGGTGGCACAGCGAAAGCTGTCCTCCAAATTGATTTTGGAGTCCGTGGAGTCAAAGCCAATGGGCTTCTGCGCCCCGGTTAAAATAATCGGCTTGGGACTGCCCTGCACCAGATAGGACAGCGCCGCCGCCGTATAGGCCATGGTATCCGTCCCGTGGGTGATGACAAAGCCGTCGTAATCGGCATAGTTCTCCCGGATACAGGCCGCCATTTCCAGCCAGTGGGTGGGCGCGATGTTGGTGCTGTCCAAATTCAGCAGTTGGAGGCAGTCCACGGCACAGAGGTCGGAGATTGCGGGAATGTGCGCCAGCAGCTGCGCCGAGGTCAGCTCCGGTGCCAAACCGTCCTCGCTGACCTCTGATGCGATGGTGCCGCCGGTGCCGATTAACAGTATTTTTTTCATCCGTTCCCCTTCGTTTCCCATAGTTTTCCAGTTTGCTCATTCAAGTTTTTGCCAGACTCTTTTCAAAAAGCCCCGTAGCTCCTGTGCTACAGCAGATCTCGCCGATCCAGCGCCGCCAGACCGAAGCGCACCGCCCGGGTGATTTTCTCCTCATCCACGCCCGGCTCCTTCAGACGACCCTGAAGCTCCCGCAGGAACAGACCCCGGAGGGAGTCCTCCTCTGCCCGCGCCCACAGCTCCTCCCGCACCCGGGTTTCGTCCCGCAGCTCCAGCTGATAGAACCGGGGTGCCAGCCGCTCCTGCAAGGCGGTGAGATTCACGCCGTCCTCGTCGGTCTCGCCGGTGAAAGTCACCCGATACAGGTCATTTTGCGTGTCCGGGGGCAGGACGGCTTCCAGCGCGGCGGCGGGATCGCCGGCGGCGACCTCCACGGTCAGCCGCTCATAGCGGTGGGGGGCAAAGGGGACGAAGGTCAACGTGATCTCTCCGTCGTCGTCCATGACCCCCTCATAAAAGCCCTTGTCGCCCAGCTCGTCAAAGCCCCGTCCCTCCAAGCAGCCGGGATAGGCACAGACCGTCCTGCCAAGCCGCAGGGGCTCGCTGCGCCGGTGGACGTGTCCCAGTGCCAGATAGTTCAGTCCGCTGGCGGCGATTTCCTCTCTGGTGATGGGATTATACCGCGCCTCGGAGGCATTGAGGTCGCCGTGGAGCACCATCAGGTGCAGCAGACCGTCCTCCTCTGCGGTAAAGCCATCCAGCAGACCCCGCTCTTGGGTCTCCGACACAAAGGCCCCGCCATAGACGGCGGCATGGAGACCGGGCAGCTCCACCCGTTCGATGGCTGTGTGGGAAAAGACGTGGACATTTTCCGGCAGCTTTTGTCCGGCATAGGCCGTTGGATAGGGGTCGTGGTTGCCCGGGGCGATGAACACCGGGGCGTTTATGGTGCCCAGCGCGGCAAACAGCGCCGTCGCCGTCTCGGGATAGCCGCCGGAGCCGTCGAACAGATCCCCCGCCAGCAGCACCAAATCCACTGCGTGGGCGTTGGCGTAGTCCGCCAGCCGCTCCACCAGCTGCCGCCCCTCCCGGCGGCGGAGAACCGCCTGCTCTGGGGAGAGGGCACGATAGGGGCTGTCCAAATGGAAATCCGCCCCGTGGATCAATTTCAGCATATGCTTTCCTTCCCGGGGCAAGTTATTCCCCGTCGCCCCACGCCTTGCACACGTCCACCCACTTGAGTGCCTTGGAGGTTTTCTCCAGCTCGTCGCAGGTCATTTCGATGGCGGAATTGCTGCTGCCGGCGGCGGGGAAAATCGTGTCGAATCGCCGCATGGAGACATCTAAATAGACCTCCACCCCGTCGTTGACGGCAAAGGGGCAGACACCGCCCACGGCGTGTCCCACCAGCGTCGCCGCCTCGTCGTGGCTGAGCATGGAGGCCTTGCCGGAAAAGGTGTCCTTATACTTGCGGTTGTCCACCTTGGCATCCCCGGCGCAGACGATCAGCAGCACCCGGTCGCCCAGCTTAAAGCTGAGGGTTTTTGCGATCCGCGCACCCTCCACGCCCACAGCCTCTGCCGCCAGCTCCACCGTGGCGCTGGAGACATCAAACTCCAAAATGCGATCCGCGATGCCCAGCTCCTCAAAATACGCTCTTACTTTTTCGATTGCCATGTTGTGTTCCCTCTCTCTTTCTGTTCATATGAGTTGCCTGCCGGAATTTGCACAGTAAAGTTTTTGCCAAGCTTTTTTCAAAAAGCTTGCGTACCCCGCGTACCCCCGCGTCCTATCGGATATCCAGTCGCTCCACGGCGACGCACAGCCCCGTGTCGCTGTCCAGCGTGAAAATCGCGCCCTGCATTTTACAGGCACCGCCGGCGATTTTGTATCGACCGGGCAGTCCGCCCAAAAACAGCTCCATGGACTGCTCTGGCAAGACCCCCAGCACGGATTCGATGGGGCCGGTCATGCCCACATCGGTGAGATAGCCGGTGCCGTGGGGGCAGACCCGCTCGTCCGCCGTGGGAACGTGGGTGTGGGTACCCCACAGCGCCGAGACCCGTCCGTCCAGATAATAGCCCATCGCCAGCTTTTCGCTGGTGGCTTGGGCGTGAAAATCCACCACCGTGAAGGTGGTTTTTTCGCCGGACAACAGCTTGTCCATGGTGGTGAAGGGGTTCTCCGCGTTCCAATCCAAGCCACAGCGCCCGATGAGGTTCACCACCCGCACCCGCACCGCGCCCAAATCATAGATGCCCTCTCCCCTGCCGGGGGCGTGTCCCGTATAGTTGGCGGGGCGGAGGATATAGGGGGAATCGTCCAGATAGGACGCGATCTGCACCTTGCCCCAGGTGTGGTTGCCCAAGGTGATCACGTCTGCCCCGGCGGTGAAGATATCCTCTGCCTGCTCCTGTGTCAGTCCCACGCCGGAGGCATTTTCGCCGTTGACCACCGTAAAGGCGATGTTTTTCAGTTTTTTGACCGTGCGCAGGTGGCGGGCTAGGTGCTTTAAGCCCGGGTCGCCCACCACGTCCCCGATTGCCAGGATATTATATTGCATCTGACTGCCTCGTTTCTCTTTCAGCGTATCGTCCTGTTGCCGCTGGTTCGCCCAGAATACGACCCCCCTGCTTCCAAAGGCGGGGAAGCGGTTCCCTGCTCTCTATTATACACAAATGCGCCGCCGTTTCAAGCGGGGAAAAAAGCGGAGCGCCCTTGCGCTCCGCTTCCTTGTTATTTGGCGTATTCCACGACCTTGGTCTCACGCAGAACGTGTACCTTGATCTGACCGGGATATTCCAGCTCGCTCTCGATTTTCTTGGCCAGATCCCGGGCCAGAATAATCATCTGATCCTCGGAAATCTGCTCGGGCTTGACCATCACCCGCACCTCGCGCCCCGCCTGAATGGCATAGGCCTTTTCCACGCCGGGATAGGTGCCTGTGATCTCCTCCAGCTTTTCCAGACGCTTGATATAGTTTTCCAGATTCTCACGCCGTGCGCCGGGGCGCGCCGCGGAGATCGCGTCTGCCGCCTGCACCAGACAGGCCACCAGCGTCTTGGCCTCCACGTCGCCGTGGTGGGCTTGGATCGCGTGGATGATATCCTCTTTTTCCTTGTACTTCCGGGCGAATTCCACGCCCAGCGCCACATGGGTACCCTCCATCTCGTGATCGACGGATTTGCCCAGATCGTGGAGCAGACCGGCGCGCTTGGCGGCGGTCACATCCGCGCCCAGCTCTGCCGCCATCAGTCCCGCCAGCTGGGAGACCTCGATGGAGTGCTGCAATACATTCTGTCCATAGCTGGTGCGGTAATGGAGCCGACCCAGCATCTTGATCAGTTCGGGGTGCAGACCGCGGACGCCGGTCTCAAAGGTGGCGCGCTCGCCCTCTGCCTTGATGATGCCGTCCACCTCGCGCTTGGACTTCTCCACCATCTCCTCGATATGGGTGGGGTGAATCCGTCCGTCGGCGATGAGCTTTTCCAGTGCCAGCCGGGCAATTTCCCGACGCACCGGCTCGAAGCAGGAGACGGTGATCGCCTCTGGCGTGTCGTCGATAATCAGATCCACGCCGGTCAGGGTCTCGATGGTGCGGATGTTCCGTCCCTCGCGACCGATGATCCGTCCCTTCATCTCGTCATTGGGCAGGGGCACCACACTGACGGTAATTTCGGCGACATGGTCTGCGGCACAGCGCTGGATGGCGGTGGCGACGATCTCCCGGGCACGGGCATCGGCCTCCTCCTTGGCGTGGGCTTCGATCTCCTTGATCTTCATGGCGGTCTCGTGGGTGACCTCGCTCTCCACCTGATCAATCAAATATTTCTTGGCATCGTCGGCGGTGAAGCCGGAGATGCGCTCCAACACCTCTGTCTGGCTGCGCTTGATGGTCTGAATCTGCTCGTTCTCCTGATCCAGCGCCTCGTGCTTCTGTGCCAGAATTTCTTCCTTTTTCTCCAAGGCGTCAGTCTTCCGGTCGATGGTTTCCTCTTTTTGCTGCAATCTGTGCTCCTGCCGTTGCAGGTCGCTTCTGCGTTCCTTAACTTCCTTCTCATACTCGCTGCGGTTTTTCAAAATCTCCTCTTTGGCCTCTAGCAGGGCTTCCCGTTTTTTGCCCTCCGCGCTTTTGATTGCCTCGTTGACAATACGCGTTCCTTCTTCTTCTGCGCTTGAGATTTCTTTTTCTGAAACGGTTTTCCGATAGCGAATGCCGAGAGGGAAGCCAATCACGCAGCCGATAACCAGCGCAACTACGCCGGTGATGATGGCTTCGATCATGATTGGTTGTGCCTCCTCTTTTGTATTTTGAGTGCCGCCAAAACGGCGGATAGAAATCCATTGAAAGATACCCCTGTACCTTTCAACAATGATCCTTTTCAATTTTAATCGTTTCCCACACAACTGTCAAGGAAAATCCACGGCGAATCGCCGGATTTCCCGTCAAATTCCAAATTTCAGGTCAATTTGATGTATGCCGCCGCCCCATAGCCCACCAAATCGCCGGAATGCACCACATACCAGCCCTGCCATTCCCCATAGACCGTCACCTCGGTGCCGTTTGGCAGATTCGCCAGCACCCGCCCGGTGGGGGACGGACGATCCCGCAGGCGCAGCGTGCCATAGGCCACCTCCACCCGTCCCGCCCTCGGTGTCATGGGATAGAGAAAGGGCAGGTCAAACAGCTCTGTCAGCGACCGCACCAGATTTTGGGCGATGGCATCCCGATGGCTCTCCACCCACGCAGCGTCGCTATAGTTGTCGTGGTAGCCCAGCTCCAGCAGCACCGCCGGGGCGCGGGGCAGCCGCACCTCGCCCAGTGTGGTGGTAGCCTCCGTACGCACCAGATTGGGCAGGGGATAGATGTCACGCAGATTGTCCGCGAAAATTTCCGCCGCCCGCTGACCCTCTCCGCTGCCGGGATAGTAAAAGGCGATCACACCCCGGGTGGGGCTGGCTGTCCCCGGACCCGTGGCATTGGAATGCAGCGCCAGATAAAAATCGTACTTCCCCTCGTTCGCCTGTCGGATGGACGAGCCGGCTGTCATCTGGGGCGTATTGCGGCGGTACCGGATGCCGTTTGACAGCAGATAGGGCACCATGGCGTCCGCCAGCCGATTCATCTGGGATTCCTCCGACCCGCTGCCGGTGATATAGGGATTGCTCTCCTGCGTGGAGGGGCTGAGATAAATGGTTGGCATAGCAGTTCCTCCCCTTCTCGTACTCCTATTCTGTATGAGCGGAGGCGGCAGGCTATGCACAAAAAAGTCCCCACGGCGAACCGTGGGGACGCGGGGAAGCGCGGGACGCGGCTTTTTGAAAAAAGCCTGGCAAAAACTTGAATGATGAAAACATAATGGCAGCAGCGAAAGACGCGGGTGCCATCGCGGGAACGCGGGGGACGCGGCTTTTTGAAAAAAGCCTGCCAAAAACTTGAATGTGAAATAAAGAATGCTGGTAAAAATCCGATCACCTACAGCAGTTCCGGTTCGGATTGCGAGGAAAGGAGGCAGTGAAAAATGATCCGCAAGCAGGCGGAGGACGCAGCCGGGCTGACGCCCG
>JAVVOA010000067.1:0-8798 GCA_036656515.1 Oscillospiraceae bacterium | reverse complement strand
CATGATGGAGCCCTTGCCATAGGTTTTTTCAATCTGCGCCATGGCGGTTTCGATTGCCTTTTTCCGCTCTGACGCGGCGACCTGCTCCGCCTGTGGCACCGCCGCTTTTTTCTCTGCCATCCTGATATCCTCCTTTATCTGTCTCCCCGCGGGAGTCCATTGCTCTGCACAGGAACCCGTTGCGTCCCCGCCCGCACACATTGCATTTCAGTTTTGCCCTAGGGAACCTCTGATTAAATCCCGCCCCACGTCTTGCCGGCATCTTTTCCGTCTGGACATCGCCAAAAGCCCTTGAAATACGTCAGTATTCCTGCGTGTTTTTGGCTCGCCAGACAAAAAATCTGCTCGCCAATCCACGCACCGGATTTAATCAGAGCTTCCCTAAACCTCGGTCAGCAGGGTGCCGAAGACCACCCGGGGCACGCCCCCCGTGTCCTGCACCACCTGAATGTCCCCGAAGCCCACGCCCCGCATGATGCGCAGCACCGCGTCCGCCTGCCCGATACCCACCTCGAAATACAGCCGTCCGCCGGGTGCCAGCGCATCCCGCCATTTGGCGGCAATGGCGCGGTAAAAGTCCAGCCCGTCATCCCCGCCATCCAGCGCCAGCGCCGGCTCATAGTCCCGCACCGAGCTGTCCAAGGCGGCGATGTCCGCCGACGGAATATAGGGCGGGTTGCTGACGATGCATCGAAACTCGCCCAAGCCCCGGGGCGGCTTGCCCAGCGCGTCCATCCGCATGGCGGACACACCGGCAAGGCTGTTGCGCCGGATATTCTGGCGGCAGATTTTCAGCGCCTCGTCAGAGATCTCCCCCAGGGTCACATGCGCCTCTGCCACATGGGCGGCAATGGCCAGCCCCAGACAGCCGCTGCCCGCGCAGAGATCCAGCACCCGGCATTTTTCCTGCCCCTGCAACCAGTCGATGGCCTGTGCCGCCAAGACCTCCGTATCCGTCCGGGGAATCAGCACCGCCGTGGAGATGTCCAGCGGCAGTCCGTAAAACTCCCACTCGCCAATCAGATACGCCACCGGCTCCCCTGCCAAATGGCGCTCTGCCAGCTCCCGCGTCCGCTGCTCGGTCTCCGGTGCCACATAGAGCGCACCGTCCCGCACCAGCTCCTCCCGGCTCTTTCCGGTGGTGAAGCAGACCAGCTCCCGGGCCTCTAATGTCGCCCCTTGGGGTGCCGCCTGTTGCAGCTGACGGCGCAGATCCAGATAGAGGTTATTATAGGTGATTGCCATACCGCCACCGCCATTTCTCTCTTTTTTATCGTTTACCGAAACAGTGTCCCGGATTTTACCATGCGTCCTTGCCCTTTTGGTCGGGCAATACCAGCTCCAGCGAGCGGATGGCGCATTCGATCATGCCATCCTCCGGCTCGTTGGTGGTGAAGTTCTGCATCCACATGCCCGGTGCGGTCAACAGACGGGCAAGGGCATTGTCGTTCCGTCCCACCCAGCGATTGAACTCATAGGTGATGCCCACCACCAGCGGCAGCAGCAGCAGATGCACCAGAGATCGCAGCCACACATTGGTGAACTGCCAGAAGGAGAACACGATGGACGACAGCAGAATCGACACAAAGATGACCACCAGCAAAAAGCTGGTGCCACAGCGGGGATGGTGTCTCGGCTGTGCCCGGACGTTTTCCACCGTCAGGGGCAGTCCCTTTTCATAACAGAAGATGGTCTTATGCTCTGCCCCGTGATAGGCGAACACCCGCTTGATGTCGGGCAGCTTGGAGCACAGCACCAGATACGCCATAAACAGGACGATTTTCAGCACGCCCTCCACCACGTTGCGCCCCCACAGGGGGAAATCCGGAAAGAAGTAGAGGATGCCGCCGGTTAAAAAGGTGGGTAGAATCAGAAACAGCCCCACCGACAGTCCCAGTCCCAGAAAGACGGAGAAGCCAACCAAGAGACTTTGAAACATCTTACTGCCCACATGGGCTTCGATCCACTGCTCGAACTTGGAGGGGGTGGCGTCCGCCTCGTCGGGATAGAAGTCCGCCGAATACATCAGCGCCTTCACGCCCTTGACCATGGAATCCAAAAAATTGACGGTGCCCCGCACCAGCGGCCAGCCCAAACTGGGATGGCGGTCACGGATGAGCTTTAGCTCCTCCACGCGCTCCACCATCTCGCCGTTTTGATCCCGGACGACAATCGCCTGTTTGGTGGGGCCACGCATTAAAATCCCCTCAATCAGCGCCTGTCCGCCGATGCTGGTGCGAAAGTTTTTTTCCTCTGCCATTTGGTAATCCTTTCTCTGCGATCGCGGCCGGCACTGCCCCCTCGATCGTCTGTATCCTATCATACATCGCTTTAAAATGCAACAACTGTTCTATATTATTTCTATCCCTTAGAGGGCAGGCGGATGGTGACCACGGAGCCGCCGCCCTCGGCATTGGCGATGTCAAACACACCGTCGTGGAGGCGGACGATCTCGTCGCACACAGCCAGTCCGATGCCGCTGCCCCGGGCCTTGGACGAGCCCTTATAGAATTTTTGCTTCACAAAGGGCAGTTCCTCCACCGGGATACCGGGGCCGTAGTCCCGCACCCGGATGCAGAGCACGTCGTCGTCCCGCTGGATGGAGGTGTCGATCTTTTTGCCGGAGCCGCCGTGCTTGGCGGCATTGTCCAGCACGTTGCAAAACACCTGCTTCAATCGCTCCGGGTCGCCGATGATGGTGGTGTCCAGCTCCCCGCCGTCGTCATAGGAGACCTCGATCCCCTCCTGACGAAACAGCTCCCGATAGGTGAAGATGGCATCCTCGAATTCCGCCTGCAAGTCCACCGGCTCCACCCGCAGGGTAAAGCGCCCGTCCTCCATCTTGGAGAACGCCAGCAGCTCCTCCACCATATTGGTCAGGCGGCGGGATTCCTTTAAGATGATGGAGATGCCCCGGCGGAGCTGCTCGGGATCGCCGCCGGTATCCTCTAACAGGGTCTCGCCCCAGCCGTTGATGGCGGTGAGCGGTGTTCGCAATTCATGGGAGACCGAGGAGATGAATTCGGTTTTCATCTTCTCACTCTGGCTGATTTTCAGGGACATATCGTTGATATTCGCCACCAGCTCCCCCAGCTCGTCCTCGTATTTATTCTCCACCTGAATGCCATAGCTGCCGGCGGAGATGCGCTTTGCCGCCTGACTGACCTCTGCCACCGGCTCCACCACGTTGTTGATGAACAGCAGGTTGGAGAACACCACCAGACCCATACAGGCGATGGCGATGGCGAACATCACCAGCACGCTGACCAGCACCTGACGATTCACCGCCCGGAGGGAGGTGACGTATCGCATGACACCCACCACCTTGCCGTTAAACGCCAGCGGGCTGGACACAGACAGGATGTTTTCGCCGGTCTGGGGATCCTTGCCCCGGAAGGCTGCCATCTCCCCGGTGGAAATGGCATCGGTGATATCAGAGGTGTCCGGCGAGGTGCCCGCCGTCAGGCTATAGGTGGAGATTTGAATCTGCCCATAGCTGTTGACAAATTGCAGCTCCAGCCGATCCTTGTCCTCGAAGGTCTCGGTATAGCTGTTTGCCATTTGATAGTATTCCATATAGCTGTTCATGGAATAGCTGTTGAAAAACTCCGCCGCGCCCTTCGCCTTGGTTTTCAGGTCGGACTGCATACTGCTATAGTAGTAGCTGGTCACGCTGGCGGAGAACAGACAGACCGCCAAAACGACCAGCATCAGCACCGGCATGATGGTGTTTACCACCCACCGCTGCCGCAGTCCCCGTATTTGCAGTGCATTCTTCATCTTCGGCACCCGTTCTCCCCCCTCTCCGCCCCCGCTCGTCGCGATAGAAGCTAGGCTACGCCCGCTTTCCCCAAAAAGCGGGGCAAAAACTTTGCTGACTTCCCCGCCAGCTCAACTCCGCGCCCCCGGGGCGCAATAGAGACAGGCTACGCCCGCTTTTTGAAAAAAGCGGGGCAAAAACTTTACTGATCTGTTTTCGGATGCGCCACATGCCTCGGTCGCCGCATCACAAAGCTTTTTGCGCAGCTTTTTCTCGAAAAAGCGCGTTCCCCGTGGTTTCACCGAATTTCGCCGCAAGCGGCGAAACAAAATCCAATCCGTTTTTGACCGGATTCACTTCGGTCAAAAACCCTGCTGCCCGCTCGCCTGGGGCGAGCACATCGCCGCAGCGATGTCCTGTCCGGCTCGTCAAAAGTCCTCAGACTTTTGACGAAGGCGCGTCGCGCCTAGAATCCAATCCGTTTTTGACCGGATTCACTCCGGTCAAAAACACCGCTACCCGCTCGCCTTGGGCGAGCACATCGCCGCAGCGATGTCCCATCCAACTCGTCAAAAGTCCTCAGACTTTTGACGAAGGCGCGCAAAGCCTAAAATCCCCACTTATAGCCGAAGCCCCAGACGGTGGTGATGTAGGTGGGGTTGGTCACATTGTCCTCGATTTTCAGCCGGAGACGGCGGATGTTCACATCCACGATCTTCAATTCGCCGAAGTAGTCCCGACCCCAGACCAAGTCCAAAATCTCCTCGCGGGACAGCGCCTTCCCCGGATTTTCCATAAAGACCTTCATGATGGAGTACTCCACCTGTGTCAGCTTGATGCGCTCGCCGGCTTTTTCCAGGGTGCGATTGCGGGTATTCAGCAAAAACGGCTCCTGCACGATCTCGCCGCTCTGCTCCTCTGCCCCGCCGCCCGCCCGACGGAACAGGGCATCCACCCGCGCCGTCAGCTCTGCCGGAGAGAAGGGCTTGGTCACATAGTCGTCCGCGCCGGTCATCAAGCCCGTCACCTTATCCATCTCCTGTGACCGCGCCGTCAGCATGATGATGCCGATTTTCGTATTGGTGGCGCGAATGCGGCGGCAGACCTCAAACCCGTCGATGCCGGGCAACATGATGTCCAGCAGTGCCACCCGGGTATCGGGATTCGCCTTTAGCAGCTCCAGTGCCTCCTCGCCGGTCTCCGCCTCCACCGCGTCATAGCCGGCGCGGCGCAGATTGATGACAATAAAGCTGCGGATGCTGGATTCATCCTCTAAAACCAGTACCTTTTTCATAGAACCGTCCTTTCCATGGGAACGTGCTGTTTGGGCAAGCCCGCGGCAAGCGCCTTAGCTGTCTCCCGCCGTCCACTCGTTTAAGATGAGATGGAAACTGTCCAGCAGCTCCTCCTCGGTCAGTCGATAGCGCCACGCGGCACCCGCAGGCAACAGCTCGGCGGCAAAAATCGTCTCTGTCTGACGGCTGAGCACAAATCGCGTGCCCCGCACCGCCTTATACTCCCGGCTGTCGCCGGTGATGGTATAAATCTTTAAAAAAGTCCGGGCGGGCTCACGCCCCTCGCCCCGGATGAAAAAGGTGACGCAATTTTCCTCGGCACCGGTCTCGCCCCGGGTCACCAGAATGCGTCCGTCCCACTCCTCCGGCAGGGTCAGATACCAGCCGTCCTCCACGTCGTGATAGGTGACCTGCGCCACCCGGGGTGTGCCGTTTAGGTCATAGTTGCGCCAGTTGATCTGATAGCGCACCGTCTCGTCGCCGCCCTCGGGCAGCAGGGAGGGCACCGGCACCTCGGTCAGTCCGTCGCCGTTGATGTCCTGGGGATAGAGGGAGAGAAAGCGAAAAATCTCTGTGGAGACGCCGGTGGCACCGCTGAGGGTGACATTGACCAGCGCCCCGTCCCGCACCGCCAGAACATCCGTGATGCCGATGCTGGATTCCTCCACCCCGGTGACAAACAGGGCGGGAATGTCGTTTTGCAGCTTGCCGCTTTTCACCCGGGACAGCTCTGCCACCGACATGGAGACACGGGCGGAGGAGGTCAGTGTCAATTCCTGCTCCCGCCAGTCATAGTAGTCCGCCATACTGCTGCCCTCGCCGTCGGCGCGGATGACCACCAGCTCCTGCCGATTGTCCCGATTCAGATCCGCCATGGCGTATTTCACATAGGCGGAGCGCATCAGCTCCTCTGGCTGCAAATCGGGGAGTGCATAGACGGAGAGCGCCTGCAAGGCCTTTAGCTCGGAGCTGATTTTCCAGCCCACGATCAGCTCGGTTTTCCCGTCCATGTCCATGTCGTTATAGGCGACGCTATAGAGGGTGGTGCCGCTGCCCTCGATCACCGCCGCCTGCTCATAGGCCTCGTCTTGTGCGCGGAAGATATAGATTTTCAGGGGTTTTTCATCGGAGGTCTTGCGGAAAAACGCCACCGCTTCCTCGGTGCCGTCCCCGTCCAAGTCCACCAGCTGCACCGGCTGGATGTTGGTGCCGGACACCGGCGCGGCATATTCCGCCCCGCTGGCCAAAATCGCGTCGATGCGGCTCTCCAGCTCTGTGTATTCCACGGGCAGCTGGGGCAGGCTGTACAGCTCCTCCACCGGGGAGTCAAACAGGCAGCCGGTCAGGCTGAGCGTCACCAGCAGCAACGCCGCCAGCACACCGTATTTCTTCCTATGACCCATACTGCGCCCCCTCGCTTTTTAAAAGCTGAATCCCTTAACCTGTCTATGATAGCATACCGGGCGCGGTTTGTGTAGTTCTTTTTTGTGAATTGTCTGTAAACGGAACCATCCCCGGGGTAAAATGTTTGAATCTTGACTTTTTCTGTGATATGATACCCTACACAATAAATCGGATTGCAGTCTGTACCCAACCACCTGCATGAAAAGGAGATTTCCATGGAGTTGAGCCAAAAGAATTTGAAGAAGCTGACCCTCGTCGCCTTTGCCGCCATCCTATTTAACTGGGCGGTGCAGCACATCGCCACTGTGGGCGGCGCGGTGGCGGGTCTGCTGGGACTGCTGATGCCCTTTTTGCTGGGCTGTGCCATCGCCTTTATCCTGAATGTCCCCATGAAAAAAATCGAGCGCCGTCTGTTCCCCAAAAGCAAAAACGCCAAGCTACAGCGGGTTCGCCGACCCCTCGCCTTTTTTCTATCCCTGCTGCTGGTGCTTTTGATTCTCGCCTTTGCCCTGTTTGTCATCATCCCCGGCATCAGCGACACGGTGCATCAGATCGCCCTGCAAGCGCCCGCCGCCATCCGCGCCGCGCAAAACTGGGTGTCCCAATTCATGGTCTATCTGCCCCAGCTGGACGAGTTGCAGGACATGCTCGCCATCGACTGGGACGCACTGGTGCGCAAGGCCGGCTCCCTGCTGCAAAACTGGGGCGGCAGCCTCCTCAACTCCGGCGCCACCATCGTGGGTGGCATCATCAGCGCCACCGCCTCCTTTTTCATCGGCTTTGTCTTCGCCATCTATCTGCTGATGCAAAAGGAAAAGCTGGCGCGGCAGAGCAAGCAGCTGCTGCTGGCCACCCTGCCCCAGCGCATCGCCGACCGGGTGATCTACATTGCCCGGCTGTCCAACCAGACCTTTTCCAGCTTTCTGTCCGGTCAGTGCATCGAGGCGGTGATTTTGGGCTCGCTGTTTGTGATCGCCATGTCCATCCTGCGCATCCCCTATGCCCTTTTGATCGGCGTGCTGATCTCGCTCTGTGCGCTGGTGCCCATTGTGGGCGCGTTTCTCGGCTGTTTTCTGGGCTCCCTGCTGATTTTGATGGTCAGCCCCATAAAGGCGCTGGAATTTGTCATCCTCTTTCTGGTACTGCAACAGATCGAGGGCAACCTCATCTATCCCCAAGTGGTGGGCAGCTCTGTGGGACTGCCCTCTATCTGGGTGCTGGTGGCGGTCACCTTGGGCGGCAAGCTGATGGGTGTCACCGGGATGCTGCTGTTCATCCCCCTGTGCTCGGTGTGCTATGCCCTGCTGCGGGACTTCACCCACCAGCGTCTCCGCCTGCGGGAGATTCCGCCGGAGAAGTGGGAGACCTCGCCCACCCCGCCGGAGTCCAAATCCAAATCCGCACAATAGTCAGCCGCCGGGAGGGCTGTGTATAGAAAGGCAGTTTTATGGAGTATTGCAAGCGTCTGATCCGCCTGATTTTTGGTCTGTTTCTCTTTGCCCTGGGTACCTATTTCTTGATTCACGCCAACATCGGACTCGCCCCGTGGGAGGCCTTCGCCATGGGCTTTACCATGCGCACCGGCATCTCCTTTGGCAACATGACCATTCTGGTGGGCATCGTCATTCTGGGGATCGACTTCCTGCTGAAGGAAAAAATCGGCGTGGGCACTATTTTGAACACCATTTTGGTGGGCAAATTCATCGACCTGTTGGAGTCTCTGGACTGGATTCCCCTGCTGGACAGTCTGTGGCTGGGGATTCCCCTGCTGTTGCTGGGCGAATTTGTCCTCTGCATCGCCAGCTATTTTTACATCGGTGCCGCCATGGGCTGTGGCCCGCGGGACTCTCTGATGGTGGCGGCGTGCCGCAAGCTCCCCCGGGTACCCGTGGGGGTCATCCGGGGCGGGGTCGAGGGCACGGCGCTGCTGGTGGGCTGGCTGCTGGGGGCAAAGATCGGTCTGGGCACGGTGATTGCCGTGTTCGGCATCGGCCTTTTCATGCAACTCACCTTCCGGGTGCTGCATTTCGATGTCACCGCCGTCGCCCACGAGGGCTTGGTGGACACTTGGCGGCTTCTGCGCAAGCCGGCAAAGGCCGAAGATGACTCCTCTCCTTTGGATGAAACTGTGCAAAAATAGCCACGGGGAACAGCAAAGCTTGTGCAAGTTGGATATTGCATAAATATTCGTTACTGCTGTATAATTCAAGCATAGAACACAGGGCGACAGTTTTGTATGCCCTTGAAAAAAACGGGAGGCTATTATGGATAAGAAAGACATCAAAAAAGTGGTACTCGCCTATTCCGGCGGCTTGGATACCTCCGTCATTATTCCTTGG
>JAVVOA010000066.1:0-8822 GCA_036656515.1 Oscillospiraceae bacterium | reverse complement strand
ATCTGAGCTACGGACGCAGATATGAAATTGGGTGCGTATGGATGTTTTTCGTCCATCCTTTCTGGGAATTCTTCCTGCACCACCGGTGCTTCCATGGGTTCGATATCGCGCTGTTTCGCCTTGCGGACAGTGTCCATGCAAGCGGAGATTTTTGGCTCATTGGCAGTATACCACGTTCCGCATTGATTTTCAAGAAAGGATAGACAGACTTTATGCCGGATATTGCGCGCTTGATAAATATCCAGAGGAGTTGGACAACAGAGTTGCAATTTCATCTGCATCGCCGCCCCCGGAGAACGCGCTTTTTCGAGAAAAAGCTGTGCAAAAAGCTTTCGTGAACTGCATATCGTTCCTGTCAAAAGCCACGACGTAAACGTTTCGCCAGACCTTTTCAACGGCCACGTGCCCCACGGTCATATGGGGGGACAACCCATCATAGACTGTAGCATCAAGAGAGGGGGGACGTCCATGGAACAGGAGGAGGCGCTGCTATGCTATGGGCAGGCAGCGGACTGTCTGCCGGTGCGTCTGCGGCGACTGGCGGCGGCTGTGCCGGAGGAGCAAAAGCGTCTGGCGGAGGAATTTCGTCTGCGCGCCGGTCTGCCCATGACACTGCTCATCGGCGATCGGGAGCTGGCACCGTGGGATGAGAGAGTGGAGCCGGAGGATTTGGAGCTGGTGGTGAATCTGGTGACGGATTTTTCCCGCTATGCAGCGTCGGACTGCCTGCGAAACGGCTATCTGCCGGCGCGGGGGGGCTGTCGCATCGGGCTGTGCGGCACGGCGGTGATGCGGGACGGCGCGGTGACCAATCTGCGGGAGCTGTCCTCTGTGGTGGTGCGGATTGCCCATGAAAAGCGGGGCATTGGCGTGCCGCTTTTGCCACAGCTGTTTGCGGACGGCATCTTTCAAAGCACCCTGCTCATCTCGCCGCCGGGCGGGGGGAAGACCACTCTGTTGCGTGATTTGGTGCGCTGCCTTTCCGACGGCGGAGTCCAGCCACCACAGCGGGTGGCGCTGCTTGATGAGCGGGGCGAGGTGGCGGTGGCGTATCAGGGACTGCCCCAGATGGATGTGGGGCGGCACACCGATGTGCTGGATGCCTGCCCCAAGGCGCTGGGCATCCCCATGGTGCTTCGCGCCCTGAATCCCCAGATCATCGCGGTGGATGAAATCACAGAGCGGGCGGACATCACCGTCATGACCCATGCGGCAAATTGCGGCGTGGGACTGCTGGCAACCGTGCACGGCGGCAGCGTGGGGGAGCTGCTGCAAAAGCCCCTGTATCAGGACTTGCTGGATGCCAAGGTGTTCCGTCTGGCGATTGTCCTCGAAAAGCGGGAGGGTGCGCGGCACTATTCCGTGGAGGAGCTGCCATGCTGAAGCTGCTGGGTGGACTGCTGTTGCTGGGCTGTGGCGGCGCGGTGCAACTGAGCCTAGTGGCAGAGCATCGCCGGGAGCTGGAACGCCTGACCGCGTGGCGCGTGGCGCTGGAGCGCATGGAGAGCGACATCGCCCTGTCACTGACCCCCATGCCCCGATTGCTGGCGCGGTTGGGGACGGGGGAGGGCGTGGTGGGGGAGTTCTTCCGCCATCTCTCCCTCGGACTGCGCCGGGACATACCCCTGCCCGCCCTGTGGCAGACGGCGCTGTCGGCACTTGAACTGCCGGCGGAGGAGAACGCCGCCCTGTCCCGCTTGGGCGGACAGCTGGAGGGGGACGAGGGGCAGGTGCGGGCGGCGCTGGGAGCGGCACGGGAGACCCTCGCCAGCCTACAGGCGGAGCAAAAGCGACAGCGATCGGGGCGGGAAAAGCTGTCGGCGGCGCTGTGCTTTTCCGCCGCGCTGTTTGTCACCATCCTGCTCCTGTAGCCGCGGGGGCGGGGGTACGGGGAGTACGCGCTTTTTCGAGAAAAAGCTGTGCAAAAAGCTTTTGTGAACTGCTCTACTTCCTGCCCGATTTGTGACATAAAAGTTTCGCCAGGCCTTTTCAAAGGCCGCGTCCCTCGCGTCCTCCGCATTCCCTCTTCGTTTGCGGTTACCCTATATTATTTTCATGAAAAGTTTCGCCAGGCCTTTTCAAAGGCCGCGTCCCTCGCGTCCTCGCGTCCTAGCGACCCTCGCGTCCTCCGCGTCCCTCGCTGTTCTACGCTGCGTTCCCGCCGCATAGGCTTGACCATCCAGTTAAACAGGGGGGATCAACATGGACAAACTGCCCGCCGCCACCCGATTGGCACTGGAGGAGGCGCTTCTGTTGCAGGTCAACCGACGTCTCTGCGAAAAGGGTGTCATCCCGCCGGACGTCTGCGGGTCAGTAGCGGCGCAAATCACGCAAAAGAAAACGAGCGGAGAGGTGCAAACGAAGTGGATGTAGATTTGATTTTCAAAATTGCGGCAATCGGGATTCTGGTGGCGGTCCTAAACCAGCTGCTGGTGCGCTCCGGCAGAGAGGAGCAGGCGATGATGACCACGCTGGCAGGTCTTGTTGTCGTCCTGATGATGCTGGTGCAGCAGATCAGCAACCTGTTCGAGCTGGTCAAGACCCTGTTCCATTTTTAGCCATGGAGCAGGTGGTGCAGATTGCCGTCCTCTGTGTGTTGGGCGCTGTCCTTGCCCTGCTTCTGAAAAAAGCCACCCCGGAAATCGCCCTGCTGCTGACACTGGGCGTGGGCGTGATCGCCCTGCTGTCCCTGCTGTCCGGGGTGGGGGAGCTGCTTGCTTTTTTGAAGGAGCTGATGGAAAAGACCGCCGTGTCCCAAGCGGTCTTCCAGCCTCTGCTGAAAACCGTGGGCATCGCGCTGGTGGCACGGGTGGGTGGCGACCTGTGCCGGGATGCGGGGGAGAGCGCCTTGGCAAGCACTGTGGAGACGGCAGCTGCCTTCTGCGCGGCGCTGGTGTCCCTGCCACTGCTGCGCGCCGTGTTCGCCATGCTGTCGGACTTGCTGTAGGGGGGCTGTGAGATGAAACATATCCTGCTCTGTCTGGCGCTGTGCCTGCTTCTGACTGCCCCCGCCCACGCCGCCGACCTGCCCGATGCCCTGCGCCGCGCCGTCCCGCCAGAGGCCGCCGACCTGCTGCGGGAGTCGGAGGAGGGGGATTGGGCGGGTGGCGTGTCTGCCCTGTTGCAGGGTGGACGGCGAGCTGTGGGTCAAATTGTCCGGGAGCGTCTGCAAAATATCGTGCTGATTCTGCTGGTGGTTCTGCTCTGCGGTGTGGTGGATGGCTTTTTCGCCGGCGCGGATGCCAAAACGGTGACCAACTATACGTCCATGGCGGGTGCGCTGTCCATCACCCTGCTGTCCGCCGGCAGTATGGAGTCCCTGATCGGTCTGGGGGCGCAGACCATGGAGTCCCTGTCGTTTTTCTCCAAGGCACTGCTGCCCACGCTGGCGGCGGCGACGGCGGCAAGCGGCGGGGTGGGACGGGCTGCGGTGCTACAGGTGCTCACCGTGTTTTTCGTGGATCTGCTGCTGTCGCTGGTGACGGGCCTGCTGCTGCCCCTGCTCTACCTCTATATCGGGGCGCTGACCGCCGGGGTGCTGTTGCCGGGCAATGTGCTGGAGGGCGTGGCAGAGGGCATCAAAAAAATCATCACTTGGCTGCTCACCGGCGCTCTGCTGTGCTTTACCGCCTATCTGACCTTTTCCAACGTCATCGCCGGCGCAACAGACGGCATGGCGGTGAAGGCCACAAAGCTGGCGCTGTCCACCGCGGTGCCGGTGGTGGGTTCGATTCTCTCCGAGGCCTCGGCGACGGTGCTGGCGGGGGCGGGACTGCTGAAAAACACCATCGGCGTGTTTGGAATGCTGGCGGTGCTGGCTACCTGTCTGCTGCCCTTTTTGCAGTTGGGCATCCAGTATCTGCTGTATAAGCTGGCGGCGCTGGCCTCCTCCACCGTGGGCGCACCCCAATTG
Organism: Oscillospiraceae bacterium; assembly: GCA_036656515.1. GTDB lineage: Bacteria > Bacillota > Clostridia > Oscillospirales > Oscillospiraceae > Oscillibacter. The sequence continues at coordinate 4,909 of JAVVOA010000066.1, read as the reverse complement.
GTCAAGCTGCTGTCCGGTCTGGGGGGCGCGTTCGGCTTGGTGCTGGGGATGACCGGTGCCTGCGCCCTGCTGGTGACCATCTCCATTCTGTCCTCTGTGGCGGCGGTGACACCATGATGGCGGCGGTGCGGGCGTGGCTGACGGGCGTGATTGCCGCGTCCCTGCTGGTGGCGGTGGCAGAGAGCCTGATACCGGAGGGAGCCATCCGCAAAATCGCCCGGTTCACCGGCGGACTGATTCTGCTGCTGACCCTGCTGCAACCGGTGCTACAGGCGGATGTGGAGCTGCTGCTGCCGGAGGGCGCGGTGTCGGCGGCGCTTGCGGATCGGCAGGCGGAGCTGACGGCGGAGAATCAGGCGGCGCTGACGGCGGGCATAGAGGAGCGGACGGCGGCATATATATGGGACAAAGCGGCGGCGCTGGGCATCGACTGCACCGTCTGTGTGACGGCGGAGCCGGGGGCGGACGGCGTGCCCCTCCCGTTTCAGGCGGCGCTGGACTGTCCGTGGTCGGCGGAGCTGGCGCAGTACATGGAGACGGAGCTGGGCATTTTGCCGGAAAACCAGAGCTGGAAAGGAACGTAGGGGGATGAAAGAAGCGGAGAAGTGGCGCGGCGTTTGGAACAAATACAAATATGTGGCGCTGGTGGCGCTGGCGGGCATCGTGCTGCTGCTGATGCCCGTGGGCGGCAGGGCAGAGGAGCCGGAGCCTCCGCCCGCAGTCCTGTCAGTCACCGGCGAGGAGGCAAAAATGCAGGAGATTTTATCCAAAATCAAGGGCGTGGGACAGGTGCAGCTGATGCTGACCTTGGAGCGGGGCGAGGAGCGACAGTACGCCCAGGATACCGAGCTGTCCTATCGCGGGGCGGTGGAGGCCCCCAGCGACTATGCCCGCCGGTCAGAGACGGTGGTGCTGTCTGAGGGGGGCGGCGGGGAGGGCTCCCTGCCCACCCAGAGCATCTATCCCATCTATCGGGGGGCGCTGGCGGTCTGCGAGGGGGGCGACAACCCGGCGGTACAATTGGCGGTGACACAGGCGCTCTGCGCCCTGACGGGACTGCGGGCAGATCGGATTTCGGTGAGCAGATGGCAATCGTGATTTGGAGGAGAGGAAAGCATATGAAAAAGGTATGGAAGCGGAATATCGTGGTGGCGACGGTGCTGCTGTTTGTCTGCGGGGCGGTGTGGCTGAATTGGCGGTATGCGGACAATGTGGCAGAGACGGGCAAGAAGATTCTGGGGGAATCCACGCTGGTATCCAGCGCCGAGACCGACGGGGACGAAGAGACGGCGGATGCCGCAGAGACCGAAAAGAACTATTTTGCCACGGCGCGGCTCTCCCGCCAGCAGGCGCGGGACAATGCCCTCGCCCTGCTGAAAACGGCGGCGGAGCAGGAGGATGCCACGCCAGAGGTGGCGGATGAGGCCTCGGCGGGCATTGCGGTGCTGGCGACCTATACCGCCCAAGAGGCACAGATTGAGAATCTGGTGACCGCCAAGGGCTATGCCGACTGCGTGACCTTCATGGGCGGAGACAGCATCAGTATCGTGGTGTCCGGCGACGCGGAGGAGCTGTCCTCGGCGGACGTGGCGAAAATCACGGACATCGCCGTCACCGAAACCGGCTATCCGGCAGAGCATATAAAAATCATGGAGGCAAATTAGCTGTTGTATTTTTCCGGGAAACATGGTAAAATACCAACAAGTTGTTATTTTATTGGATTTGATTTATTTCCCGCGACGCCGCTCTGCGGCTGCGGCAAAATAACAACAGGTTGTTATTTTATTCGATTTGATTGATTTCCCGCGATGCCGCTCTGCGGCTGCGGCAAAATACCAACCGTTGTTATTTCATTCAGTTTGATTGAGTTTACCGAATTGGATGCATTTACCATAGACAAACAAGGCGATTGCCTGGAGGAGAGGTTCATACGATGGGCGAGAATAAGGAATATATGACGCATCCCGAGGAAAATGGCAGTATCAATATTGCGGAGGATGTGATTGCCGCCATCGCTGCCAGCGCAGCCAGCGAGGTGGACGGTGTGGCGGGTCTGATGACCGCCGGCGGAAACGTGGCGGATCTGGTGAAGAAAAACCAGACCCGGGGTGTCAAGCTCAGCATGGAGGGCGAAGATCTGAATTTGGAGATCTACCTGATTGTGCGCTACGGACAGCCCATCCCCGAGGTGGCGGAAAACGTGCAAAAGGCGGTTTCCTCTGCGGTAGAGGCCATGAGCGGCTTTACCCTCCATGCCGTCAATGTGCATGTGGGCGGCATCAGTCTTGCCTAAGCACAGCCAGCCGGGTTCCGGTCAACAAAAGAGAAAAGGACGATACAAATTATGATGCGGAATACGGCGCGAGAAATCGCCATTCATCTCTCCTATGAGCTCAGCTTTACCGACCTGTCTGCGCGTGAGCTGCTGGACAGCCGTCTGACAAAGGAGAAGTTTGCCACGCTGGCGGACGAGGATGCCCTCTATCACGAGGCACCGGACGAAAAACAGGCCGGCTATATCGGCACACTGGTCTGCGGCGTGGACGAGCATGCGGCGGAGCTGGATGCCTATATTGCCAAGTACGCGGTGGGCTGGGACTTCTCCCGGATCCCGCTGGTCGCCTCCGCCATCATGCGGGTGGCGATGTACGAGATTCTCTACATGCCGGATATCCCCAACGCGGCGGCCATCAACGAGGCGGTGGAGATCGCCAAGAAGTACGAGACACCCGAGACCGTGAAGTTTATCAACGGCATTTTGGGCAGCTTTGTGCGCAAGGAGATTACAGGCATCACCGAATAAACAGGGCAGAGCGGGGGAAACCGAGGAAAATCGGGACAGCCGGCTCTGCTTTTTTCTCCCGGCATGGGGAAAAAACGGGAAAACAAACCGAGATACAGGAAGGAGGGCACACCCGTGGAGCAGCGTATTTTCGAGGTCTCACAGGTCAACAATTACATCAAAAATCTGCTGGACGACGCACCAGAGCTGCGGGAGATCTATATCCGGGGCGAGCTGTCCAACTACAAGATGTACCCCTCCGGACACCACTATTTTACCATGAAGGACGGCGAGGGGGCACTGCGGTGCGTCATGTTCCGGGGGGCGGCGGGCAAGCTGCGGTTCCGTCCCGAAAACGGCATGAAGGTCATCGCTCTGGGGCGGATCGCGGTATTCCCCCGGGATGGCGTGTATCAGCTCTACTGCAACGAACTGTCGCCGGACGGGGTGGGCGATCTCTATGTGGCCTTTGAGCAATTGAAGGCAAAGCTACAAGCCGAGGGCTTGTTCGATAGCGCCCACAAAAAAGCCCTGCCCCGTTATCCGGAAAAAATCGCCCTGATCACCTCCTCCGCCGGTGCGGCGGTACACGATATGCTGCGGATTTTGCGGAAACGCTATCCCGTGGCAAAGGTGCTGCTGCTGCCGGTGCGGGTGCAGGGGGTGGAGGCACCGCCGGAGATCGCGGGCGCCATCCGCTATGCCAACCGCTGGCAGGTGGCGGATTTGCTCATCGTCGGGCGGGGCGGCGGCTCCATGGAGGATCTGTGGGCGTTTAACGACGAACGGGTGGCGCGTGCGATCTTCGACTCCGAGCTGCCGGTGATTTCGGCGGTGGGACACGAGCCGGATGTGACCATCGCGGACTTTGTGGCGGATTTGCGGGCGGCGACACCGTCCAATGCCGCCGAGCTGGCGGTGCCCGATCAAATCGAGCTGCTACGCCAGCTGGCAGATGCAAAAACACAGCTGGTGCAATTGGAGACAAGGCAAATCGCTTTACAGAGACAACGGCTGTTTGACCTGCGCAATCGCCGTGTGCTGCGGGATCAGCTGGCCTATGTGCAGGACAAGCGGATGCTTTTGGCACACACCCAGCAGCGGCTTTCGGATCTCTCCCTGCGATTTCTGGGGCGGGAGCGGGAGCGGGTTTCGACGCTGGCGGCGGGCCTGAATGCCATGAGCCCGCTACAGGTTTTGGCGCGCGGCTATGCCGTGGCACGGACGGAGCAGGGTGCCATCGTGAAGCGCGGGCGGGATCTGTCCGTGGGCGAGCGCCTGACCCTGACGCTGGGCGAGGGCGGCGTGCGCTGCACGGTAGATGAAATTTTGACACAACAGGAGGAAGCGCGATGACGGCGAAAAAACAGACCTTTGAGGCACAGATCACCCGGCTGGAGGAGATTGTCTCCCTGCTGGAAAAGGGCGACGCACAGCTGGCGGACGCGCTGGCACTGTTCGAGGAGGGCACGGCACTGGCTGCCGCCTGCACAACACAGCTGGATCACGCGGAGCAGAAGGTGGTGTCCCTGATGAAGGGCGCGGACGGCGCGCCGGTGGAGACCGCCTTTGCCGGCGAGGACGCCTGAGGATACGGGGATACGAGGGGGGACGAGGGGGGACGCCCGCTTTTTGAAAAAAGCGGGGCAAAAACTTTAATGAACAGTTTTGTGACTGTCCTGCCTCAGTGACAGAAAAGTTTCGCCAGGCCTTTTCAAAGGCCGCGTTCTCTGTTTCGCCAGGCCTTTTCAAAGGCCGCGTACCCCCGCATTCCCCATGATTTTTTGCAAGCATCGGAAAGGAAGGGACAGCAAGGATGGATGGATTTCACACACGATACGAAGCCTATCGCGAGGCGACGGAGGGGTATTTAGGTGACCTGTTCACCGCCGCCGTGCCCTATGGCGACCTGTACGAGGCGATGCGCTATAGCCTGCTGGCAGGCGGCAAGCGTCTGCGCCCGGTGCTGACGCTGGAATTTGCCCGGCTGGGCGGTCTGGACTGGCATCTGGCGCTGCCTGCTGCCTGCGGGTTGGAGCTGGTGCATACCTATTCTCTGATCCACGACGATTTGCCCTGCATGGATGACGACGATCTGCGCCGTGGCAAGCCCACCAACCACAAGGT
>JAVVOA010000065.1:4661-8957 GCA_036656515.1 Oscillospiraceae bacterium | reverse complement strand
CAGCAGGTGCAGGGCTGGATTTTGATTCCCAACACCGCCCTGTCCTATCCGCTGCTTCAGGGAGAGGACAACGACTATTATCTCAGTCACACCTATCAAAAGACCCGCAGTGCGGTGGGCGCGATTTTCATGGACTATCGCAGTGCCGCCGACCTGTCGGATTTCAACACCCTGATTTACGGGCATCGCATGAACAACGGCTCCATGTTTGCCTCCCTGAAATACTACAAAAAGCAGAGCTATTGGCAGAAGCACAAGACGGTCTATCTCACCACGTCGGCGGGCTCCTTTGCCTATGAGATTTTCTCTGCCTATGAGGGCAGCGCCAGCGGCGAGAGCTATCGCCGCACCTTTCAAAGCGATGAGAAGAAGCAGGCATTCTTGGACTTTGCCGTGGGGGCATCGGTGATCAAAACCGGCATCACCCCCACGGTGAACGACTCCATTCTGACCCTGTCCACCTGCACCGGCAACGGGCACGCCAACCGTCTGATTGTCCATGCCGTCCGCAAAAACTATGCCCCGTCCGATGCGGCAGAGGCTGTGCCGGAGCCGGAAGTCCCAGAGCCGGCTGCGCCGCCGGTGCCCCCTGCGCCCGAGGGGACTGGGGCGACAGATTAAGCGGCAACAGCCCCTGCCTATGGGATAGAAAAACGGACGGGGACTGCTGGGCTTGTCCCCGTCTCAGCCCTCCACCGTGACTTGACAGAGCGCCATGGCAGACAGGGCGTTGCGATGGCTTTCCGGTGTCACGCCGGCACAGCAGGCGGCATCCACGCAAATGGGGGTTTCCGGCAGCCGCGCCTTGAGCAGGATGGCATTGGAGAGGACGCAGATATCTGTGCAGACACCGATCAAAGTCACCCGTTCAACGCCTTCCAGCCCGGCGATGGCCTCTGCCAGCGCCAGCGAGCCGAAGGTGGGCTTGTCGATTACCGTGGCATCTGCCACAGATAGGGCGGGGGAGATCTCCCAGCCGGGTGTCCCCCGGATACAGTGGGGCACCGGGAGAAACGCCCCCTCTTGGGTCTGTAAATAGTCGGGCGTGTGGGTGTCCCGGGTAAAGAAGATCCCATCCCCTGCCCGGCGGCACCGGGCGAGCTTTTCGGCCACGGCAGGCACGATGGCGACTGCCTCCGCTGTGCCCAGCGCACCGCTGATAAAGTCATTTTGCATATCGACGACCACTAAAACATTCATCTTAACACCTCTCTGTTTTTACGAAACCGCTGCATCCATCCCGCCCACATCTAGGCGTTTAACGCGCCAATCCATGGGGCAGATGAAAGCAGAGGCTCCTTGAAATTCACCGCACCTCGCCGTCCGCCGGACGCTGGGGTGCGGGATGCTTTTTTCTGTGGGGCTTGGTCAAATCAAAGCTGCGGGCAATCATGTCAAGCAGGGCGCCATCGGACACATCGCCCCCCGAGACAACGGTGTTCCAATGGGTCTTGTTCATGTGCCATGCGGGGGTGACGGCGGAAAAAGCCCGCCGCAGAAAATCCGCCTCCATGGGATTGCATTTGAGGTTGATGCAGAGCGCTTCACCACGCTGAAAAATCAGGGCGAACCATTTGCGATTTGCCCCATGGCGCAAAACCGTGCTGTTTCTGTCCGAAAAGGGATAGTCCTCCACAGCGCCGGGATAGGCCAGACAATGGTCGATCAGCTCCTGTCTTGTCATAAAAATCACCTCTACCGCTCCAGTATAGCGCGGCGATGGAAATTGTTCAACTGCTTTTCCGGAAAGCAAGCCGGTGGCCGTCTGCCCCGGGCGACAGCAAAGGGAAAAAGGAAAGGGGAGAGCCGCAGCTCTCCCCGGAACATATATTGCTCTGTGTGCTTTTTTTTACAGCTTCATCTCCGCTTTGACCTCGCGGAAGCACTGGACGGCAAAGTCCAAATCCTCTTTCGTGTGTCCGGCAGAAATCTGGGTGCGGATACGGTCGCGTCCCTTGGGCACCACGGGATAGCAGAAGCCCACCACATAGACACCCTTTTTCAGCATCCGATTGGCAAACTCCGATGCAATCTTGGGATCGTACAGCATGACGGGCACAATGGGGTGCTCGCCGGGCAGCAGATCAAAGCCGCACTTCTCCATCTCCTGACGGAAATAGCGGGCATTCTCATGCACCTTATCCCGCAGGGCGGTGGACTCGTTTAACAGGTCGATGGTGCGCATGGTGGCGGCGCAGATGGCGGGTGCCACGGAGTTGGAGAACAGATAGGGGCGGGAGCGCTGGCGCAGGAGATCTACAATTTCCTGACGTGCGGCAGTATAGCCGCCGGACGCGCCGCCCATGGCCTTGCCAAAGGTGCCGGTGATGATGTCCACCCGACCCATGACACCGCAGTATTCGGCACAGCCCTTGCCGTGTGCGCCCATAAAGCCCACGGCGTGGCTGTCGTCCACCATGGTCAGTGCGTCAAACTCGTCGGCCAGATCGCAGATGTCCTTCAGGTTGGCGATATAGCCGTCCATGGAGAACACACCGTCGGTGGCGATGACGATGTTGACACAGCCGGCGGCACGGGCATCCTGCAACTGCTTGCGCAGATCGCCCATGTCGTTGTTGTGATAGCGATAGCGATGTGCCTTGCACAGCCGCACCCCGTCGATGATGCTGGCGTGGTTTAACTCGTCAGAGATCACTGCGTCGTTTTCGCCCAAGATGGTCTCGAACAGACCGCCGTTGGCATCGAAGCAGGAGGAGTAGAGGATGGCATCGTCCGTGCCCACAAAGTCGGCGATTTTGCGCTCCAAATCCTTGTGGATCTGCTGGGTGCCGCAGATGAAGCGGACGGAGGACAGGCCAAAGCCCCAGTTGTCATAGCTGGCCTTGGCGGCTTCGATCAGGCGGGCATCGGCGGAGAGTCCCAGATAGTTGTTGGCGCACATGTTGACGACATGCTTGGCCTCGGTGGTGTCGATGCGGGAGCGCTGGGGGGTGGTGATGATGCGCTCGACCCGATAGGTGCCGGCTTCTTCGATCCCGGCAAGCTCCTTGCGGTATTGCTCCAGTGCTTTTTTCAAAGTGATTTCCTCCTTATTTTTTTGTCCAATCCAAAACAACCTTGCCGGACTGCCCGCTCATCATGGCGGCAAAGCCCTTCTCAAAGTCGCGGTAGTCGAAGCGGTGGGTGATGACGGGGGTCAAGTCCAGACCGCCCTGCACCATATAGGACATCTGGTGCCAGTTGTCCATCTTCCGCCCATAGATGCCCTGTAGGGTCAGACCCTTGCCGATGATGTCGTTCATATCCACGGAGATGGGGCCGTTGCCCAGACCCAGCAGGGAGATTTTGCCGCCGTTGCGCATGACACCGATCATCTGCTTGAACGCGCCGCCGTTGCCGGACATCTCCAAGCCCACGTCGAAGCCCTCGGCGATTTTCTGCTGACGCATCACGTCCCGCAGATCCACCTTGCTCACGTCCACTGCCGCGTCCGCGCCCATTTTCCGCGCCAAATCCAGCCGGTATTCGTTGACATCGGTGATGACCACCCGGCGTGCGCCGGCATATTTGCAGATGCCCACGGCGATGATGCCGATGGGACCCGCGCCGGTGATGAGCACATCCTCGCCCACGGTGTCAAACATCAGGGCGGTGTGGGTGGCGTTGCCAAAGGCATCGAAGAAGGAGACCACATCCTCTGGCAGATTTTCGTCGATGATGATCACATTGGACTGGGGAATGCAGACATATTCCGCAAAAGCGCCGTCCCGATCCACGCCCACGCCGTGGGTGTCCTTGCACCACTGGATGTTGCCGCTGTGGCAATTGCGGCAGTGTCCGCAGGTGATGTGCCCCTCGCCAGAGACCCGCTGTCCCACATGGAGCCCGGTGACACCCGCGCCCAGCTCGGCGATTTCGCCCACATATTCGTGGCCGATGACCATGGGGGGCTTGACGTGCTGCTGGGACCACTCGTTCCAGTCATAGATGTGCACATCGGTGCCGCAGATCGCGGTTTTGTGAATCTTGATGAGTACCTCACCGGGTCCGGGGACAGGCACGGGAACCTGCCGCAATTCCAGACCCCTTGCAGCGGTGGGCTTTACAATCGCATCCATCATTTTTACTGCCATAAGATGATTTCCTCCATTCATATTCAAAGCTTTTCCCCTAATTTGCGAAGTCTTTCTAATTCCATAGTGTAATCTCTCTCTCGCCGGATTGCAAGAGGAAAAGATAAAAAATTAAATTTTGTGCGCCAGTGGCGGACAGAATAACGGAGCGGGTGGAGTGGGGGAAAAACAGATAAAATTTGCCGATGGAGGGACGGAAACA
>JAVVOA010000065.1:0-4563 GCA_036656515.1 Oscillospiraceae bacterium | reverse complement strand
TCGTAAAAGACGGACAGAGCAGCCGAACTGCGAGGGAACCTCTGTCTGAAGGGACAGGGCTATCCGGCGGTGATTGGAATTGCCAGACGAAAAATCCACCCGCCAATCTGCACAATGCGATGGAATCAGAGACTCCCCGGCTCCCTCCAAAGATCGCCGGTTGAGCGGCTCCCATCCGTCCTGCCCACGGGATGAACAGCGGGAATGAGGCCGCCGCCCCGGCAGCTGTCCCCTGTCCGCCCAGTTTCCCGGGGCGACAGCCGCCCGCAAGGAAACGCACAGCAGCTCCGTTGACGGAATCGTCAGCGGAGCTGTTATTTTTCTCTCGACGCTATCGCCCCGCTGTGCTATACTGATGGAGATGATAAGGTGCGGAGACGCAGGGAAGATAGGGGAATACTATGACATTTGAAACACTGGGCTTGCGGGCAGAGCTGCTGGCGGGCTTGCGGGCGCAGGGCATTACAGACAGCATGGGCATCCAAGAGAAGATGATTCCCGCCATTCTGGCGGGGCGGGATGTCCTGGCCTGCTCCCAGACAGGCAGCGGGAAAACCCTGGGCTATCTGCTGCCCATTTTCCAGCGACAGGGGGAGATCGCAGCCGGCTTGCAGGTGGTCATCCTCACCCCCACCCACGAGCTGGGCTTGCAGGTGCATCGACAGGTGGAGCTCCTTGCTGCCAACAGCGGCATCGCCCTGCGCAGTGCGGCTGTATTTGGCGACGCCAACATCGAGCTACAGATCAAAAAGCTGAAAACCAAGCCCCAAATCGTGGTGGGCACACCGGGCAGAGTGCTGGATTTGATGGTGAAAAAGCACATTCCCGCCCACCTTGCCAAGACCATCATCGTGGACGAGGGGGATTTGCTGCTGAATCGCAGCAATGGGGCGCTGGTCAGTGCGGTGATCAAAAAAGCCCAGAGGGACACCCAGTTGGTGGTGGTCTCCGCCAGTATGCCCAAGGACACCCGGAAAACGGTGGAGGAAATGGGCAGACAGCCGGAGCTGATCGTGGACACGGCGGGGCAGCGGATCCCCGACAACATCAAGCACATCTGCGTCCCCTGCGAGGAGCGGGACAAGCCGGAGACCCTCCGCAAGCTGCTGGCTGTGCTGGCACCCCAAAAGGCCATTGCCATCCTAAACAACCGGGGACTGCTGGAACAGGCCACGGCAAAGCTGCAATACCACAAGGTGTCTGCGGATTTCATCCACGGAGAGAGCAGCCGGCAGGATCGCAAGCGCATTATGGACGACTTTCAGGGCGGCAAGCTACAGATTTTGCTGGCTACGGATATCGCCGCCCGGGGTCTGGACTTGGACGATATCGACATCGTCTTCTGCCTGACTGCCAGCGAGGAGCCCAACGACTATCTCCATCGCGCCGGGAGAACCGGGCGCTGTGGGAGAGAGGGACTGTGCGTGTCGCTGGTCTCGCCCCAAGAGAAGGCGCAGTATCAGCTGTACGAAAAGCAGTTTAAAATCACCATGGAGCAGAAATGCCTGCGGGAGGGCAAGCTGCTGGACGTGGGCGCGCTGAAGGGGATGCGCCGGGGCTAGGGAACCTCTGGTTCCATCCCACCGTACAGATTGGCGGCATATTTTCCACCTAAATAGCGACAAAATATTGAAATACGTCAGTATTTTTGCATTTTTTGAACAGGAAACGAGAATAGAATGAGTATCTTAACAGTCAGCCATGTGACCCATGGCTTCGGCGGTCGGCAGATTTTGCAGGACGCCTCCTTTCGCCTGCTGCGGGGCGAGCACATCGGTCTGGTGGGCGCCAATGGCGAGGGGAAAACCACCTTTTTGGACATCATCACCGGCAAGCGGTCGCCGGACGAGGGGGATGTCGCCTGGTGCAACCACATCACCACCGGCTATCTGGATCAATACAGCACCTTGGAAAAAGGCAAGACCATCCGGGACATTCTGCGCTCTGCCTTTGCGCCCATGTACGAATTGGAGCGGGAGATGCTGGCGCTGTACGACAAAATGGGGGACTGCGCCCCCGAACAGCTGGACGGTCTGATGGAGGACGTGGGCGAGATTCAGGAGATTTTGGAGCACAGCGGCTTCTATGTGTTGGACACCAAAATCGAGGAGTACGCCGGCGGTCTGGGTCTGGGGGAAATCGGTCTGGATCGGGACGTATCCGAGCTGTCCGGCGGACAGCGGGCGAAAATCCTGCTGACCAAGCTGCTGTTGGAAAACCCCATGATTTTGATTCTGGACGAGCCCACCAACTTTCTGGATGAAAACCACATTGCGTGGCTCAAGCGCTTTTTGCAGGGCTATGAAAACGCCTTTCTTCTGGTGTCCCACGACACCGCATTTTTAAACGACGTGGTCAACGTCATCTATCATGTGGAAAACGCCGCCCTGACCCGCTATACCGGCAACTACGAGCAGTTTATGGAGCTGTACGAGGTCAAGCGCCGGCAGGTGGAGCAGAGCTATGAGAAGCAGCAGAAGGAGATCGCCCAGCTGGAGGATTTTGTGGCGCGGAACAAGGCTCGCGCCGCCACCGCCACGCTGGCGAAAAGCCGTCAGAAAAAGCTGGACAAAATGGATGTCATCGAGCTGGCAAAGGAAAAGCCAAAGCCCACCTTCGCCTTCGCCTCCGCCAGAACGCCCAGCCGCGAGGTGCTGGTGGCAAGCAATCTGGTGCTGGGCTATGACGAGCCGCTGACCCGTCCCCTTGATCTGGTGGTGGAGCGCAATCAGAAAATCGCCCTCCGGGGTGTCAACGGTCTGGGCAAGTCCACACTCTTAAAGACCCTGCTGGGACTGATTCCCCCCATCTCTGGCACGGTGGAGATGGATCAGTTCGTGGAGGTGGGCTATTTCGAGCAGGAGGAGCGGGGCAACGACCGCACCGCCCTAGAGGAGATCTGGTCGGAGTTCCCCGGCATGACCAATGGCGAGGTACGGGCGGCGCTGGCAAAGTGCGGACTGACCAGCGCACACATCACCACCCGGATGCGGGTGCTGTCCGGCGGCGAAAACGCCAAGGTGCGGCTGTGCAAGCTGATGCTGCGCCCCATGAATCTGCTGGTGCTGGATGAGCCCACCAACCATCTGGACGTGGATGCCAAGGCGGCGCTGGCACAGGCGATCCGGGACTATCGGGGCACCCTCCTGCTGGTCAGCCACGAGCCGGAGTTTTACAGCGAGCTGGTCACCGCCGTCTGGAACGTGGAGGACTGGACGACCAAGCTGGTCTAATCGCGCGGGGCGGGGTACGCGGCTTTTTGAAAAAAGCCTGCCAAAAACTTTTGTGAACAGATCAGATAGGGCTGTATCCGTTTGCCGGAAAGCACCCGATTAAACAGATCATAAAGTTTTCTTTGCTTCTTTCTTGTTCACAAGAAAGATGGCGTCCCCCCCACGCGTATCCCCCGGTCATTGGAAAGGAGTGGGCATATGGAGGAAAATCATCAGCGTCGCCCCCGCTATCGGGGCACCCATCCCCGGAAGTTTGGGGAGAAATACAAGGAGCTGCAACCGGAAAAATACGCCGACGATGTGGCGAAGGTCATCAGCCGGGGCAGCACCCCCGCCGGGATGCACCGCTCCATCTGCGTACAGGAAATTCTGGATTTTTTGCAGATTCAGCCGGGACAGCAGGGCTTGGATGCCACCCTCGGCTATGGCGGACACAGCGCCGCCATGCTGGAGCGCCTGCAAGGAAGCGGACATCTCACGGCGCTGGACGTGGACTCGCTGGAGCTGCCCCGCACCCGGGCGCGTCTGGCGGACTTGGGCTATGGCGAGGACATCTTAACTGTCCGGCAGATGAATTTCTCCGATATTGACCGGCTGGACGGAAAATTCGACTTTGTGCTGGCGGATTTGGGCGTGTCGTCCATGCAGATCGACAATCCGGCTCGGGGCTTTTCCTTCAAGGCGGATGGCCCGCTGGATCTGCGTCTGGATCCAAATCGCGGTGAATCCGCCGCTGTGCGCCTTGCATCCATGACAGAGGACGATATTCTGGGGATGCTGGAAGAGAACGCCGACGAGCCATACGCCGCCGAAATCGCTCACGCCATCACCGTCGCCCGCAAGCGGGGGCGGGTGATCGAGACAACGCTTCAACTGGAAAACATTGTTCGAGATGCATTGTTCACGCTGCCCAAGGACAGCCGGGACGAGGAGATCAAAAAAGCGTCCCGCCGCACCTTTCAGGCACTGCGCATCGACGTGAACAACGAGTTTGAAGTGCTGTACGACTTTTTGGAAAAGCTGCCCGGTATTCTGGCACCCGGCGGACGGGTGGCGATTCTCACCTTCCATTCCGGGGAGGACAGGCTGGTGAAAAAGTCCTTCCAGCAGTTCTTCCGCTCCGGTGACTATGCGGAAATTGCCCCCGACCCCATCCGCCCCACCCCGGAGGAGTGTACCGCCAACCCCCGCGCCAAGTCCGCCAAGCTCCGCTGGGCCATCCGTGCATAAAAAAAGCGGCTTCCGTCATGGAAGCCGCTTTTTCGTTTACCCGAAAATCCGGTTGCAGAGCGCTTCTGTTATTTGATTGACCTTGTCAAAATCGGTGAAG